>CANREY010000014.1 GCA_947629755.1 uncultured Oscillospiraceae bacterium | reverse complement strand
AAATCGCCGTGCCCTGCGAGTGCGACTGCTCGTCTTTTATGGCCGTCTGCGCCGAGGCGGCGGGGGTGGACATGGAGGCGGCCTATTCCTCAGGGAACGCCCCGGCCACGAAGTACATGAGGGAGAAATTTCTGAAAACCGGGGCCTTTGAGGCGCTGACGGATAAGAAGTACCTGACGGGCTCAGATTACCTCCAGCGCGGGGACGTGCTGGTCTACGAGGGGCACCACACGGTGATGGTGCTGACGGACGGCGAGAAGGTGGAGAGGGAGGAGGTGGAGAAGGTGTTCGACACAATGGACGACATACGCAAGGGCGCGCCCTGGGCCGAGGGGACGGTGAGGAAGCTCATCGACAAGAAGGCGATAACGGGCAACACGCCGGATACGGATAAAAACGGGGACCCGGTGAAGATGGGGCTGAGCAGGGATATGCTGAGGGTGCTGGTGATCATGGACCGAGTGGGGCTGTTTGAATGACGCACGACGCCCCACCCCCTACCCCCTCCCAAGGGAGGGGCGGAAGGCGCGGGGAATTGGGGGCCGTAAAAAGCGCACCCGTAGGGGCCGATGCCCACATCGGCCCGTGTTCCGATATTGCAACGCCCCGTTAAAGCGCAACATCGTATAAAGCGTCGATTTTGGCCGGAGGTCAAATTGGTGCGTCGGGCCGATGTGGGCATCGGCCCCTACGCCCCATTTCTCCAAAGGGAGAGGGCAAAGAGGAAGGAAATCAAATGAAAGGAGGCGGCGATGATGCCGGGGAATTTGTTGGATACGGATATATACTTTCCGCAAACGCGCGGGAAAAATCAGGAGCAGATAAACCGGGACATATTAAATTACCTCCGTCTCCTTCAGGAACAGCTGAAGTATTCCTTTGGAAATCTGGGGGTAGACAATTTCAACAGCACGGAGCTTGACACACTGGCGAAGCTCATAAGAGACCCGGTATACATGGCGATCGAGGACGTGGACGAGAAATTTGCTACGGAGCTGGCTGTCACCGCCGAGGGAATAGACTTGCGGCTTTCAAACGCCGAGGGGGACCTGACCACCGTCATATCAACCGCGGATACGCTCCGTACTCGGATGGAAAGCGCGGAGGGGAGCCTGACGGAGCTGACAACCACTGCCGAGGAGCTGTCGGCCAGCGTGACGGATTTGAATACCGGCATGAGCCATACGCTGAGGCTGGGCTCGGACGGTATGACCGTATATGACGCCGAGGGAAACAGTGTCACCATAAGCAAGGGGAGCCTTGCCCTGACCGGGGCCATCACGTGGGAGGATCTGGGCTCAGACGCACAGGGGAGAGTCACCACGGTAGAGGGGATTTTAGACAACTGGAAGACGGTCGTAGACGGCAGGACCTGCATAGACGGCGGCATGGTGACCTCGGCGGTGGTGGCGGCTAAGAGCCTCTATGGCGAGCAAATAAACTTTGTATCGGGAGACTCCGGCCTTATATCCGGATATTTAGAGGTGCAACCCACAACAACGGGTACCGGCGTTGGGCTGTGGTCCACAAGCGGTATGAGGGTATGCGCCAACGGCAATCTGTTTTTGGCATCATATACCCTTAACAAGTGGAGCGGCAACCCGGACATCTACGGCACGACCCTCACACTTAATGATGACAGGATACAGATCGGGCTTGGTCCCCTCGTGGCCGGAAATCGGGAAACGCTGGGCACGGCGGCTCTGCCATGGGGGACCATATACTCTACGTCCTCCTCGATAACCGTGTCTGACCGCAACCGCAAGCACGATATTGAGCCTTTGCCGGACAAGTACGCTGATATGATAGACATACTTGAGCCAGTGAGGTTTAAGTACAACGACGGGACGTCAGGCCGCTACCACGTGGGCTTTATCGCCCAAAGCGTCAAGGCGGCTATGGACGCACTGGGAATAGATTCTACGGAGTTCGGCGGCTATGTGGCGGACGTGGACGAGGACAGCAACCCGATATATTTGCTCAGGCACGAGGAATTTATAGGGATCGTCTGGGCGAAGGCGCGGGAGTTCGATAAAAGACTAAAAGCATTGGAGGGTGTGAGATGACACCGAATACGACGCCGTAGAGGGCTTTGATAAGTACATAGAGGGCGTGGCCGACGTCATTTACCAGACAGAGAATATCCAAAGGCTCCGGGCACTGGCTTCGCAAATCAGATACAGGACCGGCGATGAGGGATTGAGACGTCAGGTCGACGAAATAAGAGCGGACGCGTCTCTCGCGGAGCAGGACAAGGAAAACCGCATAAAGGACATCTACGAGAATGGCAGATACGCCCTGAGTAACTACGTGGTGGATCTGGAGGAGTACACGAATATCCTGGCCAACAAGAAAAGCCGAGCCGACAGGAACATGGAGCAGGCGCTGGGGCGCGATATGTACAACAGGGTAAAAGCCATTGAGGGGCGCATAGCGGCGAACATGGTGGCGGTAAACCCGGCCTCATGGCTGACAAACTTCATTCCGCTCACCCAGGGCGGGGCGATGCTGGATGGGGGTATGTTGATCCATGGAATGTGGGATACGCTTAAGGCAATCAAGACCGACGACGGCTTTGTAAATATGAGTACTTTCCTTACAAACCGGCGCGGGTCGGACCCGCTGGTGAGGACATGGCAACAAAGCGCGTCGGCGAAGCTGTCAAGTCCCATGGAATGGATAGATAATTTCACGGCGGATTCCCTTGTGCGGGCCCGGTACAGGCAGAACGTACAAAACCGGCAAATGAGCGAACAGGCCGCGATGGAGGAGGCCGATAACTGGGTGGCCGGCGTCATGGCCGACAGAAGTAAGGGCTCCACGCCGACTCTTTTTAACCGGTCAAGTCCGCTGACGAAGCTGTTTACTCAATTCCAACTCGAAGTGAACAACCAGCTCGGATACGTATTCAAGGACATGCCGCGGGGACTTCGGGAGAAGGGGCTGGGCGCGCTGGCGTTGGCGCTGTTTAAATTCGCTCTGGGGGCGTGGCTCTACGATGAGGTGTATGAGTACTTTATCGGGCGGCGTCCGGCACTGGACCCCATCGGTATCATCAACGACACGGTGGGAGACCTGACGGGCTATGAGCTCCCAAACATGGTGAGCCTCGCAAAGGGAGTGGTCACCGGGAATGTGCCCTCATTCAAGACGCAAAAAGGCGGAGCGGTGAGCGGGCTTATAAGCAACGTGGCGGATCAGCTGCCCTTTATGGGCGTCGTAGGAGCTCTGGGGTTGGACGATACGCTCGGACTGGACATCGATGCGGGCCGTCTGTCGGTCGAAAGCGCTATCCCTAATATTGGGAATATCGGAAAGGCGTTTTCAAAGGACAATGATTGGTCCGCAAAGAAAAGGCTACAAACGGCAATAAAAGAAGTCGGAAAGCCGCTCACATACATTTTGCTCCCCTTCGGCGGCGGGCAGATGAAGAAGATCCTCCAGGGAGTAGAGGCGGCCATAAAGGGCGGCAGCTACACTGTGGACAATAAGGGACGCGACATCATGCAATATCCCGTGTACACAGATACTTTGGGCGAGAAGGTGGGCGCGTATGTAGGCGGGGCGCTTTTC
The DNA here is from genome assembly GCA_947629755.1 of uncultured Oscillospiraceae bacterium. Lineage (GTDB taxonomy): Bacteria > Bacillota > Clostridia > Oscillospirales > Oscillospiraceae > RUG626. The sequence continues at coordinate 34,512 of CANREY010000014.1, read as the reverse complement.
GGTAAGACGTCCGGCGCTAATGCCCAAAGTTGGATGGACAGCGGATTTCGTAATTACAGCGCCCTTGAGACCGGCGCATACCAGGGACTGACCGCGGCCGGCGTAAGGGGGAGCGATGCCAACACGCTGGTACTCGCGCTTCGAGCGGCGGTGAAGACTGAGGACAAGTCGGAGAAGGAGAATAAAATCGACCTGCTGAAAGCGTCCTCTATCCCGGAGAATATCAAAATCATTCCCTACTACGCGCTTATCGCCTCCGACAAGGAGCGGGAGGTCATTAACGAGATGGCTGAGATGGTCGGTGAAAATTCGGGGAAGCTGTTGAAGATGCTGATGGAGTATTCCACAGCCGAAAAAGCAGTAGAGAAGCGAGGAGCGGTCCTTACCTCAAAGCTTACTGAGGATGAAAAAATAAAGGCGATGGAGTTGCTTTACGGGAAGGATGATATGACGGCGTTCAAAATGAAAACGGCTAAGAGCTACGGCATCAGCATGGACAATTACTACAACGGCGTGATTCGCGCGGACGCCGATGGCGACGGAAGCGTCAAAAAAGATGAGGTAATAAGCGCAATTTCCAAGCTTAGTATCTCTAAAGAGATGAAAGCCGTATTGTATCAACTGGCCAATTCGAGCTATACGCCGACTTCTAATCCCTTTGATGCCCGTGCTGGACAAAGGGTCTATGATGCTGTACAAACCGAGAAGGAGCGCAGGGAGACTGAAAAGAACCGACAGGAACAAAAGGGGAGCGGGACCGAGGAGCAGGAGGAAAAGAGCGGGGCCAAGTGGGAAAATGGCCGCTTGGTGCTGCCGAAGTTCGGGGAGAGCAGGGTGTTACCGAGGAGGTGATACCCCCCTATAATAGTCTACCGGTGTCAGGAGGACCTGACGGCGAGCTTGGCGCGTCGCTGAGGTATTTAAGCCAGCGCTACTCCATGCCCTACCCGGAGCTCCGGGGGCTTCTGACCGACATCGGCGTTGAGGAGCTGGGGCACTTTGAGATGGTGGCGTCCATCGTACATCAGCTTACCCGTGACATGTCCATGGAGGAGATCAAGAAGGCCGGCTTTGAGACGTACTTCGTGGATCACACAGCCGGGATATATCCCCAGTTCGCCTCCGGCACGCCATGGACCGCGGCGACGATAGGCGTGAAGGGCGATACGATCACCGACCTCACCGAGGACATGGGCGCGGAGCAGAAGGCCCGCACAACCTACGACAATATTTTACGCTTGTCCGACGACCCGGACGTAAACAACGTCATACGCTTTTTGCGTGAGCGCGAGGTCGTCCACTTCCAGCGCTTCGGCGAGGCCCTTGGCAAGACCTTGGAGAAGCTGGACCAGAAGAACGTCTACTTCATGAACCCGTCGTTCGATAAATAAAAGCGAAACCGCTCAGAAAGGCGAAAATGCTTTTCTGAGCGGTTTTGTATTTACTTAGCTCAATACCTCATTATCAGAATAATGACGAGGTAGACCATCGCGGCGCAGAAGCCGAAGCCGTAGAGGAGGAGGCTATATGAGATACTGCCGGAGATGCGCTGGTAGGTGCGGCTCTGGTGGGGGTTGGAGGCGAAGTCGCCGGGCTCATAGTCCTCGTCGACTCTGGGCGGGATTGGCTTCTGGCGGAGGAGCGTGTGGGTGAGGGCCGCCGTGAGCCAGTCGGTGAGGTTATCAAGTATCCTGCAAACAAGCGCGCCAAGGAAGGGGAGGGCCTTTTCAACAATCGGGCGGTAGACAAGCTCCTCCAAATCGAGCTTTGCCGGCCAGAGGTTTACATAATATCGCTTTCCGCTCCCGTCACGGCGGGTAAGCAGGGGACGGATAATGAACAGGTATACCGCCGCGCCGATGGATATGGATATGAGGGCGCCCTTGAGGTTTTCAAGTGAGAACCACTGTACAGCGGTGTGTTGGGTATCACGCCACACGAGGGTGGGGTCCATGAAGCTTTCCATGAGACGCGCGGCGCTTGCCATGATACGTGAGGGGAGCATACCCATAATAGGCAAGGCGAGGGCGGGGATAGCGATGGCGAGAGCGGACTTTAAGCTCATGTACGGTTTTTTTTCAATTGGTTTTTCCGGTTTTTCCACGAATATGGCCACGTAGAGCTTGGTCATGTACGCCACCGTGAGGCCGCCGGATATGAGAAAGAGCCATTCGACCGTTTTGTATATCCACGCGCCGGACCCGGCGAGGGCGGTAAACTCAACGATTGACTCGTGCAGGAGCGTCTTGCTGACGTAGCCGTTCCACAATGGCACGCCGGCGATGCCGAGAGCGCCCATGAGGAAGCAGACGTTGAGAAGGGGCTTGTTCCGCCCCCAGCCACGGATTTTATTCAAATCAAGCTCATGGGTGTTCATGTACACCACCCCGGCGCACATGAAAAGAACGAGCTTTATGAGGGAGTGGTTCACCATGTGAAGCCCCGTGCCCCATAGGGCCAAGGTGTTATCGTTGCCCAGCAGTCCCTGCATACCGACGCCTACAAGGATAAAGCCTATCTGGGACATGGAGGAGCAGGCGAGGGTGCGCTTTAAGTCCACGGAGAATACGGCCAGCACAGCGCCAAGGATCATGGTCACCGTGCCGAGGGCTAAGATCACGTTGCCCCAGAGGCCGTCGTGGAGAAATACCCTTGATGTCAGAACAAGCACGCCGAAGACACCGGCCTTTGTGAGGATACCGGACAGGAGCGCCGAGGCGGGGGCGGGGGCCACCGGGTGGGCCTTGGGCAGCCAGATGTGGAGGGGGAACATGCCGGCCTTGGCGCCGAAGCCCGTTAAAATGAGGGCTCCGGGCAGGTAGAGGGCGGATCTGTCAGGCAGAGCCTCAACGGCAAATCTGAGCTCATCAAAGCTAAGGGTCCCAAGCCTGTTTTCAAGGAGAAAGAGGCCCATGAGCATCACCATGCCGCCGATGACCGCCACGGCGATGTATGTCTCACCGGCCCGCATGGCTCCGGGCTTTTCGTCCTGAACCACCATGACGTAGGAGGTGAAGGACATGATCTCAAAGAAGATGAAGGTGGTGAAAAGGTCGTTGGACAGGAATACCCCGACTGTGGCCCCGCAGGTGAGGAGCGTAAAGAGGTAGTACCTGTTGCGGTTCCTGTAATGGGCGAGGTACTCGTTTGAAAATACCGTGGTCATCAGCCACATAAGCGAGGCGATAAGGCAGTAGACGGCCCTGAAGCCGTCAAGCCTGAAGGTGATGCCAAGGCCGCAGATATATTTTACGGAAAGGGAGAGCTCCCGGCCGGAGGCCGAAAAAATCAAAAGTCCGGCGCAGATGAGAAATTCCAGCGCGCCGACGGTATCGGCAAAAATATCGCGGGCTTTTTTGCTGTGACGGCCAAGTATGAAGGAGGCGAAAGCGCCTGTCATTGGCAGGAGGACGGGGAGAAGAAGAATGTAGTCACTCATTTTACGGCCTCCTTAAATAGCGCCCGCGGCCACGCGGGACAGAAGCTCCATAAGTCCCCCGGACCCCATGCCGAGGGCAAGCATGGCAAGCATCAGGACGAAAAAGGGGAGCTTCATGTACATATTGGGGTCTTTCGCAAGCTCCAGCCCGTGGCCGCCCTGTCCCGCCGGGGGGAAAAAGGCGTTGACTACGGTGGTGAGAAGGTAGGCGGCGGTGAGCACGGCAGATATTAAAAGCGCCGCGACGCCGGCAATGGGCAACGCCCCGCCCTCGGCAATGGCGGCGGTGGCGAGGCTCCACTTGCTTATAAAGCCGGGGAGCAGGGGAACGCCCACAAGGGCGGCGGAGGCCAATGTGAAGGCCGCGAAGGTCACGGGCATATATTTGCCGAGGCCCGTGAGCTCCGGCACAAACTCCCGGTGGGTCATGTACATTATGGCCCCGGCGCAGAAAAAGAGCGTTATCTTCATGACGCCGTGAAAGACCATGTGGCTCAATGCCCCGGTGAGCCCCGCCGGTGTCATCAGCGTCACGCCGAAGACGATGTAGCTTAAATTGCTGACGGTGGAGTAGGCAAGCCGCCTTTTGAGGTGCTGTTCCCGAAGGGCCATGGCGGAGCCGAATACAATGGTGAGCACGGCAAAGCCCATGGCCGCGCCTTGGGCCCATGTGCCGTAGAGAAGGGAGACGCCGAAGCAGTAAAAGGTCACCCGCGCTATGGCGAAGGCACCGGCCTTGACCACCGCCACGGCGTGCAGCAGCGCTGTCACCGGAGTTGGGGCCACACCGGCTGAGGGGAGCCAGGAGTGGAAGGGGAAAATGGCGGCCTTTACGCCGAAGCCAAAAAAGCAGAGAAGATACGCTATAAGCATGAGCGTCCGGCGCTGAGTATCGGCGCTGACAAAGCCGCCGTACACAAAGTCAAGGGACGTAGAGCCGTAGGCGTAGAGTATCATCATTCCCGCGAAGGCGCAGGCCGCGCCGCCGATGGAGTAGGCCAGATACTTTATGCCCGCTCTCACGGACCGCCGGTCCCCGGAGTGGGTCACCAGCGGGAGCGTCACAAGGGTGAGGAGCTCATAGAACAGGTATAGCGTAATAAGATTTGCGCTCATGGCGATGCCGAGCGTCACGCCGTAGGTCACGGTGTAGAAGGCGAAAAATTTGTCGTCCCCGCCCTCGTGCTTAATATACTCAAAGGCATAGACGCTGGCAAGGGGCCACAAAAACGCCACAAGGCCGGAGAATACGCCGGAAAGGCCGTCAAGCCTCAGGGTGATATGGAGAGTCGCCGTTAAGGAGACGAGCTTTAAGGCGCTCACGGGGGCGTTTAGTAGGAGCGTCAGGACGGTTACAGACGTTACGCACACGGCGGCGAGGACGTAGAGCTCGCGGTGGCGGCGGTTTTTGAATTTGAATAGGGGAAGGGCGGCTCCCGCGATTATGGGGAGGAACACGGCAATCAGCATAAGAATTTTCATGTGGCGCCTCCCTTCAGAAAATGAGCCCCGCCGCCTGAGCGGCGATCTCGGTTATTGGGCCCGGTAAAATACCGGTCAAAAACGTAAGCGCCGTCAGGAGCGCAAGGGGAATGAGTATCCAGACAGTGGGCTCTCTTTTCTGTACGCTGGCGTAGTCAAAATCGGCTCCCGGCAGAAAGGCCCGGACGGTGATGGAGAAGAGATACCCGGCGGTCAGAAGGGCGCTTACAAGAAGTATGACCGGCCCAAGCCATGAGAAGACGGGTATGCCGGAGCCGAGGGAGCCCATGGCGAGGTACCACTTGCTCACAAAGCCCCCCAAGGGCGGTATGCCCACAAGGCCAAGGGAGCAGAGCGTGAAGCACCACATTGTGACAGGCATCTCCTTGCCGATGCCGCGAAGCTCCCGGACGTCCTTTTTCCCGGTCTTCAGTATGACGGCGCCGGCTGTGAAAAAGAGGGCGTTTTTTATGGCGGAGTGGACGACCACGTGGAGTATGGCTCCGGTGAAGGCCTCCGGGGTCATCAGGGCGAGGCCGAAAAGGATATAGGAGACCTGACTTACGGTGGAGTAGGCAAGGCGCTTTTTGAATATTTTCTCCTTATAGGCCAGCATGGAGCCGAGAAAGACGGTGATAAGCGTAAGGGAAAGCCACGCGTACTGTACCCATGTCCCACGGAGAAGCTTTACGCCGAACCCGTAATATACGACCCTTATGATGCTGAGTACCCCTGCCTTTGTTATGACGCCGGACATCAGCGCCGAGGCCCCTGCCGGGGCCTCCGGGTGGGCGGCGGGGAGCCATGCGTGGAGGGGGAACATGCCGGCCTTGGCCCCGAAGCCCAGCACCGCCAAAAAGGCGGCTGTGAGCACAAGGCCCTCGTGTCCCGTAAGCTTTGCCGGGTCGATGACGCCGCCGGGGGTGAAGTCCGTGGTCACGCCGAATGAGTGAAGCACGAAAAAGCCCAGAAGTCCAAGACACGCGCCGAATACGGAGTAGAGGAGATATTTCATACCGCCGCGCCTCGCCCCCTCCGTCCGGGTGTGGAGGGCGAGGGGGGTGGAGAGCAGTGTCATGAGCTCAAAGCCAAGATAGAGCGTCATGTAATTTCCCGCGAAGCACAGCGTCTCAAGGGCCCCCTCTGAGAGGAGCAGGAAGGCGTAGTAGCGCCCCTCGTCCTTATCGTGGGCCATATACTCACGGGAGAAAAGCCCGGACATGAGCCACATGAAGGCCACGAGGAGGGAAAAGAGCCTTCCAAGTCCGTCGAGCCTTAAAAATACGTAGAGCTCAGGCGTTACGGTCAGGACCGTTATTTCTCCGTCGACCGCGGCGGCGCAGACAGCCGAGAAAATGAGCTCGGCCACGAGGCAGCCGGTAACGAAAAATCTCCGGGGGCCGGGCGCCTTAAGTGCCTTTGCATTGAGCGTCAGCGCCCCGGCCACGGGCAGGAGGATCGGTATTAGCATGAGATAATTTCCGTCCATACGCGCCTCCTACATTCCGAAAAGCTCAAGGCCGCGGCGGACCGTGTCCACAAGCTCCTGAGAAAATACGCCAAAGCACACGTTGAGGAGCATGAAAACGCAAAGGGCGAAGGCGTGGTCCGCCCTGGGACGCTCCGTTTTGATGCCGGTGCTTTCGGTTTTTGAAAAGATGTTGAAAATAACGGGGATATAGTATAGGGCGTTAAGAAGCGTACTCACGGCCACGGCCGCGAGGGCGATGACCATTCTTATGTTGTCGGAGCTTACGGCGGCCTGGGTCAGGGTGAGCTTCGTCACAAATCCCGCGAAGAAGGGGATACCCACCATGGAGAGAGCCCCAACGGTGAAGGCCGCGCCGGCTATCTTATCACGCCGCCCCGCGCCCTTTATGTCCGTCATAGCCTTTTTGCCGTTCGACACGTCCATAAAGCCTCCGGCGGCGCAGAAAAGCATTGGCTTTGTGACGCAGTGGGCCAGTATCTGCACGCAGGCGGCCACCATGCCGGCCTCGGAGTGGGTGCCGATGCCCACGTAAATATAGCCCACCTGGGCCACGGAGGAGTAGGCCAGCATACGCTTTATATCCCGCTCCCTCAGGGCCCCCACGGAGCCGAATATCATGGCGAGGATACCGAAGATAAAGAGGAAATTCGAGACCCTCTCCGCCATTATGACCCGAAGGCCGAATACGCGGTAAAATACCTTTATAAGTACGATGATGTACCCCTTGAGCACCAGACCTGAGAGTATGGCGCTGGAGGAGGCCGTGGCGCTACCGTGGGCGTCGGGAAGCCATGAGTGGAAGGGGAAAAGGGCGCTTTTTACCGCGAGGCCCACGGAGAAAAACCCGATAACCACCGTGAGGGGCAGGGAGTACTCGCCGGTAGCGAATATCTCCCTCACCTTCACGGCGATGCTCTCCATCAGAAGCTCGCCGGTGATGCCGTAGAGTATCACGATGCCCAAGAGAAAAAGTCCCGACCCCAAAAGGCTCATTATGAGGTATTTCGTGGTGGCTACCAGCGTCCGGCCTGAGCTTTTCAGCATGACGAGGGCGCAGGAGGCGATGGTGTTTATCTCCACGAACACGTAGGCGGTGAAAAGGTCGTTTGTGTAAATGAGGGCGAAAAGGGAGCTTATGAGAAGCGAGGACATGGTGAAGTAGAGGTTCACCTTGCCCTCCTCGCAGTCTGAGAAGATGTGCCCCATGCCGCCAAGAAGGGAGAGGAGCATGACGCCGGAGAAGGCCGTGGCCATCAGTGCCTCCAGTGGGCCGACCCGTATCTCATTGCCCCAGGGGGCGTTCCACTTGCCCATGCGGTAGACGAAGCTGCCGTCAAGACGCAATGTATAAATGAGCACAGAAAGGCTCATGGCGAAGGTCAGCGTGAGCCACGTAAGGCAGAGATTTTTTGCGGCCTTGGGGCGCAATACGGCGCAGAGCACCCCGCAGGTCAGGCTGAAGACTATGGTCAGAAACGGAAAATTTTGAACAAGGTCCATCACTCCCGCTCCTTTCGGGCAAGGTACGTGATCTCGTCGATGTCCAGTGTGTGGAATTTATCATAGAGCCTGCACGTCAGCGCCAGCAAAAAGGCAGTGACGGACACGGATACAACGATGCCCGTGAGCACAAGGCCCGTGGGGATTGGATTTACGTACTTTGTGGGATCGGTGTCGCCGTTCGTGATGATTGGTGCGAGCCTGCCCGCGATATAGCCCTTGGCGGCGAGAAAGAGGTAGAGGCCGGAGTCCATGAAGTTTAAGCCGATTATCTTCTTGAGAAGATTTCGGTGCATCAGAAGGGTAGTGAAGCCGATGCCGAAAAGTATGACGGCGCCGGTCTCGTAGTAATTCGTAAAGAGATTTTTCAAAAACTCCGGCATATCAAAGGCCTCCTTTGCGGAAAAGGGCGTAGAAGCAGTACATAGTGCAGGCCACCTCGAAGCCAACAGCGATGTTTATGGGCAGTATGAGCCCGCCGCTTATGATACTGCCGGGGATACCCAGCCACACGCCGTCAGGAAGGCCGTTGGCTCCCATGTAGATAAAGTAGGCCATCATCAGCGCGTAGGCGGCGAGGCACGCGGTCTTCACAAGGTGGTACATCTCGTCGCCAAAAAACCGCTCCGTCCGCCCAAAGCCGAAGGCCACGGAGGTAAGTATGAGCCCCGCGCCCATGAGGGCCCCGCCGGAAAAGCCGCCGCCGGGGGAGGTGGTGCCGTTTAAAATGACATAGAGGCCGAAGATGAAGGAGAGGGGAACAAGTATTTTCGCCGCCTTGCGCAGTACAAGGTCGCTGTTGGGCTCAAAATCCATGTCCTCACCGGTCATGACCGGGTCCACGAGCCTCCCGTGCCGGCGCTCAGGATCGTCGACTCTAAGGAGGATAATGACACTGCAGGCCGCGGCGAACAGCACGTGGGCCTCGCCAAGGGTGTCAAATCCGCGGTAGGCGGAGATCATACCCGCCACGGCGTTGGTGGTGCCAGTCTCCTCAACGGACTTTGAGACGTACCGCTCCACCACCTCGTTGACAGCCGGGGCGTTCTCGTCGCCGAAGGCCGGCAGGAAGGCCACGACCGAGAGGAGAAGGCCGATGAGCGTAAAGCAGATAAAGGCCGCCGCGACGCGGTAGAGCCTGTCAAAAAGGGACACGCCGTAGTGGGATACCCATGTGGCGATACGGGCGGCAAGGGGCTTTTCGCTGTTTTGCACCGTGGTGAGCCACCTGTTCTCAGGTGAGTCCGTGTCCACGAATTTTTGCTTTTTGGAAGGGGAGAGGGTAAGGTCCTCCTCGCGGAGAGAGCCGTATTCCACGAACTTCGTGAGCTTTGAGAAAAAACCGTCACTTTTCATCCGGCTTATCCTCCCTGTCCCTGACGTCATCGGCCTTTATGGCGTGTATCTTCTTAAGGGTGGCCAAAAAGAGGAGCCCCGTAACTCCCGCGCCCACGGCGGCCTCGGTTATGGCAAGGTCAGGCGCTTCAAGCGTAAGCCAGATAACGGACATTATGAGGGAGAAGCCCATGTAGATCACAATGGAGGCCAGAAGATTTCTCTTTACCGACACGGCCACGGCGCAGATTATGAGAAAGGTAAGAAGTATCCCGTCAAGAAGTGTCATTTATCTTCCTCCTTCCTGTCGCTGTCGTAGCGCCTCATGGCGTCGCGCTGCATATCCACCGAGTATAGCTCCAATCCCTGCTCATCGGAGCTCTCCTCGTGGGCCTCGGCCTTGTATTTTCCGCTTGTGAGCTCCATGAGCATTATGAGGTGGCTGGCCACGGGGCTCGTGACCCACACCAGCGCCACGATGACAAGGAGCTTCACCGTGGCGGCGTTGAGGCCGTGATAAAAGCACATGCCGGCAACTATCCCCGCAAGGCCCATGGTGTCGCCAAGGGCGGCGGAGTGCATACGGTTGAGGGCAAATTTAAATCTGTAATTGCCAACGACGGAGGAGACGATGAAGAATATCCCCAGCGCCAAAAATGCCGTGCCGAAGATAAAGCGTATCCACTGTCCTGTCACTGTCCGTCCCTCCTTACGCCGTTTGAACGCTCACGGCTTTTCTTCTGATTTTCCCGCCACTGGCGGTAAACGCCGATGTCCATCTTAGTCAGCACCGCCACGGCTAAAAAGCTGAACATGGCGTAGACTATGGCGATGTCCACTATCCAGTCCTCCCGGAGCCTTAGGACGAGACAGGCTATTATACATATGGACTGGGTGCCTATCATGTTGACCCCCACGATCCTGTCGGACATTCGAGGGCCGATGAGGGTCCTGAAAAGCGTCGCCACGGCGCAGGCGGCCAGTATGACCGTCGCCGCGGTCAACACATGGGGAGCCAATACAGCCATCGGGTCCATCACTTCGCCTCCCATCGACGTATCTTTTTCACAAAGCTGCTGTCCTCAAGCCCCTCGGCAAGATCCCTGTCGAGGCAGTGGACGAGATACTCCCCGTCCTTGAGACTGCCGGTTATGGTCCCCGGCGTCATGGTGATGCAATTTGCCAGAAATACTCTGCCGGTGTCGCTGTCTATACCCTCAGGTTTTATTCTCGCCACCAGCGGGTCCGGCCTTTTGCCGCCGTAGACGTAGGGGAGAAGGGCAAAGGCCGAGCGGCATATCTCCCAGAGAAGCGTGCCAAGGAGGGAGAGGAGCCTTGGAAGTCTGCGGATATTGTCAATATCCCGCTTTATCGAGTAGTGCATGAACTTACAGCAGAAAAAGTATATCGCGGCCGAGATCACCGCGCCGAACGCGGCGATCTCCCAGTTGAGCTTGCCGTTCAACAGCACCCATACCGCGAAAAAGAGGACAAACACGCGATCGCCTCCTTAAAATAATACTATTATTCTATTTATTTTGCCTGTTTGTGTAAACGGCAATATTTCACGAAAATTAGCTTTAATATCGTAAAAATTAGTGATTTTTTAAAAGAATGTGGTATAATCAGAATACGGCCTTCCCTTTACGAATATTTTTCACCGTGAAAGGGGAGTGCTTCATGAAAAAATCGCTATATGTAAGGCTCGGTTTGGCGGGGCTCATAGTGGCGGTCGCCCTCGCCGCCGCGATCGCGGGACCGAAAGCGCCGGCCGGCGGCGTCGCCGCTTTTTTAGAGCGTCCCACAAGGGGCGGATATACGCTTATAATCGACCCCGGCCACGGCGGGGCCGACGGGGGCGCGGTGTCGGTGACGGGCACGCCGGAGAGCAGGTTAAATCTCGCCATTGGCTTAAAGATAAGGGAGCTCGCCGCCTTTTTCGGTGTGGATACACTTATGACGCGTGAGAGCGAGGACATAGCCTACCCGGAGGACGCGGGGACGATAAGGGCGAAAAAGGTGTGGGACACGAAGGGCAGGGCGGAGTATATAAACGGCGTTGACAACGGCTTTTTGATAAGCATACACCAGAACAAATTTACCTCCGCCAAGCCCAGCGGGAGCCAGGTTTTTTACGCGCCGACCGATAAAAGCCGGGAGGCCGCCGATATTTTTCAGTCGAAGCTCCGCGAGCTGGCTCCGGGGAACAGGCAAAACGCCACGCAAATACCGGATAGCGTGTACATAATGAACCATATAAGCTGTCCCGCGGTGCTCATAGAGTGCGGCTTCGTCTCAAACGCGGTGGAGGCAAAAAGGCTTGAGGACCCGGAGTATCAGACGGCCCTCGCCGCCACGGTTATCGGGGCGTACCTTGAGAGTGTGAGTTGACATAATTATTTAAGTTAACATAATAATTTTGTTTACATAATGCTAATAGTTTACATAAGAAGTAAGGAGTGGGGAGATATGAAGGATAAGCGCGTTTTTTTCTGCACGGACTGCGGGAATGAGTTTCCAAAGTGGAGCGGCCAGTGTCCCGCCTGCGGGTCATGGAATACCATCGTGGAGCAGACGGCAAAAAAGAGCGACAGCCGTACCGTCTCCGCAGGCCGCGCCAACCTCAAGCGGCCCATGACGTTGAAGGAGCTTGACGTCACCGAGGAGCTGCGCTTCGGCACGGGCATCGGTGAGCTTGACCGGGTCCTTGGCGGCGGGGCGGTGCTGGGCTCGCTGGTGCTGGTGGGCGGCGCTCCGGGCATCGGAAAATCCACGCTTTTGCTCCAGATATGCCAGTTCATGGGCAGAGAGCACGATATATTATATGTCACCGGCGAGGAATCCGAGCGCCAGCTTAAAATGCGGGCCCAGCGGCTCAATGTGACCAGCGAGCGGCTTTTGGTGCTTTCGGAGACGAATATCACCGATATTCTTGAGTCCGTTGAGGAGGTAAAGCCGGATATACTCATAATCGACTCCATACAGACGCTGTTTTCACCCGATATTTCCAGCGCCCCCGGAAGCGTCACTCAGGTGAAGGACTGCACCATGACGCTGATGCAACTTGCCAAAAGCTCCGGCGTCACGGTATTCGTCATAGGCCACGTAAACAAGGAGGGCGCAATCGCCGGGCCCAAGGTTTTGGAGCACATGGTGGACTGCGTACTATATTTTGAGGGCGAAATGAGCGCAAGCTACCGTATATTGCGTGCCGCCAAGAACCGCTTTGGCTCCACCAATGAGATCGGCGTATTTGAGATGGCCGAGCACGGCCTTGTGGAGGTCCCGAACCCCTCGGAGCTTCTGCTCAGCGGACGGCCCCAGAATACGCCGGGCACATGCGTGTCGTGCATAATGGAGGGCTCACGGCCGGTACTGGCGGAGATCCAGGCGCTCCTCACGGCCACAAGCTTCAATGTGCCGCGGCGGACGTCAAACGGGCTTGACTATAACCGGGCGATGCTTTTGCTCGCTGTATTGGAAAAGCGCGGCGGTCTGAGGGTCGGCGGCGCTGATGCGTACATAAATGTCATAGGCGGACTATATATAAATGAGCCCGCCGCGGATCTGGCGGCCATGCTGGCTATGGCGTCAAGCTACCGGGATATACCGATACCTGACGACTTGGTGGCCATTGGCGAGGTTGGACTTACAGGCGAGCTTCGGAGCGTCACACAGCTTGAGCAGAGACTTTCGGAAATAGCGAGGCACGGATTTAAAAAGGTAATGATATCGAAGCAGCGCCGGGCGAGATTTTCTGTGCCGGAGGGACTTAAGGTTTTCGAGGCCGGAAGCATACGCGAGGCCATGTCGCTGATACTTGACGTGTGATAAGCCCTTTTCGCCCGTTTTTCCCTCCCCCACATTGAACAAAATTTTTATTTTGTTCAAAAATATCTGGATTTTTTCGGGGAGGTGTGTTATGATGATATTACCACTTCCCCCACATAGGAGCTGATAAAAATGGACTACCGCGCCGAGGCCCCGGAGATCATCAGGAGCTTTCTTATTTATCACGAGACTGTCAAGGGCCACTCAAGGAAAACCGTGGACGAATATTATCTTGACCTGCGGACATTTTTCCGTTACATGAAGATCGTCAAAAACCGCGTCCCGCGAGACACTCCCCTTGAGGAGATTCCGATTTCGGACGTGGACCTCGCCTTCGTGGGCTCCGTGAGCTTATCGGACGTATATGACTACCTCGGATACATGTCACGGGACCGGGTGAAAAATCAGAACGCCGCGGACCCTGAGTACGGCCTCAACTCCGCCTCACGGGCCAGAAAAATATCGACCATACGCTCATTTTACAAATATCTCACCTTAAAGACACATCAGCTTGACTCAAACCCCATTCAGGATTTGGATTCTCCTAAAATAATGAAATCGTTGCCAAGGTACCTGACTTTAAATGAGTCCGAACAGCTCCTTGACAGCGTAGATGGAAAAAATAAGGAAAGAGATTACTGTATTCTGACGATTTTTTTAAACTGCGGACTTCGTATATCGGAGCTTGTGGGCCTCAACCTCACAGACGTCCGGGCAGACCACCTGCGGGTATTGGGCAAGGGCAACAAGGAGCGGATCGTCTACATAAACGATGCCGTGGCGGAGGCCATAAACGACTATCTCGCTGTGCGCAAGACCATCGCCCCCGGCGGCGAGCGGGCCCTGTTCCTCTCCTCCCGCCGGGAACGGATAAGCAAATCCACGGTCCACGCCCTTGTGAAAAAGCACCTTGGCGCCGCGGGGCTTGACGAGTCCAAGTACTCCTCCCACAAACTCCGCCACACAGCCGCCACGCTGATGCTACATAACGGCGTGGACGTGCGCACTCTCCAGGAGCTTCTGGGCCACGAGCACCTGAATACCACCGAGATATACACCCACGTTGAAAACGAGGGTCTGCGCGAGGCCGCGCTCCTCTCCCCTCTCTCCGGCCACAAAAAGGCCGCAAAGCCGCAAGAGGACGCAGACGATTATGATAATGAGGACGATGAGATGTAATGACGTTTCAGACATGCCTGGAGCTCTACCCCACGTTTGCGGGTATGGCGGCGGTGGTGTTATTTATCATACACCTGATAAAGCCCTACGGCCCCTGGGAGAAGGCTCCCCGCGAAAACCCGCCGCCAAAATTCTTCGCCACCTTTTCGCTGGGACAGCTCGTTGAGTACATTATCAAGGTCCTGACCTTCCCCGTCGCCCTTTTTGCCGGCTTTGCCGTCATAACGTACTCTGGTTCCAGTAAGGCCGGGGGCGTGGTCACCTTCCTTTTGCTGATACCATGGTGGGTCCTCCCCAGAAGCCTGGCGCGGAGGATAGACGGGTGGTAAGCGGATCTTAAATCTCCACGACGGGGGGCAAATGACGTGACAATTCAGGACTGTTTGAAAATGTACCCAAAATGGGCGCTTATAGCGGCGGCGGTGTTGTTTTTTATTCACCTGATCATGCCCTATCACCCAAGGGAGAAATATCCGCGTGACGATCCGCCGCCGAGGTTCTTCGCAACCTTTTCGCTGGGAGAGCTCGTTCAGTACGTTATACAGGTCCTGACCTTTCCCCTCGTCCTGTTCGCCGGGGCCTTTGTTGAGTTGCGCTTTGACCTTACGGAGGGGATCGACGCGGTGATACTTCTAATTTTGTTCGTGCTGTGGTGGTTTATTCCAAGGGATCTGGCGCGAAAAATCGACGGGTGGTAAGAGCGGGTGTGGGTTCACGCGGTGAATTTTTAATATTATCCATAAAATTATTTCATTATTTCAGGCGGATTGATGTTGCCAAGCGGGCGGGATATTGATATAATAAGGAGAAAATTTTTCCCTTTTCAGACGAAAGAAGGTCATACCAATGATGCGTTACGCCATTGACGGCTCCATAAGGCCAAAAAGGCACTCAAATTACGATGTTGTCATCGTGGGCGCAGGGATCGCGGGGCTATACTCAGCCCTGAACCTCTCCCCTTCCCTCAAATGCTGTGTCTTTGCCAAGGAGACAATAGACATCTCAAACTCATGGCTTGCTCAAGGCGGCATTGCCGCCGTGACGGCCCCGGACGACGACCCGGAGCTCCACTTTAAGGACACGCTGGTGGCCGGAGCGGGACTTTGCGACGAGGCGGCCGTCCACGTGCTGGTGGACGAGGGGCCAATGGACATCAGAAAGCTCATAGAGATGAATGTCCCCTTTGACCTCACCGAGAGCGGCGAGCTGGACCTCACACGGGAGGGCGGACACCACAAAAACCGCATACTCCACGCCGGCGGCGACGCCACGGGCCGCGAGACCGTCAAGACTCTCGCCTACATCGCCTCCCAGCGGGAGAATATCATATTCCGTGACAACACCTTCTTTGTGGACATTCTCACCGATGAAAAGGGCGTCTCCGGCCTTTTGGTGAAGGACGACGACGGTGAATACGAGACGGTGGCCACGCGGCACTTAGTCCTCTGCACCGGCGGCATCGGGCAGGTATTTGAGACCAGCACCAACCCCGCCGTGGCAACCGGCGACGGGCTGGCGGCGGCCATACGCGCCGGGGCGGAGCTTCGGGGCATGGAGTTTATCCAGTTCCACCCCACTGGCCTCTGGTCCCCGGACAGGGAGAGCCGGGCGTTTCTCATCTCCGAGTCCGTCCGGGGCGAGGGCGGCCTTCTCAAAAACTCCAAGGGCGAGCGGTTCATGGTGGGCAAGCACGAGCTTGCGGAGCTGGCTCCCCGTGACATAGTGGCCCGCGGGATATATAACGAGATGAAAAAAAGCGGCGAGAGCCACGTATTTATCGACATAACTCACGAGCCTGAGGAGGAGCTGGCCCGGCGCTTCCCCACCATTTATAACGAGTGTATGCGCCGGGGCATAAATATCTCCAGCGACTATATCCCCGTCTGCCCCGTCCACCACTACATGATGGGCGGCGTCAAGACGGACCTCTACGCCCGCACGGCCGTCCACGGCCTGTACGCCTGCGGCGAGACGGCCTCCACCGGCGTACACGGGGCAAACAGGCTGGCCTCCAACTCCATGCTTGAGTGCCTTGTATTTGGCCGCAGGGCCGCCGAGGACATCAATAGGTCCTTCTCCCCTGCCCTCTCAAGCTCCGAGGAGCTCTGGCCCGCCCTCCCCGTGCGGCCCGCCCTCGATATGGACTTCAAGGCACTCAGGGCCCGTATGCAACACATAATGAGCAAGTACTGCTTCGTCATACGCACAAAGGACGGCCTTGAGACGGCGAAGCGCGAGATGCGGGACATTCTCGATACGCTCTCCTCCGGCTTTTCAAGCTCAAGGGAGTACGACGAGGACCTGAGCCTTGCAATAATATCCGCTTCCATCATCGACGCCGCCCTTGCCCGCACTGAGAGCATCGGGGCGCACTACCGCGAGAGCTGATAAGGAGAAAATATGAACTATATAGGACTTGATAAGCTTATACTTGACGCCCTTGCCGAGGACATCGGCACCGGCGATATTACCACCGAGAGCTGTATACCGGAGTCCGCCGTCTCCGAGGGGCGCTTCAGAGCCAAGATGGACGGCGTATTTTGCGGTATGGCGGTGCTTGAGCGCGTATTCCGGCTGGTGGACGAGCGCGTCACAGTCACTCCCCTTGTCTCAGACGGGGACGAGGTGAAAAAGGGACAGGACTTAGCCTCCATCTCCGGCCCCTCCCGGAGCGTCCTTTCCGGAGAGCGTGTGGCGCTCAATCTTATCCAGCACATGTCAGGCGTGGCCACCGCCACGAGGAAGGCCGTAAAAAGCGTTGAGGGCACAAACGCCGTTATCGTGGACACCCGGAAGATGACACCCGGCCTTCGGGTGTTGGAGAAGTACGCCGTGAAGGCCGGCGGAGGCAGGAACCACCGCTTCAACCTGGCCGACGGGGTGCTAATAAAGGATAACCACATCGTGGCCGCCGGGGGCATCGTAAACGCTGTTGAGGCCGTCCGACGCAACGCCCCCCACACTCTCAAGATCGAGGTGGAGGCCGAGACCGTGGACGAGGTCACCGAGTGCCTTGAGGCCGGGGCGGACATAATAATGCTGGATAACATGTCCATTGACGACATGCGCACATGTGTGGAGCTTATAAACCACCGGGCCATTACCGAGGCCAGCGGCAACATGGGCGAGCGCGACCTTCGCGCGGTCGCCGGGACAGGCGTCGATATAATATCCATCGGCGCTCTCACCCACTCCGTCACGGCCCTTGATATAAGCCTTAAATTCACAAAGTAAAAATATATGGCGTAAATCGAAATTTACGCCATTTTTATGTAATAATGACCAATAATTATTCGGAGGTATTTTAAATGGACATTTATGTGAATATCAACGCCCCGCGGGACGGCGACGGCACCGAAAAGCGGCCCTACCGGAGCATAAACGACGCGGCGAAGACGGCAAAGCCCGGCGACACCGTCCTTGTGGCCCCCGGCGTGTACCGGGAGTGCGTCGTGCCCCAAAACGCCGGAACGGCGGAGGCGCCCATTGTATATCGGAGCGTGGAGCCGCTGGGGGCTGTGATAACCGGCGGCGAGCGCGTGACCTCATGGGAAAAATACAAGGGCAATGTTTGGGTGTGCCGGGTGAAAAATTCCGTCTTTGGCGACTATAACCCCTACACGACGCTTGTCTACGGTGACTGGTACGCCTCCGAAAACCCGGACAAGCACACGGGAGCCGTGTATCTCAACGGGCGGGCCCTCTACGAGGTCTCGGACATTGAGGCTTGCGAAAAGGCCCAGGTCTATGAGTACAGCTGGTGCCCGGAGGAGTCGCGCTACAAGTGGTTTACATGCCAGGACGAGGAAAAGGACGAGACGGTCATTTACGCCAATTTCCTCGGCGCTGACCCCAACCGGGAGAACGTGGAGATAAACGTGCGCCGCAGGTGCTTTTTCCCCGATAAGACTGGCGTAAGCTACATAACCGTTCAAGGCTTCGTTATAACCATGGCCGCCACAAACTGGGCTCCCCCGGCGGCATTTCAGGACGGCATGATCGGCCCACACTGGAGCCGCGGCTGGATCATAGAGGACTGCGACATATCAAACAGTAAGTGCGCAGGTATCTCGTTGGGACGGTACTTTGACCCGGACAATAATAACTACTTCACCACAAAATACGTAAAAAGCCCCACCCAGATGGAGCGGGACAGCGTCTGCCGGGGGCAGTATCACGGCTGGCTCAAGGAGAACATCGGCGGGCATATCATACGCCGGAACAATATCCACCACTGTCAGCAGGGCGGCATAATCGGCCGCATGGGAGGAGTTTTCAGTCTCATCGAGGATAACCACATACACCACATAAATAACATGATGGAGCTTCGCGGCGCTGAGATCGCGGGAATCAAGCTCCACGCCGCCATCGACGTGGTCATACGGCGGAACCATATCCACCACTCCACCATGGGCGTCTGGTGCGACTGGGAGGCCCAGGGCACACGCATAACCCAGAATCTGATGCACGACAATGAGCGCCCGGCATACGCAAAGCACCTTCCCCGCAGTATGTGCTCTCAGGACATATTCGTGGAGGTGAGCCACGGGCCCACCCTCATTGACAACAACATACTCCTCTCCTCGGCCAGTCTGCGCCTTGCGACTCAGGGCGTGGCCGTGGTACACAACCTCATCTGCGGCGCTCTTACCGATGTGGGCCGTGGTACCACCTGGCGCTACACGCCCTACCATATCCCCCACCGCACCGAGGTCATGGGCTTCATGACGATCCTCCACGGGGACGACAGGTTTTATAAC
Source organism: uncultured Oscillospiraceae bacterium (assembly GCA_947629755.1). Classification (GTDB taxonomy): domain Bacteria; phylum Bacillota; class Clostridia; order Oscillospirales; family Oscillospiraceae; genus RUG626. The sequence goes on along the minus strand of CANREY010000014.1, from coordinate 15,494 downwards.
AACATCTTCGTCCAGCTCCATAAGATTGAGCCCATTGACGCGGACGACCGGGACAACCGCCGCGCCGGCACCTGGGTCTTTGACGGCTACCCCACGGAGAGTGAGTGGCGCGCCCAGTTCGACTTTACAAAGCTCCCCAACATCTCCCAGCTCGAACCGGCCCACTTCGGCCACCTGCCCGTCTGGTGCGGCGGAAACGCCTACCTTAGCGGCGCTGTGGGCTGGAAGGACGAGAGCGACGGCTTCACTGACGGCGAAAAGCCCGTCACCGTGGAGCTTGAGGAGCGGGACGGAAAATACACGCTCCGCACGAATGTTTACGACGTCCTCTCCGGCTTTACCGTAAAGCTCATAGATACCGAGACTCTAGGCCGGGCCTTTGAGCCGGAGCAGTATTTCGAGGACCCGGACGGCTCCCCCATCACCTTCAACCGGGACTACTCCGGCGCTTTCCGCCCCCTTAACGTCCTCCCCGGCCCCTTCGCCGCGGCGGAGAGCGAATACAGTGTTTAATACTATCCCTGCGAAAAATACCTTATTGTAAGTATTTTATCCGAAAAGGCCACCGATACAGTGTGACCGCCCCGGCGTCGTACCGGGGCGGTCACATTTTTTTATTAAGGAGTTATGCCCGTGGGTGGGCCTTATTGTATACGTCCTTCAACTGTTTTTTCACGAGCTGAGCGTAGACCTGGGTCGAGGATATGTCCGCGTGGCCCAGCATCTCCTGAATGGAGTGGAGGTCCGCGCCGTTTTCAAGTAGATGCGCGGCGAAGGAGTGGCGCAGGGTGTGGGGGGTTATGTCCTTGTCTATCTTGGCCATCTCCTGATAGTGCTTGACTACCTTCCAGAAGCCCTGCCTCGTCATGCGCTCGCCGTTTACGTTGACGAAAAGCGCCTGCTCGGTGGGGTCGGCGATCATCTGGCTGCGGACGAGGTTGATGTAGTCCGACACGGCCCTTATGGCGGCGGAGTACATGGGGATATAGCGCTCCTTGCCGTGGGTGGAGCACTTCACTATGCCGGCGGAGAGCTTCACGTCGTCAATGTTCATGCTGATAAGCTCGCTTACACGGATACCCGTGGCGTAAAGAAGCTCCAGCATCGCCCTGTCCCGGTAGCCCTTCATGTCGGTGCACTTGGGCTGGTCAAGAAGTAACTCCACCTCGGCGCTGGTGAGTATCTGGGGGAGCTTTTTCTCGGCCTTCTCCACCGTTATGTCCACCACGGGATTTGTGTCCACCACTCCGGCGCTTATGAGATAGGTGTAGAAGCACCTGATGGACGCCACGCTCCTTGCCACAGTGGCAGGGGACTTTCCCGCGCCGTGGAGCCACTGGACATAGTCGTTGACGGTATCTCTGCTCACCGCCTGGACGGGCACATTGACGTGCTTTGAGAGATAATCCGCGAACTGATTCACATCGCGCATATAGGAAAGGAACGTGTTCGTGGACACGTGCCGCTCATCGCGCAGGTATCCCTCAAAGCCGTTTATAAAGCTATCCTCTGGCAACATGGCCACCTTCTTTCGTTCAGAGAAAAGCGGGGAGCTTTGAAATTCCAAGGGCCATCAGGGCCCTGCCCCCCGCCGAGAGGAGCAATGATAATATCATCGCCGTGAAAAATCTTAAAAAATACGCCCTTGTGTATATCCCGCCGCTCTGGCAGGACCTGAGAAGTCCCCGGCAGGCAAGCTCGAAGCTTGCGTGGAAGGACCATGCCGCCACCGGCAGGAAAAGGAATGTGGATACCGCCGCCCGGACGCCCACCAAGGTGAGCCCCATAAGAGCCCCGTCCCAGCCGTAAAGACGCGTAAAGACCGAGATCGCGAACCCCGCCGAGAAGCCCCGCAGTGCCGCGAGGGCCGGTATGCCCACAACTCCCGGAATGGAAAAGCCCATCACAAAGGCCGCCGCGGCGCAGGAAAAGGAGCCAATAAAAAATTTTACCGTGCCGCCGGTGCCGCCGTCCTCGGCTATCTTATCCAAGTACGCCCCCACGAGCTCCATAGCGTTCCCGCTTTCGCAAAAATCCGCCGAGGTCAGGCTCCCAAGGACCACGCCCAAAATAAAGAGCGACAGGCAAATAAGAAAACCGGTCAGCCAATTTTCACGGAGGCCCAAAAGTCCGCCCACAAGCTTTCTTTTGTTCATTCAAGCAATCACCCAGTCAAGCTTATTCGCAAAGCGCCAAATTGATGCCTGAATTTCCTCCGTCGCCGGAAGTCTTCTATATAATAATACATTTGGGATAAAATATCAATATCAAATCGAAAATTTGTGAATTATGCACATAAATTATGTTAACATGATTATGTTAACCACATAACATGGCCCCTCTGCAAAGCCCTTGTGATACCGGGTATTTCCGCAATATTTAGGTTTACATTTATCTGCTAACACAATATATTGGTTATCGCGTGCCTTTTATGTAAACATTTGCCCGTGATTACAACTTGTAATCACGGGCGTTGTCATTTTGACGTCATTTCCGCCTCCTCCGGCGCTTATGCGGAGATATTGCGCCTGAGGCGACGCCGGCACACAATATACACAGGATTACGGTCAGATCCGTCCCGTCGAAGGCCGTTGACCTGTCGGAGACGAGCGTCAGGAAAATTTTTGCCAAAATGACGATAATTGAGGTCCCCGCCCCCGTAATTAGCCCCGCCCCTCCCGCATACAACCGGGCGGCGAGAGCCCCCACGGCGGTGGAGACGAATACGCTGACGACGGATATGGCCCTCTCGGCCTCCTCCCCTACCCTGCCGGAGGACACGAGCCCCGCCAGAGCCGCTATAAGGGCAAACGTCAGCGCCGCCGTCACCAGCGCTCCGATAAGGGACGCCGTCAGCACACGCACCCAGTCCTTTTTAAGCTTAGACATAAAAAAACCTCCCTGAGAACAAGCCTTGTTAAGACTTATTCTCAGGGAGGCTGAAAAATTACAGCTTTTTATTTGCTCTCGGTATCTGTGCCCCGGTTATCCACCTTGTCCTCGGTCTCCTGGGTGTCCTTGCCGGTGGAGGAGATGCCCCACTTGGTGATCTTGATGCGAACCCGGTCCTCGCCGGTCTCGAAGGTCACGAACTCGTCGGAGATGTTCACGATCTTGCCGACCATGCCGCCGATGGTGGTGATGTTGTCGCCGATGGCCAGGGAGTCCCTCATCTCCTGGGCCTTCTTCTTGCGCTTTTTCTCAGGCCGGATCATGAGGAAGTAGAATACGGCGATGATGATGCCCATGTAGAGCACAAGCGTCATGATGCCCATGCCGCCCATTCCGGCGTTTTCGCCGCCCTCGGTTCCGGTCCCGGTCCCGGTGCCGTCTCCGCTGGTGGCGGGAGCAAAGCACCCGGTCATGCAGACAGCTATCATCGCCACGGTCATGACTATGGCGATCACGCGAAGTACACAGCTTTTATCTTTTGAAAACATTGTTTACCTCCATATTATCTGGTAGAAGTACCATTTATTATAACTTAGAGCCGCTCCAATTGCAAGGATTATTTGATAAAGCTCTATATTCTTCTCCCCAAAATCTCAGAATACGTGTCCCTGAACTCATTGAACGTGCCGTTATCGAGGCTGTCGCGTATCCTTTTAACAAGCTCGTTATAAAACCAGAGGTTATGTGTGACCGCCAGTCTCAGGCCGAGGACCTCGCCGCTGGCAAAGAGGTGCCTTAGGTATGCGCGGGAGTATTTTTCGCACACCGGGCAGTGGCAGGTGCTGTCGATGGGGTTTGGGTCCTGGGCGTGTTTTTCGTTTTTTATGTTGATTACGCCCTCCCATGTGAAAAGATGACCGTGCCGGCCGTTTCTCGCGGGCATGACGCAGTCGAAGAAGTCTATGCCCCGGTATACGCCCTCGATTATGTTTGACGGCGTGCCCACGCCCATGAGGTATCTTGGCTTGTCCTTTGGCATGTGCTCCTCCACCGCGTCAATGGTGTCGTACATCTCCTGAGTGCTCTCCCCTACCGCAAGGCCGCCGATGGCGTAGCCCGGAAGGTCGAGGGCGGCTATGGCGTCCATGTGGGCTATACGTATGTCGTGATAGGTGGCGCCCTGGTTTATGCCAAAGAGCACCTGTCCGGGGTTCACCGTGTCGGGAAGGTCACGAAGCCGCTCAAGCTCCGCCTTGCAGCGTGTAAGCCACCTCAATGTCCTGTCGGCGGAGGCCTTCACGTAATCGTAGGGCGCGGGAAGGCCGATGCACTCGTCAAAGGCCATAGCGATGTCCGAGCCTAAATTTGACTGTATCCTTATAGAGTCCTCCGGGGACATGAATATCCTTCGCCCGTCGATGTGGGAGTTGAAGGCCGTGCCCTCCTCCGTTATCTTCCGGAGCTTTGCCAAGGAAAATATCTGGAACCCGCCGGAGTCCGTGAGTACAGGTCCCGACCAGCCCATGAACTTGTGGAGCCCGCCCATTTTACGAATGAGCTCATCTCCGGGCCGCAGGTGGAGATGGTAGGTGTTGCACAGCTCTATCTGGCAGTTTAAGTCATGAAGGTCGTGGGAGGACAGGCCGCCCTTGATGGCCGCCTGAGTGCCTACGTTCATGAATACCGGCGTCTCGACCGTGCCGTGGGGCGTGGTGAACCGCCCCCTTCTGGCCCTGCCGCAGGTGGAAATAAGCTCAAACATCTGAAACCTCCGTCAATGTCAAGGTTACAACATTATAACCTCTGTGAATGGAATTTGCAACCGCCCCTGATGTTGAAGCGCCATAATTTTTTACCGGCCTGTATATAAAATTTAATCACTTTGTTATCAAATAGTTATTGAAACTTCCGAGGTTTTTTGCTAAAATACGACACATGGAAAAGAACAATACAAATTACAGTACAAACAGTACTGTCTCGTCAGGCTCAAAAATCTTTGGCGGATCGTCGGGGGCGCATACGGCTAATAAAAAGCGCGGGAGTAAAAAACGCAGATGGCCGATCGTCCTTATAAGTGTGCTCCTCGTTCTGGTCTGCCTATATCTCACCGCGGTTTATTCGCAGATACCGTTTATTAAAAATCTCCGCACCATGTATATCGAGACCGCCATGAGCACCCTCAGTCACCAGTGGCTGGCCACCTATTTCATACCCGCCAGCGTGGTGGATAAGGTGGTGGCCGACATGGAGCAACGCGACAAGAACAACATGGTGGACGAGAGCGACATTCCCACCCAGAGCACCACGCCTCCGCCGCCCACCTCCGAGCCCACCGTTCCCACCGGGACCACCGCCACGGAGCCACCGGATACGGGCCTTGAGGACCTTCTGGCCCAGTTCCCGGAGCTGGACCCCGACACCATGCCGGAGGACATCGAGGACTTCCACGGCCTTCAGATAAAGGACATCGAGAAGCTTGGGATAAAGACCACCGCCGGCGACACCGTCTGGGCCATCGACTCACCCAACAACCTCATCATAATCTCCTTCTCAAACTCCGACTACACCGGAAAGCTGGCCATAGTCAAGGACAGCGCCCAGGTGAGATTGGCCGCCAACAAGCGCTCAGGCCGCGGCTCCACCGTCACGGAATTTGTCAAGGAAAACAACGCGGTCCTCGGCGTCAACGCCAGCGGCTTTGCGGACTTCGAGGGCCACGGACGGGGCGATGTGTGCATTGGGCTGCTTATCTCCGACGGCGAGAAGTACTCAAGCACCACCGGCGGCACCTATCAGATATGCGGCTTCGACTACGATAACAACCTGCGCATGGGCTACAAGGTCAAAACCTCGGAGCTTCGCGACGGTATGCAGTTCCAGCCCATCATCGTCCTCAACGGCGAAAAGCACGTGGACGGCGGCTATATGAGCAAACAGCCCCGCACCTGCATCGGACAGACAAGCGACAAGTCGGTCCTTATGCTCGTAATCGAGGGCCGTAGCGTCACCACGGGCCTTGGCGCGTCGGTGTCCACCTGCGCCGATATTCTTATCCGCTACGGCTGTTATAACGCCATGAACATGGACGGCGGCTCCAGCTCCTCCATGACCTACATGAACGAGATGATAACCAAGACCTCAAGCCCCAAGACCGACGGCCGCTACCTCCCTGACGCCTGGCTCATAATGCCGCCGTCCACCGGGACCGCCGGCGAATGAAAAATAACGGACTGTGAAGAAGGCCCAGCGCCGCTCCACAGTCCGTTTTCGTTACGCATAAGGCAAAGAAGCTCCCCCGGCCTTTGGCCGGGGGAGAAAATTTATTTGATTAGTCCTCTGCCCTGTTCGTTATGGGGAGCTCGTCGGGCTCGACGGGGGCGCGGCTCTGACGGCGCTCGGTGAGGTAGCGGTCCATCTCGTCCGCCACTATCTTGGCGCTGCGGGCGGCCTCCACCACTGTCTTGGCCCCCAGCGACACATCGCCGGCGGCGAAGATGCCCTCGCGGGTGGTGCGGCCGTGCTCGTCGGTGGCAAGAAGGCCGCGCTCGTTCATGTTTAATCCCGTGGTGGTGTTGACGATGCGGCTCTGGGCGCCCTGGGAGATAGCCACGATAACGTTATCGCAGGGAAAAAGCCGGGGCTCTGACACGTCGGTGACGTTGCCCTCCTCATCAAAGGTCCTCTGGCGGTAAACAACGCCCTCGTCGCGGATCTCAACGGTCTCGATGCCGTACATCATGTCCACGCCGTCGGCGATGGCGTAGTCAAGCTCGCGCTCGCTGGCGGCGGCCTTGGGCTCACGGCAGAATACGTGCACATGGCGGGAGCCCTTGCGAAGGGCGGTCCGGGCCACGTCCATGGCGGAGTTGCCCGCGCCGATGACCACCAGCGTCTCGCCGATTATGAATACGTCCGGGTCCACAAGATAGTCGATGGCGTAGTGGACGTGCCCAAGACTCTCGCCGGGGACGTTGAGCTTGTTGGCCTTCCACACACCGGTGCCGATGAATATGGCCTCGTACCCGTCGCGCTGAAGGTCGTCCACGGTCAGGGCAAGGCCGATGGCGGCGTTGGGGCGTATTTTTATGCCAAGACGCAGGAGCTGTTTTTTGTACCTCTCAATGACCGTCTTGGGAAGGCGGAAGTCGGGGATACCGTAGCGGAGCACGCCGCCTATTTTATATTTGCTTTCAAAGATAGTTATGTCGTAGCCCTTCTGGGCGAGCTTCACGGCGATGGTGAGGCCGGCGGGGCCGGAGCCGATGATGGCCACCCTCTGGCCCACTCTGGGCTCCCGCTTTAAGTCCGGGTCGTCAAGGTAGGCGTCGGATATGTAGTTCTCAATGCTGGAGATCTGCACCGGAGCGCCCTTGCGCCCCAATACGCAGTGGCCCTCGCACTGATTTTCGTGGTTGCAGACGAGAGAGCAGAAAACGGAGAGCGGATTATTCTCAAAGAGCATATCTCCGGCCTCTTTCTTGTGGCCGGTGCGGAAAAGCTCGATCATCTCAGGAATGTTCGTGTTGATCGGACAGCCCGTGCGGCACATGGGGTTCTTGCAGTGTAAGCATCTGCGGGCCTCGTTGACTACATGTACAGCCATGTTCTTTCCTCCGTTCGTTTAATAAAGCGTAACGCTTCATTACATTATCTCTCATTTTTAAAAATATTTCAAGTACCCACGGCCATATTTGACCTTAAAATTTTGCGTGTATCAGTAAACGGCCTCCACCACGACCTTCGCCATCTCGCCGCGGGTCATGTGGCGCTGTGGGAAACAGCTCCCGCCGTCGCCGGTGATGAGCCCCCATGCCGTCAGAGACGCCATGGCGTCAAGGGCGTAATCGCTTACGCTCCCGGCGTCGGAGAATATGTCAAGGGCCGCCCTGTCCGGTGCGGGAAGCTCCTTCCTGAGGGCCGTGAGGAGACGGTAGATCATCGTAAAGGCCTGCTCGCGGCTGAGCTCACCGCGGGGCGAGAAGTTACCGTTTCCGACGCCGTTGACGATACCCGTATTGGCGGCCCAGACCACGGCGTCATAGAAATACTGGTCCTCGGTCACGTCCTCAAAGGGGCTCTCCGGCGCGGCCTCCCCCTCCTCCCGTCTGCCGGGGCTGCCAAGCGCCCGCCAGAGCATGACGGTGAAGTCACAGCGTTTTATCGTATCGGCGGGCCTGTACATCATATCGCCGACGCCGGTCACCACGTTGTTGTCGTAAAGCGTGTTTATATACTGCTCGGCCCAGTGTCCGGAGGTGTCGGTAAAGCGGAGCTTTGACCCCACCGGCACCGTCACGGTGAGGCCACCGGCGGTGACGGTTATCTCGCCCTTGGCGCCGGACTGGCCCGTGAATGTAAAGCACCCGTCCTCGGTCATCTCACCAAGGCCCTCGGTGACGGCGAAAGTGACGGACCTTGTGTCCATGGCCACGTCTCTTGTAAGGCGCGTGCCGGAGACGGTGAGCTGTACCTCGTCTCCCGGCTCAAGCTCCGTGAGCGCCGGGGCCTTCCCCGTCGCGGCGTCAAGGACGGTGAGAGTATCAAGGGCGTCAACGACGTGTACGCTCCCAAATCCGGAGGCCCCGTAGGCGGACCATAGCTCCATCGTGTCAACTCCCGCCACGGGCCCCGCGGTGTAAAAGCCGTCGGTGAGAGTACCGAGGGAGCAGTTAGCTAAAACGCTGTCGGTAAAATACACCGGCATACCGGCGTAATCTGTGGCGGTGACATTTATCGGCATAGACGACCCCGCGAGTACAAACGCCCCGTCCTCCTCAATGTGGAGCGAGCGCGCCACGCCGTCAGGCACTCTATCGGAGACGAAAAGTATGTAGGAGCCGCACTTTCTGGGCTTGCCGCCGGAGGGGTGGTTCACAACGGTACACTCACTGTTGCCGGGGATCCTGACGCTCATGGTGGTGGAGCCGCCGCCGTCAAGATTTACGACGGCGACGCACCCGCGAGCCAGAAGGTCCGTGGCCATCTCCTCCATAAGCGCGCCGTTGGAGTAGTTGCCCTGCCTTCCGTCCACCACGTAGGCTATGACCGAGCCGTCAGGCTTGATACCAATGCCCGTCCGGGGGTTTACGGCGGCTATGGCCTTGTCCCACGCGCTCTTATCGGTGAGGGAGCCGTTCTCGACAAGGAGGTCGCCGCAGCCGCAGGCCCATTTGGCGTTTATAAGGCGCTCGTCGGAGCAGGTGGTGGTGAGCTCCACCCTGTCACCCACGGCGAAGTTATTGTAATAATCGGCGTAGACCGGGTTGTCCGCCGGAGCCGTCAGGACCATGCAGCCCTCCGAAAGCTCAAAGTCCAGCCCGTCAGGTATGACCTCTACGACCTCAAGCTCCATACTGCCGCTTACGGTGAGCTCACCGCCGAGCACCCTGAAGCGCACGCCCCAGCCGGGACGGGAGGTGCAGGTGGCGGACTCGTGGTAGTCGCCGGTATAGAGGAACAGCCCGCCGGTCTTTGTGCGGACCTTATTTAAATGCTGAGGCGTCACGGTCTTTCCCGCGTTTGATACAAACTCCCCCGTCACCGGGTCCATGCTAAAGCCGCCGCCCATATTTTGAAGCGTGAGCGTGACGGAGGGCTTTTCGCTGAAGAAAGCTCCATAGTCGGTGAAGACGAGCAGGTTTTCGCCGTTCATGCTCGATATGTACCTTCCGTCCTGTATAACGCCGCCCAAGGGGTAGTTGTAGGTCTCGTAGAAGAAATCGGCGTTTATGGCGGCGTGGACGTTGTAGCCGTGGCTCTCGGCCCAGGCGGTCATATCGTTTATGTCCATTGTGTGGTGTATCTTGTCCTTTGCAAGGACGATGGGGTAAACAGGACCCGCGGGCGTTGTTTCAAGTGTATATGTCTCCACCCGCTTACCTGAGGCGTTCACGGACACGGTGTTCGTAAAGTAAAAGCCGTCCATGAGCTGTCTTGTGTTCTTATATAGCTCCTCCCCTGTTCCGCCAACAGCGGCGAGGGCGGGGACGGCGGACAGCGCCATTGTTATCGCAAGGCACAGCGCCAAAACTGTTTTGAATGTTTTTTTGCTCATTGGTATACCTCGAAAAAATAGCCGTTTGTATGTCTCGTATTTGTTGTCAGCTTATCATGGCCTCAAATTCCTCCTCGGAAATGACAGCCACACCGAGGCTCTGGGCCTTTGTGAGCTTTGAGCCCGCGTTTTCACCGGCAAGGACGTAGTCGGTCTTTTTTGATACGGACGAAGACGTCCTTCCGCCCAGCCGCTCGATGATTTCCCCCGCCTCGTCGCGGGTGTACTTCGTGAGCGCCCCGGTGAGGACGAATATCTTCCCCTCAAAGCGCCTATCGGAGGTGTCCTCAAGGTAGGTCATATCCACCCCGGCCTTCCGGAGAAGGCCGATGAGGTGCATAGCTTGGTCGGTGTCCAGCCAGTCCCTGATGCTTTTAGCCGTGACGGGCCCGATGTCCGTTATCTCCGTGAGTTCCTCCACGGAAGCCAGCTCCAGCGCCTCCATTGTCCCAAAGCGCCGGGCCAGCGCCTTTGCCGCGGCCTGTCCCACCTGAGGGATACCGAGAGCCGAGATGAGCTTCACAAGGCCGTTGGACTTGGAGCTCTCGATGGCGTTGATGAGATTTTCAGCCGATTTTTTCCCAAAACCGGGCAGAGACGCCACGTCTTTCTCATTCAGGGAATAAATATCCCCCGGAGATCTTATAAGATCGCTGTCAATGAGAAGCTGTGCCACCGCCGTGCCGAGGCCCTCGATGTCCATGCCGGACTTGGAGGCGAAGTGGACGATGTGCCGGAGCCTCTGGGCGGGGCACTCAGCTCCCCGGCAGCGTATGGCCGCGCCGCCCTCGTCCCTCTCCACCTCGGCCCCGCACTCAGGGCAAGTCTTCGGAAATTCGTAGGGCACGGCCCAGTCCGGGCGCTTTGATAGGTTGACGCTGAGTATCTCCGGGATTATCTCTCCGGCCTTTTGCACCAGCACCGTGTCGCCGACGCGTATGTCGCGCTCTGAGATAAAGTCCTGATTGTGGAGCGTTGCGTTCGTCACGGTTGTGCCGGCGAGACGCACGGGCTCCAAAACGGCCTTGGGCGTCAGTACGCCTGTGCGGCCCACCTGAATCACGATGTCGGTTACACGCGTCTCCTTCTTCTCCGGCGGATACTTGAAGGCCACGGCCCACCTTGGGGCCTTTGACGTACTGCCAAGAGCGGCCCGCTGGGCAAGGGAGTTGACCTTTATGACGGCCCCGTCAATGTCGAAGTCGAACTGGTCCCGGTCCTCGCCGATGGCCCTTATCTTCCCACAGCACTCCCGGACGGTGGAAAATTCAAAATGCGGCACGGTCTTAAACCGCAGGGACTTTAAATAGTCCAGCGTCTCGGAGTGCTTTTCAAAGCTCCTGTCCGACACGGACTGGATATTGAAGACGATGACGTCGAGCCGGCGCCGGGCCGCTATACGTGGGTCCAGCTGGCGCAGTGACCCCGCCGCCGCGTTCCGGGGGTTTGCGAAAAGTGGCTTTTCGTCCCTCTCGCGCTCGGCATTGAGCTCCCGGAAGACCTTCTTGGACATATAGACCTCTCCCCTGACCACAAGGTGCTCCGGGGCGTTGTCGAGCCTTAAGGGCAGGGACCTTATGGTCCGAAGATTTTCCGTCACGTCCTCCCCCACAGTGCCGTCGCCGCGGGTGGCCCCTTGGACGAATACGCCGTTTTCATACCGCAGAGCCACGGACAGGCCGTCTATCTTGGGCTCCACGTCGTACTCCGGGCTCTCCACCGCCTGGGACACGCGCTCGTTGAAGGCGTCAAGCTCCTCGAAGGAAAATACGTCCTGAAGGCTCTCCAGCGGCACCTCGTGGGTGACCTCGGCAAAGGTGTCGAGGGCCTTGCCCCCCACCCGCTGGGTTGGAGACTCCCGCGTCACGAGCTCCGGGTTTGCCGCCTCAAGCTCCTCAAGCTCACGAAGCTTCATATCGTACTCATAGTCCGACATATCCGGCGCGTCGAGGACGTAGTATTTGTAGCTGGCCTCGTCAAGTATCCGCCGAAGTTCCTCTATTCTCTCTTTCGCGTCCATAATTTTCTCCTCTCAGGAAACCGCGGCGTAGGCCCCCGGCACATTGCCCACGATGACCGTCTCCGCCACGTTTACTTCCGTAAGTACGCTGTCCGTACCTGTGCGGCCGCCGAGCATCACCTCTAAGCTCACAAGTACGTCCATTATTATCCTGTGTCTCGTCTGATTTATGCCCGCCGAGGAAAATTCGTTTCTGAATGAGGTGGACACGTTGGTGATGGAAAGTATGTCCACCCCTATTCTTGGCCCGCGGCCTGAGAACACCGGGCCGCCGATAAGGTTGCCCAGCGGTATGGTCACGTGGGTCATGTCGGAGCCTGCGAATTTTTCCACAACGGCGTTGGTTATCCTGGCCTGGAGCATATTGACGGTGGCGACGTTGGAGACAAGGGCCGTTATGTTCCCCTGGCTGTCGCGCTCCAATGTCACGAGCCTTGAGTAATCAAAGCTCCCGTCCCCCATGACCTCGGATACCGTCTCGTTCACGGCGATGGTGATGTCGTCCGTGGCCGCGGCCACGGCAAGCTCCACGATAGTCGGCGTAAGCGTGGAGGAGAGAATAAGGGAAAGAGCGATAAATATGATACCGCACAAAAGCATCAAAACTGCAAATATCCTCTTTCCTCCCCGCAGCCTGAACATCAGCCGCCTTATAAAGAGGCTTCTATACACCGGCCACACCTCCCCGGTGTATATTATGCGGGAAGCTTATCCAATTTTCCCGATTATGCCCGAAAGTCCCCGGAGAACGCCAAGCTTTCCGGCCTCATATGTCAGCGCCCCCTGAAGATAGGCGGTGTAGGGCTCCCGCATGGGCCCGTCGCATGAAAGCTCGATCGACGCCCCTTGTACGAAGGTACCGGCGGCCATTATGACCTTGTCCTCGTACCCCGGCATGTCCCATGCCTCCGGCGTGACGAAGGAGTCCACCGGGGAGCCGGCCTGTATGCCACGGCAGAATTTTTCAAGAAGCTCCGGCTTTCCGAAGTCTATGGACTGGATTATGTCCGAGCGCTTATCGTCAAAGGCCGGGCGGGACTTAAAGCCCAGAAGCTCAGTCATTCTGGCGGTGAATACGGCGGTCTTCAGCGCCTGAGCCACCGTGTGGGGCGCCATAAAGAGGCCCTGATAAAATAGACGTGAGCCGTAGGGCGAGCACCCGCACTCACCGCCGATGCCCGGAGTGGTGAGCCTCATGGCGGCGGCGTCTACAAGCTCTGCCCTGCCCGCTATATACCCGCCCGTGGGAGCGAGACCTCCGCCGGGGTTCTTAATGAGCGATCCGGCAATGAGGTCCGCGCCAACCTCGCAGGGCTCAATCAAATCCGTAAACTCGCCGTAGCAGTTATCCACCACGACCACCGCTGACGGGTTCACCTCATGTACCGCGCGGCATATATCCCCTATGGCCTCCACGCTGAGGGCCGGGCGGGTGGCGTAGCCGGAGGAGCGCTGGACCTCCACCTCCCGGACCTTGGGATTTGAGGCGGCCCGTCTTATGGCCTCGATGTCCGGCGTGCCGTCGGGCTTAAGGCCCACCTCAGCGTAATTTACGCCGTAATATTTAAGGCTTCCGGGGTAGTCGCCTGTAAGCCCGATGGCCGTCTGGAGCGTGTCGTAGGGCGCTCCGGTGGCGGCAAGGAGGGTATCCCCCGGCCTGAGAGCCGAAAATATTGCCGCAGTAATGGCGTGGGTGCCGTTTACGAAGTTTTGCCGCACCAGCGCCTTCTCCGCCCCGAATACGTCCGCCCAGATGAGATCCAGCGTGTCCCGCCCCAAATCGTCATAGCCGTAGCCCGTTGTCCCGGCGAACATGGGGGCGCTGACCCGGTGGCGCTCAAATGCCGACAGGACCTTTTGCGTGTTTTTCTCCGAAAGCTCGTCGATTTTTGAAAAGATCTCCCGGCAATCCGCCTGAGCTTTTGATGCCAATGTCATAAGTTCGTCCATTTTTACAGCTCCGTCACTATCTCTTTAAAATATTTGCCCCTCTCGGCAAAATCCTTGAACCTGTCAAAGGAGGTGCAGGCCGGCGAGAGGAGGACCACGTCTCCCGGCTCCGCCGCCCCGGCGGCCTCCATGACCGCCTCCTTAAAGTCGTCCCTTTTGATTATGGGGCCGTCAAATCCGGCGTCAACAGCGGCCTTTTCGATCTTATCCGCCGTAAGGCCCGTGAGCACCAGTACCTTCACGTGCTCCCTTATGTCCTCACCCAAACCGTCAAAGGGCACGCCCTTGTCCTTGCCCCCGGCGATAAGTATGACCTTCTCATCAAAGGCCCGCAGTCCCGCCCGTGTCCGGGAGGGCGAGGAGGCGATGGAGTCGTTATAGTACCGCACGCCGCGCACCTCCCGCACAAGCTCGATGCGGTGCTCAACGCCCTTGAAGCTCCGTGCCACGCTGACTATCGCGTCGTTTTTAACCTGCCCGTATAGCATCGCGATGGCGGCGAGGTAGTTTTCCGCGTTGTGCTCTCCGGGGATAAGTATGTCCTTCGCCTCCATTATCCTCTCGGCTTTGCAATTTAAGGAGGCGTAAATCACGCCGTCCTCGCAGTAAGCGCCGTTTTCAACTGTGTCCCGCCGGGAGAAAAACCTGACGCCCTCCCCCGCCCTTTTTGCGAATGAGCGTGTCACATCATTATCGGCGTTCAGGGAGACTATACTTGGGTGGGGCGAATTTTGAAGTATGTTCCGCTTGGCCTCCACGTACTCCTCCATGCTCCTGTGCTTGTCAAGGTGGTTTGGCGATACGTTCGTAACCGCGGCCATGTCCGGGGATCGGTTCATTGTCATGAGCTGGAAGGAGGAGAGCTCCACCACCGCCACGTCCTCCGGCCCCATCAAATCCGCCTTATCAAGAAGCGGCGTTCCTATATTGCCGCCAAGCCAGACCTTTTTCCCGTCGGCCTTAAGTATCTCGGAGATTATAGTGGCCGTCGTGGTCTTCCCGTCGGAGCCGGTGACGGCGGCTATTTTGCAGGGACATACCTCAAAAAACGCCTCCATCTCGCTTGTGAGCGCCGACCCGTTCTCCACCGCCTTCGCTATTCCCGGCTCAAAGGGCATTATCCCCGGCGAGCGGAAGATGACGTCGGCGTCGATGTCCGATAAGTACTCCGGACCAAAAGCGAATTTGCACCCTTTGGCCTCAAGCTCCTGTACAATGCCGCCAAGCGCCTCCCTCGTTGCCCTGTCCCGGACGGTGAGGTCGATACCGGCGTCAGCAAGCAGCCTCGCCAGCGGCCTGTTGCTCACGCCAAGGCCAAGGAGCGTAACGCGTTTTCCCTTCAGTGCGTCAATATAATCGCAAAGCGTCATATAAGCCCTCCATTCAACCAATACATTATATCACTGGCGATGTCATATTGCAAACAAATCTGCCAATGAGGATAATGACAAATATGGAGGTACTTGACAATCATTGAAAAATGTAATACCATACTCACCGGTGACCGGGCCGGACAGCCGCGGGCGCTAACGCGCGTGAGGAAAGTCCGGGCTCCACAGGGCAAGGATAACGGGTAAC
>CANREY010000013.1 GCA_947629755.1 uncultured Oscillospiraceae bacterium | reverse complement strand
TGACTCACAGTATATGCTCGTGCGGGAAGAAGATCAAAAGATCGTTGGAATGATCCAAATCAGGCATTTATCCAACGATTTCCTGAAACAGTATGGAGGCCATATTGGCTATTCTGTTGCTCCGAGTGAACGCCGCAAGGGGTATGCAACGCAGATGCTGAAAATGGCATTACCGAAATGCAGGGAGTTGGGAATCGATAAAGTGCTGGTCACCTGCATCAGCGGCAATGAAGGTAGCAAAAAAAACAATTTTGAAAAACGGCGGCACTTTCGAGGCTGTTGTCTATGAACCAGATGAAAGAGTAAATGTGGAAAGATATTGGATCGATCTCTCTGTGTGACAAATTCAAGTTTAAAATGGAGATAATAAGGTGAAAACAGAATTTTTATCTTCTGAATTTGCTGTGCGTAAGTTAAATGCAGAAGATGTCGACCTGATATATGATTTGTGTTGTAAGAATGAATTTTTTTATTAATATCATCCTCCGTTTGTTACCAAGGAAAGTATAATAGAGGATATGTGCGCACTTCCGCCAGATAAAGAGTATAAAGATAAATATTACATCGGTTTCTTTGAAAATGAAACTCTGGTAGCTATAATGGATTTGATCCTTGGTTATCCGGCAAAGAATATAGCTTTTGTCGGATTGTTCATGATGAACTCCGAATATCAACATAAAGGCGTTGGCTCAAAAATTATTTCGGAATGTGCAAAATATTTGCGGACATTAGGCTTCGATAAAATACGGCTTGGCGTCGATAAAGGAAATCCTCAGAGTAATTCTTTTTGGAAAAAGAATGGTTTTATCACAGTAGGCGAGAGTGAGTATATTCTTATGGAGTTAGTATTATAAATTTATTGCCACGCTGTCAAAACTGAACATCGAAAATCAGACCGTTGACACACCGGCTACCCGGTGAAAAAGCCAGCGGTCTTTTTTATCCCAAAAATCAAAAAAGGAGGTCATGCAAATAGTAGCTGCTTCCGAAACGCTGATGACCACCGAGGACGCGGAGAGGACCCTAAACCAGACGGACAGTCTGAACAACCGCGTCCTGTCTCTGACGGAACAGGTTGGGAAACTGCACGAGATACTCTCCAACGAGTATATTACGGAGCAGGAGGGCATCAAAACCTCCCTTCCAGACCTGACCGTCCGCTTACAAGACTTGAAGGACTCCACCTCCAACTTCGACCGTTTTCTGGAGAACGCCCACAAATACACAGAAATTGACGAACTGACTCCGGAGCTTCTCCATACCTTCATCAAGCGAATTGAGGTAGGAGAACGGGCCAAAAAGTATTCACGCAACGCTCCCCAAGAGATTATCATCCACTACCGGGACATTGGCATCGTAGACGACATACCCCAGGAGCTGGAGGGCATCCTAATACAGGTCGCTGAGCTGGATTTAGAAATTGCATGACACAAACTAAGGAGCCTGTGCATCATCACAGGCTCCCGATCGAAAAAACATTCAATTAGGTAGGTTCACAATGTTTCCCTACGACACGTCCCCGAGCCGAAAGTCCGTTTTGTAGCGAAGGGGATTTTCTATTTTGCCGGTAAAGCCCGAAAGCTCCGCCTCCGGCGGCCATGGCAGGCTGATTTCCCGGCCGTTCAGGGTCCACCCGTCGAGTACCGGCAGGAAGCTGTCCCTTTTAAGTCCCGGCCTCGGATAGAGCTCCTTCCATTCCATCTTTACATCACCTCGCCATAAATTTTACCCCATTTTCCCCCACATTTCAATCCCCCCACACCTTGACACACCGCCCCGCCGATGCTAAAATACATATCGCGCACCGGCGGTGAGATCAGTGAAAGGGTTTTTGAGGCCCATAAGGTAAAAAACACGATACGCGGGTATGGCGGAATTGGCAGACGCGCAGGATTTAGGTGTCGTGACCTTGGTGAAAAAGCGGTGAGAAAATGGCTGAATATAAATTGCCGAAGGACTTTTTCGAGAATAATCTTATTAAACCGTACTCGACGCCCCAGTTTTTTCTGGTGACCCAGATTATTGAAGGACACGAGAAGCTGAGCAATAAACTTAAAAAATTGATCGCACAGTTCGACGAGGAGTTGACGGTAAAGGACGAGGCACAACTGCGGCTTATTGAGGAAACGAATGATCCGACGGCGCTGGTCGACTTGATGCGTAAGAATTTACGTTCGCCTAATATGAGTACCTATATTGGTAAGGTCCTGACGTATCAGAGCGAATGCTTGCCGCTTTTGCTAAAGCGATACTTGACCAGCGGTCATGGTGGGTTCATTGAGGCGTCGGCAAGAGTTTTGACCGTGGCGGATGAGAGCTACGTCCGGCAACTTCAGGAAATGTATGGCAGGATAAGAAATCCTTACGCCAGAGCCTTCGCCTGCCTTGTTTTTGGACAGCGCGGGATGAAGGACATGCTTGAGTTTTTGGCCGGCGAATATGAGAACTTCAAAAGAAATTATATTGACGAAGGCTTTGAGCAGTTTCCCCTTGCCGCCATATATCTGCTGAATGGAAAATCTATTTTTTAATAAGCGTCAACGCGCACCCGTGGTGAAATTGGTATACACGATGGATTAGGTGCTGTTACCTAAGTGAAGGGTTTTTGAGGTGAACGGACAAATTTAAACAAAATATGCGGGCATGGTGTAATGGCAGCCACGGTGGTCTTAGGTGACGTTACCTTGGTGAAAGGAGGTGCGGGAGTGGCTGAATACAAGTTGCCGAAGGATTTTTTCAAGAATAATCCGCTTGAACAGTATTCCGCTCCGCAGATTTTTCTGGAGACACTGGCTATTGTCGAAGATGAGGACCTTCTTAGTGAGTTAGAGAAAAGAACAGCCCCGATCGCTGGCGATATAGAGCTGAGGACCGAGGCGCAGCGGCGGCTTATTGAGGAGACGGACGATCCGGCAGCGCTTGTTGACTTGATGCGCAAGGGGATAAGTATATCCAATACGAGCGCATATATCAAAAAGATCCTGATTCATCAAAGCGAGTGTATGCCGCTTTTGCTGAGGCGTTATATGACGAGCGGTCAGGATGGATTCATAGAGATGTCGGCGAAGGTCCTGATAAAGGCGGACGAGGTCTATGTCAGACAGCTCCAGGAAATGTATGGCCAGATACGAAGCCCATATGCCAGGGCTTGCGCTTGCTTAGTCTTAGGACAGCGCGGGATGAAGGATAGGCTTCAATTTCTTGCCGGCGAATATGAGAAATTCAAAAGACAGTATTCCGAGGAGGGATTCGAGCAGTTTCCCCTCGTCGCTTTATATCAAGTGAGCGGAAGATATGTATTCTAAGACCTTCGGCAGAGCGCCCTATTTGACATGTTTATGTTGCGTCCCGCATTTGTGGTGAAATCGGCACACACTATGTATCCGGCGCTGTGACATTCGCGAAATGTTCTTAAGGCGCAAGGTAAAATAAATACGCGGGTATGGCGGAATTGGCAGACGCGCAGGATTTAGGTTCCTGTGGTTACACCGTGTGGGTTCAAGTCCCACTACCCGCACCAAAAAAAGCAGTCCGTTGGACTGCTTTTTTTGGCGCTTACGACCTTTGCCGTAGGCAAAGGTCGCCCAGCCGCGTTGCGGCGGGGGGCACGGCGACAGCATTTACTTTTTCGCCCCTTTTTGCTATTATGTCAACTGAGGTGAAGGTTGACATGGAAAAGATCATCGAAAAGCTGGAAAAGATAACGGATACCCGCAGGCAGTGGGGGGATCTGAGGCATAAGCTGGTGGATATCGTGTTCATCGGTCTCGTGTCCGTCGTCTGCGGCGGGACGGATTTTGAGCACATGGAGGACACAGGATACGGGAAACTCGATTGGTTCAGGCAATACCTTGAGCTGCCCAACGGGATACCGGACAGCGACACATTCCGCCGGGTATTCGAGCGGATCGACCCGAAAGAGATGGGCGAGGCCCTGCGGGAGGTCGTGGACGTTACGGGCAGTACCGTGGCGATAGACGGGAAGACCATACGCGGGAGCGGGAATGAAGATCACAGCGCCTACCACGTGGTGAGCGCGTGGGTGGCGGAGCATCAGATAACCTTGGGACAGCTGGCAACGGAGGAAAAGTCCAATGAGATCACCGCGATACCGGAGTTGATAGAACTGCTTGACATTGAGGGCAGCACAGTGACGGTGGACGCCATGGGGTGCCAGAAGCAGATCGCGGCGAAGATACGCGAGAAGGGCGCGGACTATGTGCTGGGATTGAAGGGCAATCAGCCTGCTCTGCTCTCTGACGTAAAGCTGTATTTTGAAAGTGAGATTTCTTCGCACGCTGACAAGAGCCTTGAAAAGGACCACGGGCGGATAGAGCAAAGAGTATATTACATGGAGACGGACATCGACTGGCTTGCGCAGCGAAAGGAATGGGCGGGACTCAACGGCATAGGGCTGGTCAAAACATCTGTGACAAGCCTTAAAACCGGAGAATTCACCGAAGAGAGCCGCTATTTCCTGACGTCGCTTACCGATGTCCATAAGTTTGCGGACGCTGTGCGAAAGCATTGGAGCATAGAAAGCCAGCTGCATTGGCAGTTAGACGTGACTTTTGGAGAGGACGGCGCTAGGGCGCGGAAGGACAATTCGCTGCTGAACCTGAATATCCTCCGCAAGCAGGCGCTTGCGCTCCTAAACAGTGCGGACATGGGCAAGCGCGTCAGTCTCCGCCGAAAGATGTACCGCGCCGCCATGGATAATGAGGTGCTGCGGCGTGTGGTGTTCGGGGAAAAGTAAATGCTGTCGCCGTGTTTCGGGGGGCGGCGGCGGTTGACTTTTGGGGTGGGGGAGTGTTATCATTAGGGCATTAAATGAGAGGGGGTGACGGTGTGAGCAGGGTACTTGTTATTGACGACGATGAGCACATCGGGAATATTCTGGAGGAGCTGCTCAAAAGGGAGGGGCACACTGTGCTGAGGGCTTACTCCGGCACGGAGGCGGTGCTTATTCTGGACGACGTCCGGCCTGACCTCGTGCTCCTCGATCTCATGCTGCCCGGCCTTTCCGGGGAGCAGGTGCTGCCAAGAATAAAGGGTATACCGGTCATAGTCCTCTCAGCCAAAGCCGATGTGGACAGCAAGGTGTCGCTCCTTCTGTCCGGGGCGGCGGACTACGTGACAAAGCCCTTTGACAGCCGGGAGCTTATGGCCCGCGTATCCGCCGCCCTGCGCAAGGCCGCGCCCGTAAAGGACGCCGCCCTTGCCTTCGGCACCATACGCCTCGACCCCGCCGCAAGGCAGGTATTTGTAAATGACGCGGAGCTTCGCCTGACCCGCACGGAGTACGCCATACTCCACCTTCTCATGGAAAATCCCTCTCAGGTGATAACGAAGTCGGTCCTTCTCGACCGGGTCAGCGACGACACGCCCGACTGCACCGAGAGCTCCCTGAAGACCCACG
Organism: uncultured Oscillospiraceae bacterium; assembly: GCA_947629755.1. Classification (GTDB taxonomy): domain Bacteria; phylum Bacillota; class Clostridia; order Oscillospirales; family Oscillospiraceae; genus RUG626. The sequence goes on along the minus strand of CANREY010000013.1, from coordinate 33,278 downwards.
TCAGCAATCTTCGCAAAAAGCTCCGCGACGCCGGGGCCGGCGACCCAATCGAGGCCGTCTGGGGGATAGGCTTCAAATTAAAATCTTGACTGAATCTCAACTATTTTCTTAACCGTTTTCCCGCCTCTTTCCTGTTATCATGGGACCATCTTGAAAAGGAGGTCCGAATAATATGACACCGGCACTTAAAATAACCGGCCTTACGAAGCGCTACGGAAAATTCACCGCTTTGGACGGCCTTGACATGACCGTGCCAAGGGGCGCGATCTACGGCCTTGTGGGGCGAAACGGGGCGGGTAAGACCACGCTCATACGCCTTATCTGCGGCCTTCAGCGGCCAAGCTCCGGCGAGTACGCCATATACGGCGTGGACAGCCGTGATAAGGCTGTCTCCAAGGCCCGCCGCCGTATGGGGGCGGTGGTGGAGACACCGTCGGTCTACCTCGACATGTCCGCCGGGGACAATTTAAAACAGCAGTACCGTATCCTTGGCCTTCCAGACTTTACCGGCATACAGGAGCTTTTGGAGCTGGTGGGGCTTGCGGATACGGGGAGGAAGAAGGCCCGGAACTTCTCCCTCGGTATGAAGCAGCGCCTTGGCATCGCAGTGGCGCTGTGCGGCGACCCGGACCTTTTGGTGCTGGACGAGCCGGTGAACGGCCTCGACCCGCAGGGCATAATCGAGATCCGGGAGCTCATATTGAAGCTGAACCGTGAGCGGCAGATAACGGTGCTCATCTCAAGCCATATTTTAGACGAGCTTTCGCGCCTTGCCACCCACTACGGCTTTATCGACCGGGGACGTATGGTGAGGGAGCTCAGCGCCGGGGCGCTGGAGGCCGCCTCCCGGAAATGTACCCGCGTCACAGTCTCCGACGCCTCGGCTTTGGCGGTGGTGCTGGACGGCATGGGCGCGGAATACAGCCTTGTTACCGAAAACACCGCCGACGTTTACGCAAAGCTCAATATAACCGACCTGACGCTGGCCCTACATGACCGGGGCTGTGACGTTCTGGCCTTGGAGGAGCGGGACGAGAGCCTTGAGAGCTTTTTTGTGAATTTAGTGGGAGGTGACCGCAATGCGTAATCTCCTCTCCGCGGGGCTCGTGAGGCTCAGGCGCGATAAGGTCTTCTGGCTTTGCTGTGCCGTAATGGCGGCGCTTGAGACGTTTTATGTCCTCTCCGGCTGGCGCGACGGGGTCAAGACGGGGGTATACCCCAATATTGACCGGATATACTTTCTCTTTTCCGCCGTGATCGGTTTTTTATCGGCCCTCGTGTGCGCCTTTCACATTGGCCCGGAGCACGGCGACGGGACGCTTCGCAACAAGCTCATCTCCGGCCACACGCGCCAAAGCGTATATCTCGCGAACCTGCTCCTCACAGGTCTCGCCTCGGTCGTAATGTGCCTTTTCGCCGTCGTCCCCGCTCTGGCGCTGGGGCTTACGCTGCTGGGCCCATTTAAGATGGGCGCTATGCGGGCGGCAGTTTGCACTCTCGGCGTTTTCGGACTGTCGCTGGCCTTCGCCTCGGTGTTCACGATGCTCGTGACGCTCATAAAAAACCGCGTGGCCTCCTCCGTGGCGGCACTTGTGCTGGCGCTTATTCTCCTTGTAGCGGGCAGCTACATATATAACCGCCTTGACGCCCCGCCAACCTATCCGGGCTTTGAGATGAGCGTGGACGGCGAGCTCGTCATGACCGAGTCCGTGCCAAACCCCGACTATCTTGAGGAGGGGCCTATGCGGGACGTGTACGAGTTTTTCGACGTATTCCTCCCCGGAGGCCAGAGTATCCACTACTGCGACCTCTCCGCTGACCGCGTGGGACTGATGCTCGTCTGCGATGTTATCCTCATTCTCCTGACCACCGCCGCCGGACTTGTCCTTTTCCGGCGCATGGATCTGAGGTAGGGGGGTGACGGTATGGGTGATCTGATGTCCGCCGGATTGGTCCGCCTTCTTCGGAGCCACGGCCTGTGGGCGGCGGGACTCCTTGCCTCGTTTTTCTCCCTCGCCATGTTGTTTTCCTAGTATCACACCAACCAGGTTTTTATCGACTTGGGAGACGCGGACCGTATCCTCTATCTGGAGGAATTCCTGTTTTCCTACGCCAATATTTACAGCTATCTTATGGCCGGATTTGCCGCCATGCACCTTGGAACGGAGTTCTCCAGCGGCGGGGTGAGAAATATGATTGCCCATGGCATCCCCCGGACAAAGGTATACCTGTCCCAAATGGTCGCCGTAGCGCTGGGCGGGTTCGCGGTCTGCATCATCACCCCTGAGGTCAGTCTAATTGTGGGCCTTCCACTCTACGGTCCGCCCAGGTCGGGCGTTTCTGTCATTCTGCGCACACTGATGGGGACAATGCTGACTTCCCTGTCTCTGTCCGCCCTGTTCACCGCCGTCATTACGGCCATGGGAGGAAGGGCGGCGGCTGTAATCCCATGCGCGGCCCTGGCACTGACGGGACAACTGGCGGCCAGCCAGATCAGGCTCTACCTACTCCGCTGTGAGCAGATGCCAGGGACGGACACCCGCTGGTACGGATTGTGCCACTTGCTGTACGATTTTCTTCCCGCCGGTCAGTTGGCCCGGTATGCCGCTTTGGAGACGGCAGGGTTTCTCTCCATGGCAGGCTGGGCGCTGGCCATGACCGCGCTGTCCACTGCCGTTGGCCTATTTCTGTTCCGGCGGCAGGAGCTTCGATAGAGAGGTAGACGTATGATGAATCAGTTATCCTCCTTTTTCTCCCGGTTGGGAAGGAGCCGGGTGTTCTGGCTTTGCGTTGTGGTCATGATTGCTCTGGCTGTTCGGAGCGGAGCGATGGAGTTCACCGTGGCGGATCAGGCCGCCCAGGACCGCTGGGCGATAATTCTGTTTGGGGAGATGCGCCTTGAACTGCCAATCATACTGGCCATCTTTGCCTCCATGTTTCTGGGCGGAGAGTATGATGGCGGCGCGATTCGGAACAAGCTGATCGTGGGCTGTGCCCGGTGGAGAGTGTACAGTGCCGCCCTGGTCACCGTGTCAGCGGTGGCCGTAGGGCTGGCCCTGCTCTACGCCGGTGTGGCGGCGGTACTGTGCTGGCTGGCCCACGGCCCTATGCCGGACCCGTCAAGGCTGCCGGTCTATTTGGCGGCGGTACTGCTGGTGTGCGTGGCGTGGAGCGCCCTGTTCACCGCTTTGGGCATGAATTGTATCCGGCCCTCCGTCTCCATAGTGACTTGTCTGGCCGTGGTGGGAATCACCTTTTTGATCTGCACCCGCTTTCTGCTCGCAGAGATCATCGCCCACGACAACTGCCCTGAGGCGGCCCTGTCCCGGTTTTTCTATAATTTGCTGCCCATTGGACAGGGAGATCAGTTGAGGTTCATCGAAACTGATAGCTTACGGTATCCGCCGGAGGCGCTGATGCCATATTCGGCAATGTTCATCGTTCTGACTACTGGCGCGGGTCTGCCGTTGTTTTTGAGAAAAGATTTGAAGTAAGGTTGGTGAGGTCATGCTTCCATGGCTGCTCTGTCTGACGCTGCTGGCCGCGGTGATCACTCTTTGGGTGAAAACGCGGCTGCTTCAGCGCGCCTTTGACGAGATAAGCGCGGGGCTGACCGAGAGGCTGGAGGAGGACACGAACACGCTTATTGCCGTCCCCACACGGGACGCCCACGCCATGCGGTTGGCCTCCCGGCTCAACGGGCAGCTGAGACTGCTACGGGAACAGCGCAGACGGTATCTGAACGGCGACAGGGAGCTTCGGGACGCGGTGACGGGCATCTCACACGATCTGCGAACGCCGCTGACGGCCATCAGGGGCTATCTTGACCTCATGGCCCGCGAGGACCTCACAAAGGAGGCAAGACGGTATCTGGAGCTCATCTCCGACAGGGCGGAGGCAATGACGCGGCTTACCGAGGAGCTCTTTCGCTATTCGGTGATCCAGTCCTCCCGGCCACTCTCCCCGGAGCTTACGGACCTTCGGGCCGCATTGGAGGAGGCGGTAGCCGGTCTATACGCCGCCCTTCGCTCACGGGGCATCGAGCCCGTCATTTCGCTGCCGGAGGCGCCGGTAGTGCGGAGCGTGGACCGGGCGGCGCTGGCGAGGGTGCTGGGGAATATACTCGGCAACGCCCTTAAATATAGCGCCGGGGATCTGGAGATAGCTTTGACGGAGGACGGGGAGCTTCGCTTCACAAATACCGCGCCGGGGCTTGACGAGGTGACGGTGGGGCGGCTTTTCGACCGATTTTTCACCGTGGAGGCCGCCCGCGGCTCCACCGGTCTGGGCCTCGCCATTGCAAGGACCCTCGCCGAACAGATGGACGCCACCCTCACAGCCTCCTACACATCTCCGCGCCTTACGATAACGCTTAAATTTCCTAAATGACAGCGCGATTTAGCGCTGCCCGCGTTTGTATAATTCTACACGATTGACTTTGGTCCTCCGCTTTTGCGGGGGATCATAAATTTTCGTTATAAGGGGTGGACAATGGGAATATATTGTAGCAGAAATTTTGTTGGGGGTGTCAAGATGGTGTACGAGGGGAGAAGGAGAGCGGGGAGAAGGCGAGGGGGGAAGGTGAGAAGCTCCGGGGGGTTCGGAAGGGTCTGCCTGTGGCTTCTCATTTTCGTTGTGGCGGCCTGGGCGGTGTTTCCGGGGACCATGAGGAAGCTCAGGGACAAGGCCGCGCTGGCGCTGGGGATAGACCTTGACGGGGCGGTCAGGGTATTTTCCGAGGAGCGTGACGGCGGCGCGGGGCTCTTTGGGGCGGCGAAAAGCTCGGTGATGTACGCCTTTGGCGCGGGAGAGGACAGCCGGGAGCCGGCGTCGGATTCCGGGGACGGGGAGGACCTGCCGGCGGGAGCTACGGACGGCGTGGAGCTTGCGGATCTGCCGCTGCCGAAGTACGTCTCCGCCGAGACGCCACAGCTGGACCTTGCGCTCTTAAGGCCCGTGGAGGGTGAGGTCACGGTGCCCTTCGGCTACCGGAGAGACGGGGCGGGGACGGTGAGCTTCCACTACGGGTGCGACGTCTCGGCAAGCCCCGGCGAGGCGGTCCGCGCTATGGCCGCGGGGCGGGTCATGGCGGTGGGGGAGAGCACCACCTACGGAAAATATGTCATAATCTCCCATGAGGGCGGGGTGGAGACCATATACGCCCACATGGGCCAGACCTCGGCGGCCGGCGGCGAGACGGTGGAGGCGGGGCGCGAGATCGGCTTTATGGGAGATGAGGAGGGGGCGTACCTCCACCTTGAGCTCATCGTGGACGGGGAGTATGTGGACCCGGAGGGGTACCTTAAGTGACGAAAAATCTCCGGGTCACGCCGGGGGCGGTGCTGGCGCTGACGGCCATAGCGGCTCTGTCGGGGCCGAAAATGGCGGTTCTGGCGCTGACGGCGGCGGCAGTCCATGAGCTGGGGCACATTGTCGCCATAAAAATTTTCGGGGCGAAGGTGGAGGGGATATGTATAGCGCCCGGCGGGGCGGAGATAGACGTCCGGGGAGGTCTCGGATACCGGCAGGACGCGGCTGTGGCGCTTATGGGGCCCGCCGCCGGGGGAGCGCTGGCCCTTTTATGCTCCATGATGGCGGAGCGTGTGGCGGGACAGTGGCGGGAGACCTTGATCGCTCTGGGGTCGATAAGCGCCCTGTACAGCCTCTTTAACCTCCTGCCCATGGGGCCCATGGACGGGGGGAGGGCGTTTTCCGACGTGTGCGGGGCTTTATTCGGGCCGAGCTGGGCGTATATACTGTCTACGGCCATGAATATCGTCTGCGGGGCGGCGCTGGCGGCGGGAGGGGTATACATATTCGTCAGGAGCCGCGGGAACGTGACGGCACTTTTATGCGCGGGAACAATGATAAAAGCATGTTGCAAAACGGCCGGGTTTGGTGTAAAATCTCATAATAGGAAAGTATGAAAAAGGCGGTGCGGCCGTGAGAGATGAGCTTGAGAGGATACTGAACCGGGTACAAAAGCCGGCCAGATATACGGGCGGGGAGTATAACGAGACAGTCAAGGACAAGTCCGACGTGGACCTGCGTGTGGCGTTCTGCTTCCCGGACACCTACGAGATAGGTATGTCGAATCTGGGGCTCCAGATACTCTATGGGGCCATAAATGAGGAGCCGAAAATGTGGTGCGAGCGGTGCTTCGCCCCATGGGGGGACATGGAGGAGGAGCTGAGGCGCGCCAACATACCCCTCTACGCCCTTGAGAGCGGCGACCCAATCGGGGAGTTTGACGCCATAGCATTTTCCCTTGGGTACGAGATGGCGTATACGTCGGTCCTCAACATGCTGGACCTTGCGGGACTTCCGGTGAGGAGCGCGGACAGGGCGGGGCTTACGCCCCTCGTCTTCGCCGGGGGGACAAGCTGTATAAACCCGGAGCCCATGGCGGATTTTGTGGACCTCTTTGTCTTAGGCGAGGGGGAGGAGCTGGATCTTGAGGTGCTGAGGCTCCTGCGCTACGCCAAAAGCGAAAATTGGGACAAGAGGCGGTTCTTGCGGGCGGCGGCGGACATCAAGGGCGTGTATGTGCCCTCGCTCTATGAGCCGGAATACAATGAGGACGGGACGCTTCGGCGCGTTGAGTGTCTCGACGGCGCGCCGGAGAGGGTCACGAAGCGGATAATAGAGGACATGGACAGCGCCTACTTCCCTACGAAGGCAATAGTGCCCTCCACCGAGATAGTCCACGACAGGGTGGTGCTGGAGCTATTTCGCGGGTGTGTGCGCGGGTGCAGGTTCTGTCAGGCGGGCTTTGCCTACCGGCCAGTGAGGCGGCACGGCACGGGGTACCTGCTTGATAAGGCGAAAAGGGCGCTGGAGAGCTCAGGATATGAGGAGATAACTCTCTCAAGCCTGTCCACCAGCGATTTTAAGGGCCTTCCGGAGCTCACGGACGGACTTTTGGAGTGGTGCGAGCCAAGGAAGATAAGCCTGTCCCTGCCCTCGCTCCGGGCGGACAACTTCTCCATGGGCCTCATGGAGCGGGTACAGAAGGTGCGCAAGTCCGGCCTCACCTTCGCCCCGGAGGCCGGGAGCCAGAGGCTGAGGGACGTTATAAACAAGAACGTGACGGAGGAGGCGCTTTTAAATTCCTGCCGCATAGCCTTTGAGGGCGGCTGGAACACCTTAAAGCTCTACTTCATGCTGGGCCTGCCCACGGAGACGGACGAGGACGTGGTCTCGATTGCGAGGCTGGCCGAGAAGGTCCTGCACACATGGCGGGAGCACGCCGTAAACAAGGCCCGTGGGGTGAAAATAACCGTCAGCACCTCCATGTTCGTGCCCAAGCCCCACACGCCCTTTCAGTGGGAGGCCCAAGTGGGTGTGGAGGAATATTTAAGGCGGGTACATTTGCTAAAGGACAGCATAAACTCCCGCTCCATAGTCTATAACTGGCACGAGCCACATGTGAGCCTCATCGAGGCGGCCCTGTCGAGAGGCGACAGGCGAATGGGCGCGGTCATCGAGGAGGTATGGAGGCAGGGCGGGCGGCTCGACTCATGGACGGACTACTTCGGCTTCAGTAGGTGGATAGCGGCCTTTGACGCCTGCGGCTTGAGGGCGGATTTTTACGCCAACAGGGTGAGAGGCGACGATGAGATCTTCCCATGGGACGTAATAAGCGTGGGTGTCACGAAAAGCTACCTTGCCCGTGAGCGGGCGGCGGCGTACAGGGGGGAGATAACCCCGGACTGCCGGGTGAAGTGCATGGGCTGTGGCGCGAGCTGCCTTCTTGAGAGGAGGAAGTGCGATGAGTAGGATACTCTTTAAAAAGGAGGGCCGGGCGAAGTTCATATCCCACCTTGACCTCATGCGCACAATGCAGAGGGCCTTCATAAGGGCCAAGGTGCCCATAAAGCACACCGAGGGCTTCAATCCCCACCCCTATATGGTATTCGCCCTGCCGCTCCCCGTGGGGACGGAGAGCGTGTGCGAGCTCATGGACTTTAAGCTCGCCGAGGACTTACCCCTTGACACGGTGCCGGCGCTTTTGAACAGGGCGCTCCCGGAGGGGATAGAGGTAACGGAGGCTTACGAGGAAACTTATAAATTTAAAGACATCAAATGGCTTGACATTGAGGCCGATTTGTTTTACGATAGTAAAGATACAGATGAGGGGGGCCTTTTGAGGCTCCTGACAGGCGATAAGCTGGTCATGGAGAAGAAAACGAAGCGCTCCACAGCCACGGTGGACGTCAGGCCCCTCATCGCCGCCTGCGATGTGAAGCGCGCGGACGAGGGCGTGCTCACGCTCAGGGTAAGGCTTGCGGTGGGCGATCCGGCCCTCTCGCCGGCACAGCTTATTTCCGCCATCGGGCAGAACGCGCCGTTTTTCGCGCCGGATTTTGCCCGGTTTCGGCGGCTTGAGCTATATGATAAGGATTTCCACGTTTTCAGATAGAGAAATGGAGGCAACAATATGAAATCAAGTGTCCACAGAATAGGCGTGCTCACCTCCGGCGGCGACGCTCCGGGAATGAATTCGGCCATTCGGGCTGTGGCCCGCACGGCCCACAGCTACGGCATAGAGTGCATCGGCGTGCGCCGGGGATACCACGGGCTAATAACCGGCGATATGGAGCCGCTGACGCCATTGGACGTCTCCGGCATCACCAGCCTTGGCGGGACCCTTTTATATACGGCCAGAAGCGCCGAGTTCCGCACGCCGGAGGGCGTGCAGAGAGCGGCGGACATATGCCGCTTCAGGGGCATCGACGGCCTTGTGTGCGTGGGCGGCGACGGGACCTTCCGGGGAGCGCTGGAGCTTTCAAAGTACGGCATCAGCGTGTGCGGGATACCGGCCACCATCGACAACGACATAGCCTGCACCAACTACACCATCGGCTTTGACACGGCCTGCAACACGGCAATAGAGTGCATAGACAAGCTAAACGACACCATGAAGTCCCACGAGCGCTGTTCCGTTGTGGAGGTCATGGGCAACAGGGCAGGGTATCTGGCCCTCTACGTGGGCCTCGCCGTGGGCGCCACGGCGGTGCTTGTGCCGGAAAAGCCCATAGATTATAAGCGGGACGTCATACTGCCCATAAGAGAGGGACAGCTCCACGGGCGCACAAACTACGCCGTCATCGTGGCCGAGGGCGCGGCCCACGCCACGGACGTGGCGGCCATAATCAACAAGGAGACCGGCATGGACACCCGCGCCACAATCATCGGCCACGTCCAGCGTGGCGGCCGGCCCACCGTCCGTGACCGTGTGCTGGCGGCGGACTTCGGCTATAACGCTGTCAAGGTCTTGGCCGAGGGCATGACAAACAAGGTCATATGCTACGACGGCATAAAGATGTTCCCCATGGACATAGTGGAGGCCCTTCAGATGAAGAAGGACTTGGGGGAGCACAACTATAATCTCATGAACGCCCTCCGCTCCGGAATGTGAGCTTTAAAATTATCTGAAAAAAACCACATTATGTGAAAAAAGTTCTTGCAATTTACATTATAGTGTGGTACAATACCTAAGCTTTTGCAGATAAAAACTGCTCATCGGGGCGGTCCTATGCCGTGCAGTGCGGTACGAACGCCTATCAAGAGGGGAGGAGCGCACAAATGAATTTAGTCGAGACTCTTAATCAGCAGTACATGAAGCCGGAGCTTCCTGAGATGAACGTAGGCGACACCGTCCGCGTCACCGTCCGCGTAAAGGAGGGCAACAGGGAGCGCAATCAGGCTTTTGAGGGTACTATCATCGCCAAGAAGCACGGCGGCATCAACGAGACCATCACCGTCCGCCGTATCTCCTACAACGTAGGCTGCGAGAAGGTCTTCCCGGTACATTCTCCCAGCATCGTGTCTGTGGAGACTGTACGGCGCGGCAAGGTCCGCAGGGCCAAGCTCTACTACCTGAGAGACCGGGTCGGCAAGAACGCCAAGGTCAAGGAGAGAATTTAACAGCAAATGAAAAAGGGGGGCTGTGTCCCCCTTTTTTCGATATAATACTAAATGAGAGGTGGTGCGGATATGGTAAAAAAGGCCGAGGCAAAAAAAGACAGCAAAATGGAGCTCTACGACTGGATACAGTGCGTGGTGGTGGCCCTTGTTGTGGGCATACTCGTCTTTATGTTTTTGCTGAGGGTCGTGAACGTGAAGGGCAACTCCATGTATCCCACGCTCCATGACGAGGATAAGATACTGACCACCAATTTTCTGTATACGCCAAAGCCCGGCGACGTGGTTGTGGTCCAGACGGACAGCTACGGCCCGGAGCCGCTGGTAAAGCGCGTCATAGCGACTGAGGGGCAGACCGTGGATATTGACTTTGAAAAGGGGATAGTCTACGTGGACGGCGAGGCCCTTGACGAGCCCTACATCAACGCGCCCACCATGGAGAGGGAGGACTTCTCCGGCCCGGTCACGGTGCCGGAGGGGTGTTTATTCCTCATGGGCGACAACCGCAACCGCTCCACCGACAGCCGCACGGAGTCCATCGGCATGGTGGACACAAGGTGCGTCATAGGCAGGGCCGTGATGATAGTCTACCCGTCCCAAATCTCCGACGACATGGGCTCGCGTGGAAAGCGGGATCTTTCAAGGATAGGGAGTATAGACTGATGGCTGAGGAGATGACCATACAGTGGTTCCCCGGCCACATGGCCAAGGCAAAGAGAATGGTGGCCGAGAACCTCAAGCTCGTTGACGCGGTGTGCGAGGTGACGGACGCCAGAGTGCCCAGGTCCTCCCGCAACCCGGACATAGACGAGCTCACCGCCGGAAAGCCGAGGCTCCTCATTTTAAACCGCGCGGACCAGGCGGACCCCGACAAAACACGTGAGTGGAGCCGGTATTTTCGGGAGAGGGGCCTTCGGGTGCTGGAGACGGACTGCAAGTCCGGCAAGGGCGTGGGCGGCTTTACGGGCGCTGTGCGGGATATGCTCAAAAGCGAGCTTACAGCTTGGGCCAAAAAGGGCCAGACGGGCAGGAGCGTCCGGGTAATGGTATTGGGCATACCGAACGTGGGGAAGTCCTCATTCATAAACAGGGTCGCCAAGCGCCGGGCCGCCGAGGCCTCGGACAGGCCGGGAGTGACACGGGGAAAGCAGTGGATAAGCGCCGGGAACGGCGTGGAGCTTCTTGACACGCCGGGGTTGCTGTGGCCAAGATTTGAGGACCGCGTAGTGGGGGAGAATCTGGCCTTCACCGGGGCCGTCAGGGACGAGATACTTGACAGCGAGACGCTGGGCGCGAGGCTCATGGAGAGATTGAGGGACCTGTACCCGGAGAGGCTCACGGAGCGCTACGGCATCGAGGTCAACGCCGAGAGTGACGGATTTGAGCTCTTGGAGAGGGCCGCGAAGCGCCGGGGGTTTCTCGTTTCCGGCGGGGAGCTTGACACCGAGCGCATGTCCAAGGTGCTATTGGACGAGTTTCGCGGCGGAAAGCTGGGCCGGGTGACGCTGGACACGTTGGAGGGCTGAGCATGGACCTTTGGGAGATAGAGAGGGGACTTTGCGCCGAGGGCTTTGAGCTCTTGGCCGGAGTGGACGAGGCCGGCAGGGGACCCTTGGCGGGGCCCGTCTGCGCCGCGGCGGTGATATTGCCCATGGGGCTTGAGATACCGGGCCTTGACGACTCAAAGAAGCTCACGGAGAAAAAGCGCGAGGCGCTTTTTGACGTGATACGGGAGAAGGCCCTACACTACGGCATAGCCTTCGCCTCCCATGAGGAGATAGATAAGCTCAACATTTTAAACGCCACGTACCTTGCCATGAACAGGGCAATTGAGGCTCTGGGCGTTATGCCGGACATGACTATCATTGACGGCAACAGGAACACGGGCATTGAGTACCCCAGCGTCACCGCGGTGAAGGGGGACAGCCGGAGCGCCAACGTGGCGGCGGCGTCCATACTTGCCAAGGTCACGAGGGACAGACTGATGTGCAAGCTCGCCGTCAAATACCCCGGCTACGGCTTTGAAAAGCACAAGGGCTACGGCACGCGGGAGCACTACGAGGCCATACGTGAGCTGGGGCCGTCGGAGATACACCGGCGGACGTTTTTGAGGAAAATACATTGAACACAAAGCTCATTGGCCGCTGGGGCGAGGCCGCGGCGGCGGAATTTTTGCGGAAAAAGGGCTATAAAATAGTGGCCAGCGGCTACCGGACGAGACTTGGGGAGATAGACCTCATCGCCGAGAACAGGAAAACGCTCGCTTTCGTGGAGGTCAAGACGAGAAAGAATGACTTTGTTCAGGAGGGCCGGGACGCGGTGGGCTATACAAAGCAGTCAAAGCTCATAGCCACGGCGAGCATGTACCTTGCCGGGCACGAGACGAAAAAAACCGTGCGGTTCGACGTTATAGAGGTCTACGCCCCGGAGGGGACGGACACCGTGGAGCCCACAATAAACCATATCGAGGACGCCTTTACCGCCGACAGGTAGGGGCAGAACGGAGAAGCTTATGCGCTACGTCAGCACCAGAAACAAAAGTGAACACGTCTCGTCAGCTCAGGCCATCGAGAGGGGCCTGAGCGTTGACGGGGGACTTTTTGTGCCGGAAGTTTTACCGAGATTGCCCAAGGGGGCCATAGGGGAGCTTCGGGGTATGAATTACCGCCAGCGGGCGGTGTACGTGATGAAGCTCTTTTTGGAGGACTACACCGTGGCGGAGCTCACGGACTTTACGAACCGAGCATACGGGCCGGAGGGCTTCGACACGCCAAAGGTCGCCCCGGTGAGGAAGCTGGACCACAGGACCCACTTCCTTGAGCTCTGGCACGGGCCCACCTGCGCCTTTAAGGACATGGCCTTGCAGATGCTCCCTTATCTTCTCACCGCCGCCACGGCGAAAAACGGGGAGACGAGGAAGGTGTGTATCCTTGTGGCCACCTCCGGCGACACGGGCAAGGCGGCGTTGGAGGGCTTTGCCGACGTGGAGGGGACAAAGATAATGGTCTTCTACCCAAGGGACGGCGTTTCGGACATACAGAAGCTCCAGATGACGAGCCAAGAGGGCTCCAACGTCGCCGTCTGCGCCGTGAACGGGAACTTTGACGACGCCCAGACCACGGTGAAGGAGATATTCTCCGATCCTGAGCTCCGGGAGGAGCTGTCGAAGTCCGGGTGGCTGCTCTCCTCGGCAAACTCCATAAACTGGGGCCGGCTTCTTCCCCAGATAGTCTACTATATCTCCGCCTACTGCGACCTTATAAGCTCCGGGGACATATCCGAGGGGGACGGCGTAAACTTCTGCGTGCCCACCGGGAACTTCGGCGACATACTTGCCGGGTACTACGCCATGAAGATGGGCCTTCCAGTGAAGCGCCTTATCTGCGCCTCAAATAAAAACGACGTGCTGACCTCCTTTATAAATACCGGCGTTTACGACAGGAACAGGGACTTTTACACCACCATCTCCCCCTCCATGGACATACTGGTGTCCAGCAATCTGGAAAGGCTCCTCTTTGACCTGTCCGGCTCGGACGACAGCGAGACGGCGGGGTATATGGAAAAGCTCAGGCAGACGGGGAGGTACGAGATTTCCGATAAGATAAAGTCGGCACTTGACGACGTCTTCTCAGCGGCAAGCTGTGACGACGAGGAGACCAAGGCGGTAATAATGAGGGCTTTCAAAGAGCACGAATATCTTATGGACACACACACCGCCGTGGCCTACGGGGCATTGGAGAAGTACCGCAGGGCGACGGGTGATGAGACGGTGAGCGTGGTGGTCTCCACCGCCAGCCCCTACAAATTCTGCGCCGCCGTCCTTGAGGCCATCGGTGAGACACCGGCACACACGGGCCCTGAGCTCATAGCCGAGCTTGAGAGCGCAAGCGGCGTTCCGGCCCCGGCTCCATTAAAGGCGCTGATGGGCAAGACCGCCAGATTTACAAGGAGCCTTGACAAGACGGAGCTTAAGGGAGAGGTCAGGGATTTCCTTAAATAATTATGTAAACCGGGACATTGCCCGGTCAGTCGATGCTCTTGGCCTCGAAGGTGTTGCAGAAGGTCTCGGCCTTGCGTATGGCTGAGTGTGATTCCACCACGATGGAGTCGGCGTGGCAGTGGTTGTCCTTGCCGTGGTAGCGGCAGTTGACGACGTCGCAACCGACGCTGCTGAGCTTGTCGTCCCAATTTATGTTTTCGCTCATATCCCTGCTCCTTTTTTAAAATTTCACTCATATTATTTGAGCTTTGACTGTTTTTATACTTTGCCGGGGGGTAAAAAATGCTTTTCACCATAGGCGATCTCCACCTGTCCTTTGAGACGGACAAGCCCATGGACGTCTTCGGCCCGGAGTGGGACGACCATATAACCAAGCTCCTGCGGGGCTTTGAGACCGTGGGTGCGGAGGACACCACCGTCATATGCGGGGACCTCACCTGGGGAATGGACCTTGCCGGGTGCCTTGAGGATTTTAAATTCATCGACGGGCTTCCGGGGAGGAAGATAATTTTGAAGGGCAACCACGACTACTGGTGGTCCACCGCCAGCGCGGCGAAGAAATTTTTCGGGGAAAACAACATAAATTCAATAGAAATACTGAATAATAACTGCTTTTTCTACGAGAACACCGCCATATGCGGCACACGGGGGTGGCTGTGTCCCAACGAAAATCCCGCGCCACACGATAAGAAGATAATGGACCGGGAGATAGGGAGGCTGGAGGCCAGCTTGAAGTGCGCCGGGGACGCTGAGCGGAAGATAGTTTTTCTCCACTATCCGCCCATATTCGGGAAATTTTACGCCGCTGGCATGATAGACGTGATGGAGCGCTACGGCGTACATGAGTGCTACTACGGACATATACACGGCTCAGGCAGACAGCTGGCCTTCGAGGGCGCGGACCGGGGGATAAGCTATAAGCTCATATCGGCGGACCACCTGAGATTTAAGCCCTTGAGAGTGGTTTAAAAGAGGACTTAAACGAAAAAAAGTGTTGACAACGCATGTAACCGGTGATACAATAACCGTTGCGTGAAAGTACGACGACAGACGAAAGAGGTGAACATAATGAAGGAGGGCATCCACCCCAAGTACGAGCAGACCACTATCCGGTGCGCCTGCGGCGAGGTCATTGAGACCGGCAGTACAAAGAGTGACATCAAGGTCGAAATCTGCTCCAAGTGTCACCCCTTTTATACCGGCAAGCAGAAGCTGGTGGACACCAGCGGACGCGTGGATAAGTTCAATAAGAAATTTGGCTTAAAATAAAAGGAATGCGGCCTGCGGGCCGCAATCCTTTTATTTTATGGGGGACGTGCGTAAAAAATCCAGAAAAGGTCTGCGGACCTATTCTGGATTTTTTACTGCCGTTTTGCTCCGCGCATGGCCCGGAGGGCCATACACTCCGCAAAACAAAAGGTAATTTTCGCGACGCGCATGTCGCCGCGAAAATTATTTGAAAAAAGAGAGGCGCGGCCCGTGGGGCCGCGCGGTTTTTGGGGGTGTTATTATATTTCAGCGTTTTCCGGCGGTTTTGCGAGGCGCTCGGCGAGGGCGCAGATGTCGGAGGCGGAGGTGGGGGAGACGTGGGTCTTCTGGGCGCGGAGCATGGAGGCGCGAAGGTTGGGGTCGCGAATGGCCTCAAGGGCCTTTTTCATGGAGGAGAGGGAGGAGCGGCAGGTGATGCTCATGCCAAGGTCGGAAAAGAGCTTCGCGTTCACCGTCTCGCAACCTGGGATCGGCGGCAGGTGTATCATGGGTATGCCCAGAACGGCCGCCTCGGTGGAGGAGAGGCCGCCGGGTTTTGTGAGATATGCCTCCGAGGCGTGCATGTATCCCGCCATGTCGTGGGTGTGGCCGGCCAATATGACGTCGTGGCCGTGCTTTTCCCGGAGCTTTTCGTAGAGGGCCTTATTTGAGCCGCAGATGACTATTGCCCTCTCGTTATCGGTCAGCGTCTCCTTCGCGGCCTCTATGGCAGTCTCAAGGCTCCCGGCGCCCATGCTCCCGCCGGAGATGAGTATGTAGTTGGTGTCCGGAGGCAGGCGCAGTCTCGCCTTCGCCGCCGACTTGGCTTCCGGCTTTGAAAAGGCGGAGGCCACGGGGATACCGTAGGGGTAGAGGCGCTCGCGGGGCACGCCGTGAGCGATAAATTCCTCAAGCACCGTATCGTTGGGAACGACCCACGCGTCCACGTCTATCTCCTCGGAGAAGGGGGCGCAGGTGTAGTCAGTGTCCACGAATACGGTCTTGGGGAGCTTTACGCCCCGGCGCTTCAATATGGTCATTATCTCAGCCGGGAAAAGGTGGGACATTATTATAAAATCGTACTTTTTCTCGGCGAGATAGCGCTCCATGAGATCGGCGAGCTTCCTGTTGCACAGCTGTACGGGGGAGTTTAAGGGGAGCTTGCGGTATAGATTACCGGCCCCGTAGACAAGTCCGAAGGCCCTCGGCGCGCGCTGGACGAGCTTTATATACGTGTTGTCCACCCGGTGGGCGAGGGCCTCGCTTTTTAGTGTGTAGGGGTTCATCATATCAGCGCCGTGGCCACGGCGACGAAGCTCCTCCATCACCGCCATACCGGCTGAGTTGTGGCCGCCGCCGGTGCCGCAGGAGAGTATCAGTCCATCCATAGAAGCTTCACCTTTACTTTTTCTCTCTCCTCCGCGCTCATGTGGAGCTTGAGTGTCACAACGGCCGAGATGGCCGCGAAGCCCAGCCACACGGGAAAGGGCAGATGCCCGAAGATAAGGACAAGGGTGGATACGATGTAGGCAGCCAGAGTCCTATAAAAATTGGGGGTGACGCGGAGCACGACGGAGAAGAATATGAAGAAGAACGCCAGCGTCACCGCGGGGAGCCACATGGGCATGAGCCCCAAGAGCGCCCCGAAGGAGGCGGCGATGCCCTTGCCGCCGCGAAAGCCGTGGAATATGGAAAAGGCGTGGCCCACTACCGGCGCCAGAACCACGAAGGTCACGGCGTAGGGGGAGGAGGCCCCGGTGGTGTGCATATAGAGCCACACGGGGACAAAGCCCTTCAAAAGCTCAAAGCACAAAGTGAGACACCCGCAGACAAAGCCCCCGTATGTAAAGGCGTTGGCTGAGCCGGGGTTTTTGTCGGGGCTCATGGACACGATGTCGCCCTTTTTTAAAAGCGCGGAGAATATGTGGATATATGTCACACTTCCGGATATGTAGCCTATCAGAACAAAGAGTATGGCTCGAAGCATTTTATATCTCTCCCTTCTCCGAATTGTCTCTCCGATTTGTTCTATTATAACACTAATAAATGAAAATGCCAATGGATAGTATGAAAAAAAGGGACGAAAGACATCGTAAAATGTGGACAATACGACTAAGAGGTGATATAATTAAACTGGTTTTTTATACACCTGAAAGCTATCGGGGGGGAGATAGGACTATGGACGGGATAATCAATTCGCCGGAGCCGGCCTTCGGGCCGCTGGCCATTCCGGCCTTCGTGGCGGAAAAGGGCGAAGGGGGAAGGTGGCGGATAGTCTATGAAAACAAAAACGCCGCAAGGATAGCCGCCGGGCGTGAGGCGGAGCTTTTGATGTCGTTGCGGGAGACCCTTGACCGGACGGGGACCGACGGCGAGACATGGCAGGGGAGAGTGTGGGAGCGCGGCTACGCTGTCAGCGTAAGCGGTTACCCCGGCGGGTATAAGGTCATGCTCATGCGGGACGTGACAGAGGACTTGGAGCGTCAGGCCCAGCGCATAGAGGCCTCTAAGGCGGCGCTCCAGAGCGCCCTGGACGCGGCAAACGCGGCAAATAAGGCAAAGTCGGACTTCTTATCCAGCATGTCCCACGACATAAGGACGCCCCTCAACGCCATAATCGGCATGACCACAATAGCTCAGGCCCATCTTGACGAGACGGACCGGGTGGCGGACTGCCTCGATAAGATCTCCTTAAGCTCAAAGCACCTTTTGGCGCTCATAAACGACATACTTGACATGTCGAGGATAGAGAGCGGCAAGATGTCCCTGACGCCGGAGGACTTCACCATGGCCGACTTCGTCCACTCCCTCATGGCCGTATTCAAGCCCCAGGCGGACAGGAAGCGCCAGAGGGTGGAGATGGACTTCACGGGCCTTCGCCATGAGAAGGTCAGGGGCGACCAGCTCAGGATTCAGCAGGTGCTCATAAATATCCTGTCAAACTGCGTGAAATTCACCCCTGAGGAGGGCGTGATAACGCTCAGGATCAGGGAGACGGGCTCTGCCGGCACCGAGGGACGCAATTATACATACTACGAGTTTGAGATAACCGACACCGGCATGGGCATGAGCCAGGAATTCTTGGAGAAGATATTCCAGCCCTTCGAGCGGGCCGAGGGCGTGCGTAAGATAGAGGGCACGGGCCTTGGCATGACCATAACATATAACCTCGTCAAGATGATGAACGGCGAGATAATCGTGGAGAGCGAGCTGGGCAAGGGCTCGAAATTCACAGTCACGCTCCCACTTGAGCAGCGGGAGAGCGGGGACGAGGAGCTTTTGGAGCTCAAAGGCTACCGGGTGCTGGCCGCCGACGTGGACGACGCGTCGCGGACGAATATCCGGGAGATACTCGCGGATCTGGGCATGGAGTGCGACATAGTGGAGAGCGCCTGGGAGGCCACGGACATGGCCGAGAAGGCCAGAAGCGCCGGGGAGGATTACTTCGCCATACTTTTGGGCTGGCGGCTTCCGGTGGTGGACGGCGTTCAGGCCTGCCGGGAGCTCAGGGAGATGCTGGGAAGGGATATACCCATATTCCTCATGTCCTCCTACGAGTGGACGCTGACTGCGGACGAGATGAGAAAGTGCGGCATCACGGCGTTTATCCCCAAGCCCCTTTTCCGCTCAAGGCTGGGCCATATGCTCTACTCCTGCACGCCGGAGCGGAAAAAGGACAGCGGTATCCGCGACGAGGGGCCGTCCTTTGAGGGCATGAGGGTGCTTTTGGTGGAGGATAACGAGCTCAATCAGGAGATCGGCACGGAGCTACTTGAGATGCTTGGCACCACCGTCACCTGCGCCGGGGACGGCCGGGAGGCTGTGGAGGTATTCAAAAAGAGCGAGCCGGGGAGCTTTGACCTCATATTCATGGACATACAGATGCCGGTGATGAACGGCTTTGAGGCCACAAAGGCAATTCGGGAATTAAAAAGGCCCGACAGCGCCGAAGTGCCCATAGTCGCCATGAGTGCCAACGCCTTTGTGGAGGACATAAAGGCCTGCAAGCGGGCGGGCATGAACGACCACGTCCCGAAGCCCGTGAGCATAGAGAGCCTTACGAACGTGCTTGAGAGATTTGTAAGGCGCGAGGGGGTGAGCCCCGAATGAGAGCCTATCAGGAGGAATACTTAAGGCTCCTGAAGTCAGTCTCGGAGAACGTGGGGCCCGACGCGGGGAAGATGACGCCGGAGGAGTTCGTGGACGCCTCACGCAAGCTGGTGCTTCAGACGAGGCAGGCCGTGGAGAGGGGGACCGCCCTTTTGCGTCAGGAGCTTTTCCCTCTTCTGGACAACATACTCTCGGCTACAGATGAGGAGCTTTCGGACCTTTTGGAGTTCGCGGGAAAGCTCATGAACAACCAGGCCCAGAGCGACGTGTGGCTCCATTACAGGATACATCTGGCCCTTATGGACTACGCCAGACACAGAAATCTTCAGGATATGCTCATAAGGGAGCTGTACTTCGTGGGCATGAGCTTATATAACATGGAGTCCATGCTCAAGCCCGGACCCATAAGGCTCTACTCGGCAAGAATGCGCATGTGCTTTTCCGAGGCCGCGTCATATTTTGAGACGGAGTATTACGACACGGCGGACAGCGAGACCCGCGGCTACATACACAGGAGCATGGGCAACATCGCTCTCGGCTACGACGGGACACAGCCTGAGATAGCCAAGCGCAAGCTTGAGGCCCTGACGCGGAGCATCAGGCTGCTCTCTGACCCGGACATACGGGCAAAGACGCCGGAGCTCCCGTGGGACCTCTACCTCTACAAGAGCCATCAGGAGTGCACGACCATGCTCAACTACCTGCGCTCAGGCCACGCCGGGCCCGACGCCTTCGCCAAGGTGCTGGAGTCGGCCCAGACAGTCCAAGAGCGCCAGCTGAGGGCCGCGCGGGAGCGGGGAGAGCCATTGCAGCCCAGGTGGCAGTACGCGTATCTGGCGGCGATGTACCACTCAGGCTCCATGACCATCGAGGAGCTTCTTGACGGGATATACGCCCTTACAAGGTCGGTGCCCATGGACGACCTTGGGGGAAAGGGAGCCTTCGCCTACCTCAGCGCCCCGGCATACTATATGGAGTATCTGAAATTCATGCCCGGAGGGAAAATGCCCACCGGCGGGGAGCTGAGGATACGGCGCATGACCGACAGAATGCTCTCATGGCTCATCAGGGCTCCCAGCGATGAAAACAACGAGCAGCTCCTTTTCTTCGCCAAGCAGTTCCTCTACGCCTACCGGGAGGTGGAGGGGGGCGTGAGCTTCTTTGAGCTTTTGCAGGACGTATTCGCCGCCCGCTACCCGGTGGGGTACGTGCGAATGTGGATAACGGGAAAAATAGCCGGGAGGCTGGCCGGTTGGGCCGTGGACGACTGTCCGGGGGAGCTGGCGGGCGTCTGCGGGACAAGGGACGCCGACGGTGTCCGTGAAAGGCGTGAGGAGCTTTTGGACTTCGCCATGACGGCGGGAAGGCTCTATGACACGGGAATGGTGCACTTTTTCCACCTTGAAAATTCCGCCTGCCGGGGACTTTTTGAGGAGGAGGAGGAGCTCATAAGGCTCCACGCCCACTGCGGCTACGAGCTTTTGGGCGCGCACGAATCCACCGCGGCCTACGCCGACGTGGCCAAGGGACACCACAGGTACTATAACGACAAAGGCGGCTACCCCGTGGATTTCGATCTGAGCTCCACGAAGGTCCGGCCGGTCATCGGCATAGTGGCCGCCGCCGACGTGCTGGCCTCCACGGTGGAGGAGACCGCCAGCCGGTATAGGCCCGTCAGGGAATTTGACGCGGCGGTGGAGGAGCTCATTGCCGGGGCGGGGAGGAAGTACGCGCCGTTTATGGCCGCGCTTCTCAAAAAGCCCGGCCGCCGGGAGGAGCTCAAAACGGCTGTGGAGAAGCTGAGGAGCGAGGCGTACCTCGATATGTACCGCCGCCGCGCGGCGATGGCGGAGAGAGAAAAAAATATATAAAATCTCAAAGAAAACCGGCGGCGTGATATTCACGCCGCCGAATTTTTAATGAAGCTTGAGGCTTATCGGGTCATGCTTCCGTTGCCGGTACCGTTACCGATGGAGCCGTTAGTGCCGGTCGTGCCATTTGTACCGTTGGTGCCGGTCGTGCCGTTGGTGCCGGTAGAGCCGCCCATATGGCCGTTGCCGGTGGAACCGTTGCCCGTGCCGCCGCCGACGGAGCCGTTGCCGGTGCCGTTACCGGTGATGCTGCCGGGATTTGAGGTGTCGGTGGGGCGGCTGTTGTTCATGCCGGTGAGGTCGTCGCCGATGTCGTCAACGGTGTCCCTGATGTCGTCGCCGATGTCGCCAAGGCCGTCGCCGATGACGCCGTCTTTGGTGTTGTCGCTCCTGTCGGCGTCGGAGCTGTCGCCACAAGCCACAAGTGACAGGGCCATTACAATGGCCAGCGCAATATATATCGCTTTTTTCATAGTTCCTCCTTGAGTATATGGTCTCAGACCATAAAATCTTAGCGGTGCTTATTATTTGCGGGGAGATTTCTTTTGATACGCCGGAGGAAAAGTTGGCAGGGGAGGCAAAATAACGGATCTAAATAATAAGATGTGCTCCCAAATCGGGCCCATAAGGGCGCCGCTTGATAACGCCGTAAAATCAGCCGACGCTGAGTAAATTCGCTAAAGCATGTTATTTTGCACAAAATATGAAAGTCAGGGGTTGATGAAAATTCATATTCATATGAAAATGGCGTTGGATACTTGCAAAAATGCAGGATAGCGCATATAATGACTGTAAAATCTAAATGAAATAAGGGGTAATCCTGTCATGAAAAGTCTCTCCGGTGTCGCCTCCGCCATCAAACCCTCGGCCACTCTCGCCATAAACGCCCTCAGTCAGGAGCTGAAGGCACAAGGCGTGGACGTGGTCAGCTTCGGCGCGGGCGAGACTGATTTTTACACGCCCGACCACATAAAAAAGGCCGGCATCGAGGCCATTGAGACGAACAAGTCCTACTACACCGCCTCCTCCGGCATTGCGCCGCTCAAGAAGGCCATATGCGACTATATGAAGGCCAGCTTCGGTCTGGAGTACGAGAACAAGAACATCTGCGTGTCCTCCGGCGCGAAGCACGTCCTGTACATAGCAATGCGCGTCATGCTTAACCCCGGCGACGAGGTGATACTTCCCGCGCCCTACTGGGTCACCTACGAGGAGGCCATACGCATGTGCGGCGCGACGCCGGTGATACTCAGGACCGACGAGTCCACCAGATTCAAGATAAGCCCCGAACAGCTCAAGTCCGCCATAACCGACAAGACAAAGTGCCTCATACTCACGAACCCCTCCAACCCCACGGGTATGCTCTATTCCGAGGAGGAGCTGAGGGCCCTTTCGAAGGTCATAGTCGACAACGACCTCTATCTCATTGACGACGAGATATACGCCACGCTGGTCTATGAGGGCAAGTTCGTCTCCGCCGCCGCCATCGACCCGGAGCTCGCCAAGAGGACCGTCATAGTCAACGGCGTATCCAAGACCTACGCCATGACCGGCTGGCGTATCGGCTTTGCCGCGGGGCCTCAGCCCATCATAAAGCTCATGGACACCTACCTCAGCCACTCCACCGGCAACGCCAGCAACATCGCCCAGTACGCCTCCGTGGCGGCCTACGCCGGGGACCAGACATGCGTTGAGGATATGCGCCGGGAGTTTGCCAAGAGGCGGGAGTACTTTGTGAGCCGCGTGAACGCCATGGACAAGGTCAGCTGTCTTCCTCCCGACGGGGCCTTTTATATCTTTATGAACGTCAGTAAGACATTCGGCTCCACCCTCTGTGGGGAGAAGATCGAGAACGCCGACGACTTTGCCCAAGCCCTTTTGAAGCACGGACTTGTGGCCACCGTCCCCGGCGCGGCCTTCGGCTCCCAGAACCACATACGTTGGAGCTACGCCACCAGCATCGAGAACATCAAAAAGGGTCTCGACAGGCTGGAGAAATTCTTAAATAACGAGCCTCTCGCGTAAATTACCGCCCTCCCGGTTTTCCGGGAGGGATTTTTGATTTTTGACCGCGTTTTTACCGTTTTGACGGTATTTTGATACATTAGTATAGTATTATCAAAAAAGCGGCGCGGGCAGGGGACAGGCTGAGCGGAATTTTTTCCACGGAAAGGTAAATTTAATATTTTTTATACTTGAATTGACCGAATGATATGGTATAATAAACTTAAAGTGACCCCTAAATTTCTACATAGGAGTGATATATATGCCTTTAGTCACAACAACCGAGATGTTCAAAAAGGCCTACGACGGCGGCTACGCCGTTGGCGCCTTCAATGTCAACAACATGGAGATAGTCCAGGGTATCACCGAGGCGGCCCGTGAGCAGAACGCCCCCCTGATCCTCCAGGTCAGCAAGGGCGCCCGCGCTTACGCCAACCACATCTACCTTGTGAAGCTGGTGGAGGCCGCTGTCATCGAGTGCCCCAATATCCCCATCGCGCTGCATCTGGACCACGGCCCGGACTTTGAGACCTGCAAGTCCTGCATCGACGGCGGCTTCACCTCCGTCATGATCGACGCAAGCTCCAAGCCCTTCAAGGAGAACATCGAGATCACCCGCAAGGTGGTGGAGTACGCCCACGACCACGGCGTGGTTGTGGAGGCCGAGCTTGGCTCTCTTGCCGGAGTGGAGGACGAGGTCAACGTCTCCGCCGAGGATTCCAGCTACACCCGCCCGGAGGAGGTTGAGGAGTTCGTACAGAAGACCGGCTGTGACTCCCTTGCCATCGCCATCGGCACAAGCCACGGCGCTTACAAGTTCACCGCCGCCCAGTGCACCCGCAACGAGCAGGGCATACTCGTTCCCCCTCCGCTGAGGTTCGACATACTTGAGGAGGTCTCCCGCCGTCTGCCCGGCTTCCCCATCGTGCTCCACGGCTCCTCCAGCGTGCCCCAGGAGTATGTGAAGATGATCAACGAAAACGGCGGCAAGATGCCAGACGCCGTGGGTATACCTGAGGAACAGCTTCGCAAGGCCGCCACGCTCTCCGTGTGCAAGATAAACATTGACTCCGACCTGCGCCTTGCAATGACCGGCTCCGTCCGCAAGTATTTCGCGGAGCACCCCGACCACTTCGACCCCCGCCAGTACCTGACCCCGGCTCGCGCCAACATAAAGGCCGTCGTGACCCACAAGCTCATCGACGTTCTCGGCTGTGCCGGTAAGGCGTAAGATATTTAAAAAATACCGATTGACGTAAATGTAAGGAAGCGATCGGGCCTTGGGCTTTCGGGGCTTCGGTCGCTTCCCATTTTACCGGGTGGTGAGATAATGGATAGAAGAAATATTGACCTTGAGGGCCTGTCGGACCAGTCGATGGACGGAGTTGACCCGTCGGGCTATACGGTGGACGAGATACTGGCCGAGGCCAGGGGAGAGAAGCCACGTCCGACGAGCGAGAGCGCCCCGGAGAGGGGATATACGCCCGACACAAGAAGCTCAATGGAGCCTGAGTACGCGCCGGAGCCGGAGTACAGCCCGGAGGCCCGGTATGAGCGGGAGCCTGAGCGCGCAAGGGAGCCGGATTATCCGCCGGAGACACGGCGGGGACGGGAGCCGGAGTATGCGCCGGAGCATGAGTACGTCCGGGAATACGCCCCGGAAGGCGGCTATGACCGTGAGGACGGCTTTGACGGGCTTGAGGACGATGGGGAGGACTACGCTCCCAAAAAGCCGAGGCGCTCCCGCCGCCGCTACGAGGAGCCGGAGGAGGCGCCGGAGGCGGAGGAGTGGGAGGACGAGCCGCCCCGCGGTCTGCCCTTCAGTGTGTCGAACGGCTTTCTCGGCCTTTTGGCGGCAATGGTGCTGTCACTGCTCATTCTCGGTACTGCCGTCGTGGCGGACCTGCCGGACCCGGCGTGGAGCGTACTCGTTATCGGGGCACTTGTGATCGCCTGCGTGCCGCTTTTCGTGGGAGGACTGGGCGACATGGGCTCAGGGAGGCTTCCCGCAAGCTTCATTATGTTCGCCGCCGTGATTATCTACGGCCTCTCCGCCCATCTGGTGGAGGCCGCCATCGCCGCCGTCATGTTCAACGTGTGCCGCTATATGGTCTCGGCCTACTGCGAGCGGGAGCTGGACATCATATCCGACAGGCTCAGCCGAAGCGAGGAGCCTGAGGACCCAAGGGCCACACTGAGGCGCATGGCCTGCGTCCGTGGAGTGCTGAGCGGGAGAATGAGGCCCATGGAGGACCAGCGCAGGATAGAGCGCCTTACGCTTCTGGGCGGGCTCGTGCTGGGGCTTTTCGTGTCGCTTATACCGCCGCTTATTGACGGCATGGACTTTGCAAAATGGGTGGCAAGAGGAGCTGTGGTGCTGTCGCTGTGCGCCTTTTACGGCGAGGCCGCGGCGCTTATAGCCTATCTCAACTCCGTGGAGAGCTCCTTTGCCGCCGGGGTGTGCTTCGCCGGGGCGGACGTGATGGCCGACGCGGCCAACGCAAGCTCTGTGGTCTTCAATAAGACCGGCACCCTGACTGATGGCAATTACACTGTGAGGGCCGTGGACCCGGTGAGGATAAGCGAAAAACAGCTACTCTACCTCGCCTCCTACGCGGGGGCCTACTCAGGCCACCCGCTTATGCGGGCGATCCGGGACTACTCCGGCTTTGAGCCCGATAAGAGCCGCATACTCCGCCACCGCGTACAGCCGGGCTACGGCAGTATGGTGATGATGGAGGGCAACCAGATCGTGGGCGTGGGCAACATAGATTTCATGGAGAGGCTCGGCATAAAGGGGGACCTCTATGTAAGCGGCGACACCTGCGTATTTGTGAGCGTGGGCCGCAGCTGCGTAGGGCGCATAGATTTCGCCGACTCCCTGAGCGAGGGGGCCCAGAGCGTGGCCTCGGCCCTGCGGCGGGAGAGAGTGGCCAATGTGGCCCTCATGACCGGGGACAACGCCCTCAGCGCCACGAATGTGGGCAAGAGCGTCAATATCTCGGAGATTTATTCCGATTGCCGCCCACAGGACAAGGCCGCAAGACTCCGCTATATTATAGACACTCAGGAGCGGGAGGACAGGCTCATCGTCGTGAGCCGCGCCGGTGAGGACCGGGAGCTTCTTGAGATGGCCAACATCGGCGTGACATTGGGCGTGGGCCTTGACGCCACGGACAAGTTCCCGGACGTCATAATCCCCACCGGGGGACTTATGAAGCTTCCGAAGCTTATAAGATACGCAAGGAGCGCCAGCCGCAGTGTGACGCTGACCAATACGGTCTACGCCGGCGTCCGGTGTCTCGCGGCGATACTCGCTATCGTCGGCGTGCTCCCCTTATGGGTGGCGGCAATCGTCATGTCGGGGGTACAGCTCGGCACCTTCATCGCCTCCAACTCCCCGGCGGAAAAGTAATATAATAACACAACCTGATATAAATCAAAAAGAGGTAGAGCGTGTGATGCTCTACCTCTTTTTGCGTATCAAACCGAGCAAATTTCGTCGTAGGCCACGTCCTTTAAGGTTATGGGCGTTACGAGACAGCGGCGGAGCTTTGAGATAAATTCCTCAGCCGGGGCCTTTTCGGAGTACATGTCCGTGACCTCGGCGCGGTCTCCGCCCTGAGTTTCCACCGCCGCGCCGTAGCGTAAGCGCGGCTTGCCGTCGATCTCGACCTGGGCTTCGGTGAGGAAATAGGATAATGTCATTCCAGAGACCCTGGCCATCATGAGCTTTGTGTACTTTGTTTTCATCTTGACGCCTCCCGGAATTTTCATGACGGAAATATCCGCGCGGGGCGAATATCCTCCGCCGGTTCTATTATCCGTCAATGATGCTGAAAATTCCAGTAAAACCGTCAACAATTATTTGCCTGAAGCTGACATTAATTGACGAAAGCCATTGCTTTTCGCTCAATTGTCCGCAATAAATTCCCCGCCGTCCCCAAAATTCCAAAATCCGCGGACACCGGCGGCCTCGGCGGCCACCTGAAATTGATATTTTGCGATGCCAAGGTCATTGTATTTTAAGGAATTGGCCTTTTCCTTCCAGATCCGGGCCGTGACGAGGCCGTCCTTGTAGACGATGTTCACCGGCTGTTGGTTTACGGCGGAGGGGCCGGCCTTCACAGCCTCCACTCCGGCCATGACCCATTTGGGAAGGGAGGAAACGGGGTGGTCGGACTCGATAAAATCCTCAAGCTTCCGGTCCTTTCCCCGTATTGCGGCCCGAATGGTGCGCTGTTTTAAGGGCACCTTCGCCGTGGCGTAGCCAAGGGGCATAACGCCCCAGAGGCGCTGGTCGTCATGGAGCTCCACGTTTACCGATTTGCGGTCGAAGGTCCCGGCCACCCAGCAGGCGCCAAGGCCAAGAGACACGGCCCGGAGCATCAGCTTCTCGCCGAAGTAGCCCACCATCTCGGAGCTTATCTCGTCCGCTCCGCCGATAAGGAGGGCGCAGGAGGACACGGTCCCGGAGAACATGGCCCCGGAGAGCTTCACCGCGGGGACGGAGGCGTCGCCTGTATTTATGAGCCGGAAGGCCAGGCCGGAGGCGGAATTGATCTCGTCAATGAGCGCGGCGAGCTCCGAAAGCTTCTCAGGCTCCACGGCGCGGCTTTCATAGGAACGGACGGACACGCGTTTTTGAAGTGCCTCAAACTCAGTCATTTTTCTCCTCCTTATATGCTCCGGCGTTTTTGCCGGTGATTTTTCTCCGGCCCTTCTCGTGCCTGCCCATACGCCTTACGGGCCGGGCGCGAATGAGCAGGGCGGCAAGGAACAGCATGGCACAGGTGAGGCTTATCTTGAGCCCCAGTGTGAGGGCGGTATTGCTGTACCGGAAGGTCACTGTGTGGTCCCCGGCGTCCAGCTCGACCGCCACCATACAGCCGCCGACGTCGGTTATTTTCGCGGGCTTTCCGTCCACGAAGGCCCTCCAGTTGCCGTCGTCGGGAATGGAGGTGTAGAGAAGTCCGCCGGTCACGGAGCTTATATTGCCCTCCACGTAGGTGCTGTCAAAGCGCGTGAGCTCAAGGGGAGAGGCGGAGAGCGCCTCGTAGGCCTCACCAAAGAGCTCGCCGTCAAGTATGGCGGCCTTTATCGTCATGGAGCCCGTCTCATTGGCCCGGCAGTCCATGCGGAGCTCAAATACGTCTCCGGGCTCGGCCATACAAACGGAGAACATCTGGGGCAGGGTTATGCTCTCGCTGAAAATGAGCTGGTCGTTTTTGTAGACCCGGAAGCTGTTGCGGGCGGAGAGATTCAGGTGTACGCACAGCAGGCCCTCATTGTTGGCGGTGTAGAAATACGATACCGTGCCGCCGGCGCCGCCCTTGTAGGAGCAGTAGCGGCTCTGGGGGGAGGCGGTGAGCTCCACGCCCTCGGTGCCCTTTATCTCAAGGTCGAAGGTGGGTATGTTGCGCCAGAAGTTCCCGGAGACGCCTGAGGCCGCGGACAGCATGGTGTTTTGCAGGACGAAGGGGTCGGTGTCGGTGAGGTCGGCCTCCTCAAGGGCCGGGCGGGTGAGGAAGCCCAAGGGGAGGTAGGCGTTATTCTCAAGAAGGGAGACCTGACCGAAGCTCCTGAGGCACTTAAAATAGGCGTTGTCCTTCACCTGTCCGTCACGCTCTATCATGTACTTAAGGCCGAGAAAGAGATTTGCCACCGGGGAGCTCTCCTCAAAGCAGTAGCGGTTATAGTTGTCTCTGGCGGCGTAGCCAAGTGACTGCATGAAACGGGTAACGCTTACGTTCACGGAGCTTGTGAAGGTGGACACGCCGTTATAGCCGATGAGCGCCCCGTCGTTCAAGGTCTGGGCGTGGGTGACCTCCGCCCGGTAGAAGGGGTTGCCGCTTTCCAGCTCCTCCATGTAGCTCACCGCTTCGTAGGTGTCGACAGTGCCCTTGGGGTAGTTGGAGGCGGCGGTGGGCGGGAAGTTCACGCCGAAATTGAGAATGTTCACAATGAGCTCAATGCAAAAGACGCAGGCGAGGGCGACGGAGGCCCTCTTTTGCCGGAGCTCCCGGCGGGCGGCGAGATCAGCCTCAACCTCAATATCCGGCAGGTCAAATTCACCGGAGATGTCCGGGTCAAGTGCATCGTCTTCGCTGAGCGCTTGCGCGCTCTCACCGGCCGCTGACGCCCTCACGCGGAGCTTTTCCGGCAGCGTGTCCCAGAGCAAAATGCCGGTGTACAGCAGGAGGAACGCCAGATTGCAGGAGAGGTAGACGGGATCGCCTCGCCCGTCCCCGGCGAATATGACTGCCCCGCCGAGTATGCCGCTGAGCGCTACCTGCCAAGGGCTCAGCTCGTGTCGCAGGAGGTAAGCCCGGTAGGCCATACACAGGAGCACGAAGCTATATAGGAAGCTGAAGCGGTAGGGTATCATGTTGGTGAAGTGGAACCCGTGCCAGATGTAGTCGAGCTGACGGATTATGAAGCTTGAGATAAAGAAGAACAAAAGGGCCACACCGAAAAATTTTTCGCGCAGCTTCACCTTACGGGTGGTGAGGCACAGGAAAGCCAACACCACGCTTCCAGCGCCGCAGTAGATGTTGGGAAGGCCCTCCTTGAAATTGAGCGGGGCCCAGGCGCCGGAGTTGCCGAGAGTCTGCCGAACAGCGTCAAAAAAGCCCTTCCATGTGTTCTCACCGGCGATGTTGAGCTGAAAGCCCGTGGGGAATTTGTTGACGGCGGAGTATGTATCCTGAAGGGCCGCCAGGGCCGGGAGCTCCAAAGCGGCCGTCATGCCGATAGCAAGCAGGGAGAAAAAGCCGATGGAGAGCAAATCGGTGAAAAACCGTTTAAAGCCACGCCAGCGGCACAGCTCGTAGCCGAAAAAGAACAAAAACACAAATACGCAGGTGAAAAGGCCGATGTAGTAATTTGTGAATACGGAGAGAAAGAGGGTAACGGTGTAGAGGACGAATTTCCTGTCACGAAGAAGCTCCACAGCGCCAAGGACCACCAAGGGCAGCAGGGCGAAGGTGTCGAGCCACATCAGATTCCACTGATAGCCCAGCGCCCAAGCGCACATGGCGTAGAAGCTGCCGAAAATGGCGATGGAAATATCGTTTTTCCGAAACGCTTTTCGGAGAAAGACAGAGAAGAAAAGACCGGCCAGACCGAGCTTTATGGGCACAAAAAGGGAGAAAAGCCCCAAAAGCGCGCCCTTTGGGACCAAAATACCGAGAAGATTGAGAGGCGAGGCGAGATAGTATGCGATAAGGCCCAGATAGTCCATGCCCATACCCACGCTCCAGGTGTATATAAGGCCGTGTCCGCCCAGAAGCGCCTTGCGGAAGGCCACGAAGAAGGGGTAATACTGGTGGAACATGTCGGAGTAGAGCATGGAGTAGTCGCCGAAGGGGGAGTAGCCGCCGATGGCCATAACGGTGAGCATACAGACCGTGGGTATGGCGAAGGCCAGAAGGGACCAGTTCGTCTGTCGTCTTACGTGTTTAGATGAGACGTGCTTTAAATGCTTCATTTTTTATTATCCTCATGAAACGCCGCCGCAAAAATATACGCTTACAACAGGTATTTTATTATGTTAAAGGCAAAATTGCAATAGGCGATTTGTTAATTATGACATTTTTGGCTCACGCCCGGCCAAATGTGGGGAAAAAGAGAAATTTTACTTGCGCTGGCTGGGAAAAGAGAATATAATTATTCCGTAAGGCGACGGGAGACGAACCCACGCCGCTCCACGCGGGCCCTTTTCGGCGCTTTTCCGCTTGTCGTCGTTGCCTTGTCGTCGTCGCCGATGCCGCTTTGCCTCGCCCTCCCTACGGTCGGGCTCAGGCGCTGGCATCGCTTCTCCTCTCCCCACGCAACCACGATTGCGTGGGGGCCCCTGAGGCGGCCTCCGACCCACGGAAAATCGCTCGAAAATTGCACCGCGTGGAGTGCGAAGCAGTTTCTGGCGAGCGGATTTGTGTCCGGGCAAGGAAAAGCCCGCGGGGAATACTTCCGTATTGCCAAGGGCTTTGACGACGCACGGGCGCAAATCCGCCGCCAGAAACCGGCGTGGGTTCGTCTCCCGTCGCCTTAAAACTCGTAAACGGAGGTTATTTTATGACAGCGTGGTACCTTGTGCTGTGTCTCGTCATTCTCGGCATCGCCTACGTTATCTTCAACTACATGAAGATAAAGAAGATGCAGGAGGGGACAGCGGACATGGTAGAAATGGCCGGGATAATCCGTTCCGGCGCTAACACCTTTATGCTCACGGAATATAAGAGCATCTGCGTAGTCTTAGTGGTGGTGGCAGTTATCTTCACGCTCTTTATCGAGAAGACGTCGGGCCTGAGCTTCTTACTTGGCGGGGCCATGAGCTCGATAGTCTGCGTCCTCGGCATGAAGAGCGCCACCTACGCCAACGTGCGCACCGCCAATAAGGCCCGCGAGAGCCTCTCCATCGGCGAGACGGTGAAGGTCGCTCTCTGCGGCGGCAGTATCTCCGGCCTTGCGGTACAGGCCTTCGGTATGCTGGGACTTATCATCGTCATGCTCATTCAGGGCGGCGTGGACCACACCTCGCAAAGCTCCGGCCTTATCAAGATCGCCGGTCTTACCTGCAATCCCACCGTCATGCGCGTGTCCACCTACTCCCTTGGCTGCTCCATCGTTGCCATGTTCAACAGGGTCGCCGGGGGCAACTACACCAAGGCCGCGGACATAAGCTCCGACATTCTCGGCAAAATACGCCACGACCTTCCTGAGGACGACAGCCGCGTGCCCAACACCATAGCGGACTTCATCGGCGACAACGTAAACGACATAGCCGGTAACTGCTCGGACCTCCTTGAGAGCTTCGTGGCCACCATGTCCGCCTCCATAATGATAGCCGTGACGCTCTTTCAGGGCCGCGCCTCCGCCGGCGACGGCATATTCAACGCCACCGTGCTTTTCCCCATTATCCTTGCCGCCTGCGGCTTTGCCGGGTGCCTTGTGGGACTTGGGATAGCCAATTTTAAGAAGATGGGCGACAACCCCTCCCGTGAGCTTGACCTCTCCACATGGGTCTCCGCCGGTATAACCGTTATCCTCGGCGGCGTGGCCTGCTACCTCATATTTGGCAGGCTCGGCGACGGCGAGCTCTACGAGGAGTTCAAAATAGGCTGGGCCTCCCCATGGGTCTCCGCCATAATGGGCATAATCTCCGGCGTGGCCATCGGTATTATCACCGAGTACTACACCTCCACCGACCACAAGCCCACACGTGAGCTTGCGGAGATATGCGAGGAGGGCGAGGCATTTGTGGTCACCAAGGGCGACGCCATCGGCTCCCGGTCCTGCTTACTTCCCGTGCTCATAATCGCCGTGGCGCTTTTGGTCTCCGGCTTCATCTGCGGCACCTACGGCATCGCCATCGCGGCCCTCGGTATGCTGGCCTTCGTGGGCGCCACGGTGTCCATCGACGCCTTCGGACCCATCGCCGACAACGCCGGAGGGTTGGCCGAGTCCTGCCACCTTGACCACGAAGTGCGCAAGATAACCGACAAGCTTGACGCCGTGGGCAACACCACCGCCGCCATCGGCAAGGGCTTCGCCATTGGCTCCGCCGCCTTCGCCACCGTGTCCCTGATTGTGGCCTACGTCGGATCCTATTCCGCGGGGCTTACGCCGGTGCTCAACTTCGCCTCCTTCACCGTGGTCGCCGGCGGCATACTGGGCGGCGCGCTGGTGGAGTACTTCTCCGCCATGCTCACCGACAACACCATTGATTCCGCTAAGATAATGGCCGACGAGGGCGACAAGATGATGTCCATTCCCGGCGTGCTGGAGGGGAAGGTAAAGCCCGACTACAATAAGATGATACGCTTAGCGGCTCAGGAGGCCATACGCAAGATGGTCATACCCTCCATCATAGCCCTGCTTATCCCCGTGGTGGGCGGACTTATATTCGGCGTGGAGTTTGTGGGCGGTATACTGGTTGGAGCCACTATCGTGGCCATACCAAGGGCCATATTCATGGGCAACTCCGGCGGGGCCTTCGACAACGCCAAGAAGTACATCGAGGGCGAGAATATCCCCGGACACGGCAAGGGCACCTCGGCCCACAAGGCCGCCGTCACCGGCGACACCATCGGCGACACCCGCAAGGACGTGGTCGG
>CANREY010000012.1 GCA_947629755.1 uncultured Oscillospiraceae bacterium | reverse complement strand
GAGAGCGAGGACTACGAGACCGCCGCCAAGCTCCGGGACGAGCTCAAAAAGCTTGAGGGCGGCAAAGAGGATAAGTGATCAGTATTTTTCAGGGACGGTATGTTTTTGAAAGGGAGGCGCGGAATTTATGAAAAATGAGGACCGTTTTACCGAGAGGGCGAAGAACGTCCTGAATCTGGCCCACGAGAAGGCCGCCGAGCTGGGCCACGGGTACGTGGGAAGCGAGCACATTCTCTACGGCATCGCCGCCGACGGCGGCGGGGCCGCGGCCAAGGTCCTGAGAGAGGCCGGTATCGACAGGGAGCTTGTGGAGCTCAGCATAGAAAAGCTGGTGGGCCGGGGCGACAGCTCCGACACCACCGTTCAGGGCCTGACGCCAAGAGCCAAGAGGGTCATTGAGCTTGCCCTTATCGACGCGGGCAGGCTGGGCCACAGCTACGTGGGCACGGAGCACCTGCTGATGGGCATACTCCGGGAGCCGGACAGCGTGGCCTCAAAGATACTGACCATGTCGGGGGCGGAGATAAACAGGCTCTACACCGAGCTTGTGAACATGTTCGATCCGGGCTCGCGCCAGAAGGCCCCCGCCGGGGACAGGTCCGTCCGCCACGCGGAGACCAAGACGCTGGACCAGTTCTCCCGTGACCTCACCGTGATGGCCCTCCGGGGCCAGCTGGACCCGGTGATAGGTCGTGACCGGGAGGTACAGCGTGTCATACAGATACTCTCACGCCGCACGAAAAATAACCCGGTGCTCATCGGCGAGCCCGGCGTGGGCAAGACCGCCATAGCCGAGGGTCTTGCCCAGAAGATAGTCTCCGGCGACGTGCCGGAGAACCTCAGAAACCGCCGGGTGGTGTCCTTGGACCTTACGGGCATGGTGGCCGGGACCAAATATAGAGGCGACTTTGAGGAGCGCATACGCAACGCCCTTGAGGAGGTCAAAAAGGCCGGGGACGTGATACTCTTTATCGACGAGCTCCACACCATCGTGGGCGCTGGGGCCGCCGAGGGGGCCATTGACGCCTCCAACATCTTAAAGCCCGCCCTTTCGAGGGGCGAGATACAGGCCATCGGCGCTACCACACTCAACGAGTACCGCAAGTACATCGAAAAGGACGCGGCGCTGGAGCGGCGCTTCCAGCCGGTGCAGGTGGACGAGCCCACGGGAGAGGAATCCGTTGAGATACTCCGGGGCCTTCGGGA
This sequence comes from uncultured Oscillospiraceae bacterium, assembly GCA_947629755.1. Classification (GTDB taxonomy): domain Bacteria; phylum Bacillota; class Clostridia; order Oscillospirales; family Oscillospiraceae; genus RUG626. The sequence goes on along the minus strand of CANREY010000012.1, from coordinate 38,877 downwards.
TAAGTACGAGGCCCACCACAAGCTGAAGATAACCGACGGGGCCATAGAGGCCGCCGTGAAGCTGTCCCAGAGGTATATAAACGACCGGTATCTGCCGGACAAGGCCATCGACCTTGTGGACGAGGCGGCCTCACGTGTCAGAATGGAGGAGCTGAAGCTCCCGCCGGACCTTAAGGAGCTTGAGAGCCAAGCCGCCGCCCTCGCCGCCGAGAAGGAGGCCGCCGTGCAAAATCAGGACTTCGAGCGGGCGGCGAAGATAAGGGACGAGGAGAAGGCCAAGAGAGCCGAGATCGACGAGGTTCGCCGCCGCTGGGCCGACGGCAAGCTGGGCTCCGGCAAGCAGGTGCTGGCCGAGGACATAGCCGCCGTTGTCTCCGGCTGGACCGGCATACCCGTCACCACACTCACCGAGGACGAGGGAGAGAGGCTCCTTCGTATGGAGGAGATACTTCACAAACGCGTCATAGGCCAGAACGAGGCCGTCACCGCCGTAGCAAAGGCCATACGCCGTGGCAGAGTGGGCCTTAAGGACCCCAAGCGCCCCATCGGCTCATTCCTGTTCCTTGGACCCACGGGCGTTGGCAAGACGGAGCTTTGCCGAGCTCTCGCCGAGGCCATGTTCGGGGACGAGAACGCCATGATAAGGGTGGACATGTCCGAGTACATGGAGAAGCACACGGTGTCCAAGCTCATCGGGTCCCCTCCGGGCTACGTGGGCTTTGACGAGGGCGGACAGCTCACCGAGAAGGTCCGCCGCCGCCCGTACAGCGTGGTGCTCTTTGACGAGATCGAGAAGGCCCACGAGGACGTGTTCAACATCATGCTCCAGATAATGGAGGACGGACGGCTCACCGACTCCCAGGGGCGGAGGGTGGACTTCAGAAATACGGTCATAGTCATGACCTCCAACGTGGGGGCAAGGAACATCACCGAGAGGGCAAGGACCTTGGGCTTTGCCACCGGCGACGATAAGAGCGGCACCATGGACGACGACCGCATAAGGGAGGCCGTCACGGAGGACCTGAAGCGGACCTTCAAGCCGGAGTTTTTAAACCGCGTGGACGAGACCATCGTCTTCCACCAGCTCACCCGTGAGGAGATCCGGGCCATCGCCAAAAACATGCTGGAGACCGTCTCAAAGCGCATGGAGGCCATGGACTTAAAGCTCACCGCCACCGACCGCGCCGTGGACGCCCTCTCCGAGGCCGGCTTCGACCCCGCCTACGGCGCGCGGCCCTTAAGGCGCAAGATCCAGTCCCTTGTGGAGGACGCCGTAGCCGAGAAGCTGTTGGAGGGCAGTATCAAGTCCGGCGACACCGTAGAGGTGGACGCCGAGGACGGAAAAGTGACCGTAAAGGCAAAAGTGCCGGAGACGGTATAAAAATTGCCGGCAAAGGCCGTTGGCCCTTGCCGGCAGGGGGAAAATCGCGAAAAGGTCCATGCCTTTTCGCGATTTTTTTCGGTTCAAATCAGCTTCACAAGCTCCATGGGCCTTGTGATGACTGTCTTCGCTCCCATTTCCCGAAGGAAGTCCGGGGAGCGGAAGCCCCAGCCCACGGATATACAGTCGATGCCGGCGGCGCGGGCGGTCTTGAGGTCCACGTCGGAGTCGCCCACGTAGACCGTCTCGTAGGGGAAGCTGGCAAGCTCCCGCATGGCGGCCCTCACGGAGTCCGGGGCGGGCTTTCTGGCGATGCCCGGCTTTTCTCCCACTGCCACGGACACGTAAGCGCCGAAAAAGTGCCTCACAAGGGCTCTGGCGTTGGCGTCGGGCTTATTTGACACCACGGCCAGCTTGTGCTCGCTGGCCGCCACGGCCCTCAGCATCTCCGTCACCCCCTCGTAGGGCGCGGTCTTTATTAGGTTGTGCTCCTCGTACCATTTGACGTACTCGTCAAGTATCTCATCAAAGCCCGGAGTGTTTCTGCCCTCAGGCAGGGACTTCTCCAGCAGCACCCCGGAGCCGTTGCCGACCGACATACGTATCTGCTCTAAGCTCCGCTCCGGGCAGCCGTACTTTCTCATGATGTGGTTCACGCTGTCCCTGATGTCCTCAAGGGTATTGAGGAGCGTCCCGTCCAAATCGAAAATGACTGTGGTGTACCTCATTGGTTGAGATCGACCCCCCAGTCGGAGCACACGTTGTTGAGAAGCTTGGCTAAGGCTATGAACCCGTCCCTATTTAAAAGCACACTGGACACCTCGTCCACCACCTGGGCGGACACGTCGGTGAGGGCCCCCTGCTTCATGGCAAACTTGTGCTCGGTGTACACGTGGGCGAAGGACAGGGCCACCTCGGCCTTGCCCTTGTTGTGGGTCACGTTGAAGGTGTTGGCAAATACGGGCTTCATGCTCCCGCCTCCTCCCGAAGGGCCTCCTCAAGGGCTATGGCTATCTGGTCAGGGCACGAGGTGCCCCGCATACCGCACTGTGTGCCCCGGAGCTTGGGAATGATGTCCTCGGCCCGCTGGCCCCGCAGAAGGGCGCAGATGCCCTTTAAATTGCCGTTACAGCCGCCCTCCACCGTTATATTCTGTATAACTCCGTCCTCAAGCACTATGTCGTACCTGCGGGAGCACACGCCGTGGGGAATAAATACCTTTTCCATTTATTTTGGCTTCCTTTCTTTATTTATTTGCCCTGATTATACTCCTTTCTTTGGCATGTTGCAACATAAATAAGACACTTCCATCGTATTATTGAATGTTACCAATGAAGGAGGTCACGCGAAAAAGTGAGAAGACGCGAAAAAAAACGTACCGGCTTTACGGTGAGGACCCTTTTAGCGCGGCTGGCGGCGGTGATAGCCGTTTTGCTGGCGGTGAGGGCCCTGTCTGAGGGCTTTGACGCCCCCCTGTCCCTGCCCCGTGAGCTTGGGGCGGCGGTGCTGGCTATGGAGCTTCCCGGTATGGGGCCGGACCTCCCTGAAGCCGGGGCCGCCGCGCTCCTGTCCGCCCTGCCAAATACGGGCGAGGACACAAGGCCCCCGGCCACGGAGCCCTCCCAAGCGGACACTCAGCCAACTGCGGATACCTCCCCGGTTTCCCCCTCCGAGCCCCCGTCCCCCACCGAGAATACCGGCCCCGCCGGCACCTCCCCGTCCGCGCCCGATGCCGGGCCCACCGCCCCGGACACGCCGGAAAATCCCGCCATCGGCACCACCATCACCGGCAAGGGCGGCGACTACACGGACTTGGGGGAGGGAATATACATCAAAAACCGGACGGATTACTCCATAAATTTAAAGGAGCTCTTGGATAAGCCCCTCAGCTTCTCCGTGAAAAGCTCCGCCGTGCTCATCGTCCACACCCACGGCTCCGAGGCGTACAACCCCGCCGGGCAGGATAAATACGTGCCCTCGGACCCCTCCCGGACGGAGGATAAAAATTTCAACGTGGTAAGGCTCGGCGACGAGCTTGAGAAGATACTGACCTCACGTGGCATCACCGTCTACCACGACCGGGAGCTCCACGACTACCCAAGCTACGCCGGGTCCTACGAGCGGACGCTGACGGCCATAAACGCCCAGCTCAAAGCGCACCCGGAGATTTGCGTCGTCATCGACCTCCACCGGGACGCGCTGGAGGGGGACGGGAAGCTATATAAGACCGTGGCTCAGGTAGGCGACAGGCCGTCGGCGCAAGTGATGCTCATTTGCGGCACAAACTTTTCCGGTCTCAAGCACCCCGGCTGGCGGGACAATCTGAGCTTCGCCATGAAGCTCCAAAAGGCCATGGTCACGAAATACCCCACCCTTGCCCGGCCCCTCAAAATATCCGAGTACCGCTACAACCAGCACGCCACCCCCGGCTCCCTCATTTTGGAGGTGGGCACTAACGGCAACACCCTTCAGGAGGCCCTGACGGCCCTCACATATTTCGGCGACTGCATGGCGGGCGTGCTGACAGACTGAATTTTTTCCCGATGTTTTTCAGGAAAAACTCTTGACAAAACCGATTTAAAGAATTAATATTCTCTCATAAACCGATGATCCAGACAAGTACCCGAACAAAGGGCTCAAAGAGAGCCGCCGGCGGTGGAAGGGCGGCAGTACCGGTTCGGCGAATGGACTGAGGAGGGCGAGCCGAAAGCTTTTGGCGAGTAGGTCAGACGGGAGCTCCCGTTACAGGGCGTGACCGGTGAAGGCCGGTCGTGAGTGGGCGCACAGCGCCAATTTGGGTGGCACCGCAGAAGCTTCACGCTTTTGTCCCGAAATTTTCCGGGGACAAAGGCGTTTTCTTTTGTCCCGAAATAAGAAAGGAGCAAGAAAAATGAGCAGCGAAAAAATCCCCTACAAGATCTACCTCACCGAGGAGGAGATGCCGAAAAACTGGTACAACGTCCGGGCGGACATGAAGGTCAAGCCCGCGCCGCTGGTAAACCCCGGCACCCTCCAGCCCATGACGGCCGCCGATTTGGCCCCCGTATTCTGCGATGAGCTCATCGCCCAGGAGCTGGACAACGACACCCGGCTCGTCCCCATTCCCGACGAGATCCTCGGCTTTTACAAGATGTACCGCCCCTCCCCTCTTGTCCGGGCCTACTGTCTTGAGGAGAAGCTTGGCACCCCCGCCCACATCTACTACAAATTTGAGGGCAACAACACCTCCGGCTCCCACAAATTAAACTCCGCCATCGCTCAGGCCTACTACGCCAAGAAGCAGGGCTTAAAGGGCGTCACCACCGAGACCGGCGCCGGCCAGTGGGGCACGGCCCTCAGCATGGCCTGCGCCTATCTGGGGCTTGACTGCAAGGTCTACATGGTGAAGGTGAGCTACGAGCAAAAGCCCTTCCGCCGCGAGGTAATGCGCACCTACGGCGCCTCCGTCACCCCCAGTCCCTCCATGGAGACAAGCGTTGGCCGGAAAATCTTGGCCGAGCACCCCGGCACCACCGGCTCTCTTGGCTGCGCCATATCCGAGGCCGTGGAGGTGGCCACCTCCAACCCCGGCTACCGCTATGTCTTAGGCTCCGTTCTCAATCAGGTGCTCCTGCACCAGTCCGTCATCGGCCTTGAGACAAAGATCGCCCTTGATAAATACGGCATCGTCCCCGACATCATCATCGGCTGTGCCGGCGGCGGCTCCAACCTTGGCGGCCTCATCTCCCCCTTCATGGGCGAGAAGCTGAGAGGCGAGCGCGACTACCGGATAATCGCCGTGGAGCCCGCCTCCTGCCCCAGCTTCACGCGGGGCAAGTTCGCCTACGACTTCTGCGACACCGGCATGATCTGCCCCTTAGCCAAGATGTACACACTTGGCGCGGGCTTCATTCCCTCCCCCAACCACGCCGGAGGTCTCCGGTTCCACGGCATGAGCCCGGTGCTCTCCCAGCTCTACCACGACGGCTACATGGAGGCCGTCAGCGTGGAGCAGACCGCCGTATTTGAGGCCGCCGAGTTCTTCGCCCGCACCGAGGGCATACTCCCCGCCCCGGAGTCCAGCCACGCCATAAAGGTGGCCATCGACGAGGCCAAAAAGTGCGCCGAGACGGGCGAGGCCAAGAACATCGTCTTCGGCCTTACGGGCACGGGCTACTTCGACCTTGTGGCCTACGAGCAGTATAATAACGGCACCATGACCGACCACATTCCCACGGACGAGGAGCTGGCCGTGGGCCTCGCCGGCCTTCCCAAGCAGCCTGAGCTTTGATTGGCCCGGAGCGCTAAAATCGCCCTTTGAAGGCGTCAAATCGCGGCCTTAATTTTGTTGAAAATCACCTTTGACGGGCAAAATCAAAAGCGTTAAAATAATAATACAACGTGTGGCACTCAATGCGTAAACCCGGTTGAGCGCCACGCGTTGTATTTTTTTGCTGAAAGGAGCTTCAAAATGGAAGCTGAAAATCTGGGCACTCAGCCCATCGGGTCCCTTATGGCCCGCTACGCGGTCCCCTGCGTCATATCCCTATTGGTGGGGGCCCTCTACAACATAGTCGACCAGATATTCATAGCCAACGCCGAGTATCTGGGCTCCTGCGGCAACGCCGCCAACACGGTGGTATTCCCCCTGACGGTCATCGCCCTTGCCTTCGCCGTCATGGTGGGCGACGGGTGCTGTGCCCTCGTAAGTCTGAGCCTCGGCCGGAGCGACAGCGCCACCGCCAAAAGGAGCGTGGGCTCCTCCGTCACCCTCGCCGTCCTCGGCGGCGTCGTCCTTGGGGCAGTATATCTCACATCGGCAAGGCCTCTCATTACCTTATTTGGCGGCACCGTCAATGAGGAGACCTTCCGGCTGTCCCGTGAGTATTTCTTCTGGATCTCCCTCGGTATCCCCTTTTACGTCTTCGGTCAGGCCATGAACCCCGTCATAAGGGCCGACGGCTCCCCTAAATTTGCCATGGCCGCCACCCTCTCCGGGGCCGTCGTCAACACCGTCCTTGACCCCGTATTCATTTTCGTGCTCAAATGGGGCATGACCGGCGCGGCGGTTGCCACGGTCATCGGCCAATTAGTGACCGCCGCCCTCTCAACATGGTATCTTCTCCACATGCGCGTGGTCAAATTCTCCCTCGCCGATCTGCGCCCGAATTTGTCCGTCGTCGTGAGAACCCTCAGTCTCGGCGTCACGAGCCTTCTCTCCCAGCTCTCCTTAGTGGCCGCCATGGCGGCCATAAACAACATGGTCCGCAAATACGGCGCTCTTGACCCCGTGTTCGGTCAGGCCCAGTACGCCCAGATACCCATGGCCGTGGTGGGCATAGTCATGAAGTTTTTCCAAATAGTCATCTCCGTCGTGGTCGGTATGGCCGCCGGGTGTATCCCCGTGGCGGGCTACAACATGGGCGCGGGGCTTCGTGCCCGTGTAAAGAGCCTCTTTACCCTCCTTCTTATCTCCGAGGCCGCCGTGGGCCTTCTTGCCCTTCTGGCGGCGGAGCTTTTGCCGGGTAAGCTCATCGCCATATTCGGCGCGGCGGGTGAGAGCCCCTACTACACCTCCTTCGCCCTGAAGGCCTTCCGGATATACCTTTGCATGGTGGTGCTGGCCTGCGTCAACAAGGCCTCGTTCATCTTCCTTCAGGCCATGGGCAAGGCCGCGGCCTCCACCGCGCTCTCCATGGTCCGTGAGATCGTCTTCGGCGTGGGCTTCGCCCTCCTCCTGCCCCTTCGGTGGGGCCTTGACGGCGTACTGTGGTCCATGCCGGTCTCCGACCTTCTCACCTTCATCATCGCCCTATTCCTGATTCGCCGCACCATGTCCTCCCTCTCCCTCCCCGCCTCCCCGGAGCCGGTCAAGGGCTGAATAAAACCCGCCCCTCGCCGGTTGCACGGTGAGGGGCGGTCCAACCTGTCCAAAAAGGCCTGCGGCCTTTTTGGACAAAGGGGAACGTGCGGAAAAATTCGCGAAAAGGTCTGCGGACCTATTCGCAAATTTTTCCTGCCGTCACGCTGCGCGCGCCGCAAGCGGCACACTTGCGTGACAAAAGGTAATTTTCGCGACGTACATGCCGCCGCGAAAATCAATTGAGTTTTTGGGCTATTTGACACGCCCCTCACCGTGTATCCAGTGAGGGGCGGGCGATTTGTTCAGAGGTTCCGTAAGCTTTTGTTTAAAAGCATCGTGTTTTCCCCTTCAAATGCCGGTCAGCCGAACAGTCACGCCTTCTCCGGCATACGGTATTTGACCTTGAAATAGTCGTAGTAGTCGTTAAACTCGTTGGTGTCGCCGCTGCGGACGTTGTGGAGGAACTCGTGGACGCCGATGTTCTGGTTGGCCTCGCTCATCTCAAGCATGTACCCGGCGATGTTGGAGCAGTGGTCCGACACCCGCTCCAGATTTGTCACAAGGTCCGTCAGGATAAAGCCAAGCTCAATGGTGCACTCGCCGGTCTGCATGCGCTTTACGTGGTTCATGCGTATGCGGTCTTTAAGGTTATCCACCACCTGCTCCAATGGCTCCACCATCACGGCGGAGTTTAAGTCGTCGTCCCGGAAGCTTGCCAGAGCCAGACTCATTATCTCACTCACCGCGTCTATCATGGTGTTGAGCTCCCGCATGGCGTCGGTGGAGAACTGGAGCTTCTTTTCGCTTATCTCCTCGGCGGACTTCATGATGTTCACCGAGTGGTCGGATATGCGCTCAAAGTCCGAGATCATGTGCAGGAGCTTCGTGGCTTGGGCGTTGTCCTCGCTGGACAGGTTCTGGCCCGACAGCTTCACAAGGTACGTGCCCAGCTTGTCCTCGTACCAGTCCACCTTGTTTTCGGACTTAAGTATGTCCTCGGCCAGCTCCTCGTCATAGCCGCCAAGCTCCTTGAGGGCGTCAAATATGCCCTTGGCGGCCATCTCCGCCATTGTCACTGTGACGGCCCTGCACTGGGCCACGGCCACGGCGGGGGATTTGAGAAGGCGCTCGTCAAGGAGCGTCTCCTCCCCGTCCTCGGCGGAATTTCGGATAATGAGCTTGGACAGGGGCTCCAGCCAGCGCATGACCGGCAGGAGCACCACTATGGATATGACCTTGTAGGCCGTGTTTATAAGGGCTATTGACACGGGGGAGGCGAAATTAGTAGCGAAGGTGAGCCCCGCCAGCTCATAGACGAGGTAGTATAGGGGCAGTACCACAAGTGTGGATATGACGTTGAAGCTTAAGTGTATCATCGCCGCCCGCTTTGCATTTTTCGAGGCCCCGATGCAGGAGAGTATGGCGGAGATGCACGTGCCTATGTTCTGGCCCATTATGACCGGTATGGCCGTGCCGTAGCTTATCTTCCCCGTGGTGGCCAGCGCCTGCAAAATACCGATGGAGGCGGAGCTTGACTGAATGACCGCCGTAATTATCGTACCGGCCAGCACGCCCACGACGGGATTTGAGAGGACGGAGATTATCTCCCCGAACTGGGGCATGTCCCGAAGGCCCATGACGGAGTCGGACATGGCCTCCATGCCGTACATGAGTATGGCAAACCCCAGAAGTATCATGCCGGTGTCCCGCTTGGCGGGCTTTTTCTGGAAGATGTAGAGTATTGCTCCGATAAGGGCCATTATGGGCGTTATGGTGCTCATCTTGAATATCTCAAGTATGAGGCTCCCGCCCTCGATGCCCGCTAAGGACAAAAGCCACGGCGTTATGGAGGCGCCGAGGTTGGCGCCCACTATGATGCCCACCGACTGGCCCAGCGTCATAAGACCGGAGTTTACAAAGCCCACCACCATAACCGTCGTGGCGGAGCTTGACTGTAAAAGCGCCGTCACCACCACGCCAAGTAAAAAGCCCTTCACCGGGTTTGCCGTGATATTTGAAAGGAGCGTCTTAAGCCTCCCGCCGGCGCGCTTTTCCAGAGACGAGCTCATGAGGTTCATTCCGAAAAGGAACAACGCCAGCCCCCCGAATAGGGAAATCACATCAAAAATGTCGAACATCACAAACTCTCCCTGCTGGAAATTATTTCTCTTCCTCCGGCTTCGGGATCGGGAAGGTCACGGTCACCGCCGTGCCCCGGCCGGGATTGCTCTTTAAATTCACGTCGGCGTTGTGGACCGCCGCCCCGTGCTTTACGATGGACAGGCCCAGCCCCGTGCCGCCGATCTTCTTTGAGTGGCTCTTGTCCACCCGGTAAAACCGCTCGAACACCCTGTCTATGTGCTCACGGGGTATCCCGATGCCCGTATCGGACACGGCTATGGCGGGGTGGCCGCCGATGGTCGCCACGCTCACCAGCACACGGCCGTTCTCCACGTTGTATTTTATGGCGTTGTCGCAAAGGTTGTATATCATCTCGTCTATCACCGAGGGCACGCCCAGGATCTTGGAGGAGGAGCCCGTCAGGTGTATCTCCACGCCCTTGGCCGCGCCCACGGGCGTGAGCCGCTCCACCACCTTCTTCGCCGCCTCGTATAGGTCCACGGTGGTGCGCTCGGAGTCATAAACCCCGTCGTCCAGCTGGGAGAGCTTTATTATGTCGCTTATCAGCGCAATGAGCCGCCCGGACTCGTCGTGTATGCTGGTGGCGAAGCCCTTCATGTCCTCAGGCTTTACCATGCCGTTCACCATGAGCTCCGATATGCCGTATATGCTCGTTAGCGGCGTTTTGAGCTCGTGGGAGACGTTGGAGGAAAAGTCGTGGCGCATGGCCTCGCGCCTCGCCTTCTCCGTTATGTCCAAGCTCAAAATTATAGCCCCCGTTATCTTCCCGCCGGACTCCACGGGGCTTGCAAGTATCTGATAGACGTGCCCGTCCATGTCCACCGTCCGCTCCGTGTGCTCCCCGGCCAGTGCCGCGCGGGCCGCGCCGCGTATGGTGTCCGTGGCCACGCTCTCCTCCCCGTCGCCCATTATCTTCTGGGCGCTGGGGTTGTAGCTTATGAGCTTCATGTCCGGGTCCACCAGTATAAAGCCCTCGGCCATGGAATTTGTTATGGCCTGAAATTCCTCACGGCTCCGCTTAAGGTCCGTCATCTGAAGGTCTATGAGCTGTCCCTGACGGGTTATCCTGTCCATTAAGGGCGCTATCTCGCTGTAACTGCGCCCCGGCTTTGAAGGGTCGAAGTCCTGTAAGGGCTTCACTATTCTCCGGGCCACGAGGTTTGCGAAAACTATGGCGAAGGCCCCATATATGACCGTGAGCGCTATGAACGCCCCGGTCTCAAGGCCCAGAAACGCCCCCAAGGCCAGCCCAAGGCCCAGTACCGCCACGATGATGATGCTCCATACTATCGCGCCTATCATAGCTTTTCCTCCATCTTATAGCCGATGCCCCGGACGGTCTTTATCATGTCGCCGCTTTGGCCCAGCTTGGCCCTCAGCATTCTTATGTGCACGTCCAGCGTCCGGCTCTCCCCGTCAAAGTCCACGCCCCAGACCTCGCTGAGTATCCTGTCCCTTGTAAAGACCTTCCCCGGCCTTGACATCAGAAGCCTTAAAAGCTCAAATTCCTTGTATGTCAGCGTCACCTGTCCGTCCCCGGCGGTCACCGTCCGGGTGGAGGGCGACAGGCTCAGCTCCCCTAACGTAAGCTCCCTCTCCCCGGCGCCGTCGGGCTCGGTCCTTCGCAAAAGGGCCTTCACCCGGCTTATGAGCTCCATTATCCCGAAGGGCTTGGCTATGTAGTCGTCAGCCCCCCGGTCAAGGCCCAGCACCTTGTCGTACTCAGTGCCGCGGGCCGTCAGCATTATCACCGGCAGCTTCGCCGTGTCCGCCCTTGAGCGGAGCTTTCGCAGTATCTCAAGCCCGTCCTCCTCAGGCAGCATTATGTCGAGGAGCACAAGGCTCGGCAGGGTCCTGTCCAGCTCCCGCCAGAAGTCCGACGGCCTCTCAAAGCCCCTTGTCTCAAGCCCGGAGCCGCACAGCGCGTACTCCACAAAATTCCTGATGCTTCCGTCGTCCTCAAGAAGGTATATCACGGGCCGTACACCCCCTCATATTAAATATAAGCCCTTTGCGTTAAATGAAAAATCATGAAAATGTTAAATCCATGTTAAATCACATAAATCACACGTTCAGCTTCCCGAACATATAGGCCGTGGCCGCGCCCGCCGCCGCCAGAGCGCCGGAGATCATAATGGGCCAGCCCGGCACTATGGGCGGGATAATGAGGGCGGCTGAGACTATCAAAAAGCCCAGCACCGCGTAGTAGGCCCAGCCGTAAAACCGCTCAAAGAGCCACCTTGCGGCCTTCACCGTGGCCACGAAGCACCCCGCCGCGCCGAGGCCCATCAGCGCCACGGTCAGGACCTCGAAATTCGCGAAGGCGTCCATCATGGCCTTGTACCAGCCAAAGTACATGAGTATGAAGGAGGTGGACACTCCGGGAAAAACCGTGCCCACGGAGACTATGGCCCCGGAGATCAGCGCTTGGAGCCATGTTAAACTCTCCACATTGACAACGTTGGCCGAGTCGTCCCGCATCACGAGCAGCATGGACGCAAGCCCCGCCCCCAGCGCCGTTGCGATGAGGTAGCGCTTTTTAAAGCCCCGCTCGTTGGCCTCCTTTATAAACGACGGAAGTCCCCCCGCCACAAGGCCCAGAAAGAGCCACACGACCTCGTCATACCAGCGCTCCATGACCCCGCTGAGGACCACCGCCCCCAGCAGAAAGCCCGCCACCGCGCCGATGCCCACGGGCAGTAAAAACAGGAAGTTCTTCTTTATATCCTTGAAAAAACTCGCCAGCGCCTCTATAAGGGGCCTGTACAGCCCCAGACTTACGGCCATGACTCCCCCGGACACACCGGGGAGCACCCCGCCGAGCCCGATCACCGCCCCCACGGCCATGTGTATAAAAAATCTCTGCCGTGGAGTGTATTCCCTTATTTTTTCACCCTTTTGTTCCCCGCTCATTTCCTTTTTCTCCTAAACGTACACCCTGTTTAAACCCCTGATCCAATATTTTTTCCGGCGGCATGTACGTCGGAAAAAATACCTTTTGTCACGCAAGTGCCGCCTCCGGCGGCGCGCGGCGTGACGGCAGGAATAAATTTTTTGAATTTCGCAAAATTCAAAAAATTTATTCCTCTCGTTCCCCTTGTCGGAAAAAGGCCGTCAGGCCTTTTTCGACAGCTATTATTATATCACAATATTCGACATTTGCAAACCACAATAAATCCAAAGATTATTCTAACCCGGCAAGTCCCTTCATATAATCTCACAGATAACCGCCTCTCGGCGGAGCGTGAGGAGAAATTGCAATGGACAGAGTAAACGACATCGTAAGGCTTTGCGGGGAGGTGGCCGGGGCCCCGGAGCTATCCCACACCGGACGGGACGGGGCGTACTATAAGTTCCCCCTGTCGGTCCGCCGCCTCTCCGGGACGGAGGACGTCATAAACGTAGTCATAACCGAGGCCCAGGCAAGGTCGCTTGAAATCAAGGCCGCCCCCCGGCTTTACGTCTCCGGCGAGGTGCGCTCCTTCAATAACCGCACCGGCACAGGCCCGAAGCTGGTGATAACCGTCCGTGCCCACGAGCTTGAGTTCACCGACCGGGACTTTGAAAACAGCGTGGAGCTCACCGGCACTCTCTGCCGCGAGCCCACCCTCCGGCGCACGCCCATGGGCCGGGAGATAAGCGACCTCATGCTCGCCGTGAACCGTCCTTACGGCCGCTCCGACTACATACCCTGCATCGCCTGGGGAGCCGTGGCCCGCCGGGCCGCCCAGTGGCCCACGGGCACCGCCGTCGCCGTCACGGGCCGTATCCAGTCCCGCCAATACATAAAGCTTGAGGGCGATCAGAGCGTGGAAAAGACCGCCTTTGAGGTCTCCGCCGTCACAGCCGAGGCCGTGGAGAGCTGAATTTGTAAATTTCGCCGATTTACCTCAAAATTTTTCCTTGACGATTGGGCGTAATGCTACTAAAATAGAGGTATCTATGGCACTCTTTCACTACTTTATTACATAAGAGGGGAGCAACAAGCCCATGAGAAAAACAAAGATAGTCTGCACCATCGGTCCCGCCTGCGCCAATGAGGAGACGCTGACGAAAATGTGTCTGGCCGGCATGAACGTGGCGCGCCTCAACTTCTCCCACGGCACCCACGAGAGCCACCAGCTCACCATCGACCTCATAAAAAAGGTCCGTGAGAAGCTGAACCTTCCCATCGCAATCCTCCTTGACACCAAGGGCCCTGAGTACCGCATACGCACCTTTGAGAACGGCAAGGTCACCCTCAACGAGGGCGACGAGTTCACCTTCACCACCGAGGAGATAGTCGGCAATCAGGAGCGGGTGTCCGTCAGCTACGAGGGCCTGCCTCAGGAGCTCTCCGCCGGTGACATTATCCTCCTCAACAACGGCCTCATGACCTTCAAGGTCACCGGCACCACCAAGACCGAGGTCAAAACGGTGGTCGTGGAGGGCGGTGTCCTCTCCGACCGGAAGTCCATGGCCTTCCCCGGCAAGGTCCTGAAGCAGGTCTATCTGTCCGAGCAGGACAAGGCCGACATACTTTTCGGCGTCGCCAACGACGTGGACTTCATCGCCTGCTCCTTCGTCTCCGAGGCCCAGAACCTCCGGGATATAAAGGCCCTTCTGGCCGAGCACAACGTGAAGGGCATCGACATAATCGCCAAGATCGAGAACCGGGCCGGCGTGGACAACATAAACGAGATATGCGCCGAGTGCGACGGCATCATGGTGGCCCGCGGCGATCTGGGCGTGGAGATCCCCTTCGAGGAGCTCCCCGGAATCCAGAAGCACCTCATCACTCAGTGCCGCCTTCTGGGCAAAATGGTCATAACCGCCACCGAGATGCTTGAGTCCATGATAGAAAAGCCCCGGCCCACCCGTGCCGAGATCTCCGACGTGGCCAACGCCGTCTATGACGGCACCTCCGCCATCATGCTCTCCGGCGAGACCGCCTCCGGCAAGCACCCGGTGCTTGTTGTCCAGACCATGGCGAAGATCGCCGAGGAGGCCGAGCGGGGCATCGACTTTGACGAGCAGTTCCGCACCTTCAACTTCAATATCCACAACACCGTGGACGCCATCTCCCACGCCACCTGCGGCATGGCCATCGACGTCAACGCCAAGGTCATCGCCGTCTGCTCCCTCTCCGGCAAGACCGTCCGCATGGTCTCGCGCTTCCGCTGCCCGGTGGACATTCTCGGCGTCACCACCGACGAAAAGAGCTGGCGCAAGCTGGGCCTGTCCTGGGGCGTCTGCCCCGCTCTCTCCGAGCAGTATAACTCCACCGACGTCCTCTTTTACATGGCCACCCGCCTTGCCAAGGAGAATTTCGACCTCGCCCCCGGCGACCGCATCGTCATCACCGGCGGCGCCTCCACCGGCAAGAGCGGCAACACCAACCTCATAAAGATAGAGAATATTTGAGAATCCCCCACCTTCGCCATGGGCAATCTTGAATAATAGCGGCATATTTTGTCAGGAATGTTTAAAACGGCGGAAGCCTTCTGTTTTCAAAGGCTCCCGCCGTTTCCATATACCTTAGCCCGCGATGCGACGTAAAATGACATTTCCAAATATTTAAGAAGTCTATTGAGAAACAAGCGAAGCCGTGTTATAATTATTACAATACAATCTATGTTATATTTCAAGCAAACGGCTCATGTAAAAGAAAGATAATATTTTGGAGGCCCAGCTATGAACGATGATAAGTATGAAAGAACTTTAGAAGAATTAGAACATCATGCTTGCAAATGGTGGCCGCGAGAGGTTCGTGAGGAAGCGCAAAAAATCAGTATCCTGCAAACTCTGTTAGATACGCAGGAAAAATTTATCTCAGTTCTGAAGCTGGCAGACAAAAACAACGCCAATCAGCTATTTGAGATATTGGACGCTTCGGATTTCCCCTATAACCTTTTCCTGAAGCACCTTGTAGTATTAACCGATTTTGGAAGCGAGCCATTACAGCGAGTCAATAAAAATTTTGCGGATATGTTTCCCACAGGGGTACTCGAATATGATATTGGCACGCGCAAACAAATTTATACTTTTACGTCCCTGCCCGTTGTCAGTGTGCTAAACAACAAACGCATGAAAATAGATACCGTCGAAAACCTCACCTCCGGGAACTGTAATAAGGCGCTGTGCAAGGATATTATTATGCTACTTATGTATGGCGCGGCGACAACAAACGCAAGCACAAGGGCCGTTTTGTTCAAGTGCACACCGTTTGAATACCTTGGCGATGACGGAAAAATTGAGGATTTTGTACGCAAAAACTATATTCGTGTCAGTAGCATCATCCGTGGAAAGACGGCTACGGATTTAGGTAACGTCGCTCAGCAATACGTTGTGAACTACCTTAGCCGCGCCTTGGGGGAGAACTACAACGTCAAAAGCAACGGGACCATACCCGGCGTCACGCAAAACGACGGTACATCATTGACAACATTTGATGTCGTCGTAGATAGGAAGGACGACACAAGCCGTCACAAAAAGTATATTGCGATCGAGATCACTTTTCAGGAGACTACCAACAGCACGATCGAGCGAAAAGGCGGTCAGGCGCGTGATAGATTTGAAAAAATCACAAGCACAAGAAACTATATCGCGTACATAATTGATGGTGCCGGTAACTTCTCAAGGACTTTCGCGGTTAGCACTCTTTGCAATAACAGCCATTGCACAGTAGCGTATACCCCCGAAGAATTTAATCTTCTTTTGGAGTTTATCAGGGAGAAAATTGGATGATTAAATATATAGACTTGTTTGCGGGCATTGGCGGCATTCGGCTTGGTGTCGTGCAGGCATTAGAAGAAATGGGTATAGAATCGCAATGTGTTCTTTCCAGTGAGATCGACGAAAAGGCTTGCGAAACCTATGCGCTCAATTTCGGTGAAAAGCCGCAAGGCGATATAAGGCAGATAACGGAAATAGAGCCATTTGACCTTCTTTTGGCCGGATTTCCCTGTCAACCTTTTTCGTATGCGGGAAAAAGACGCGGCTTTGGCGATACCCGCGGAACTCTGTTCTTTGAGATCGAGCGTATTTTAGGGAAATATCGTCCAAAGGCTTTTCTGCTTGAAAATGTCCGTGGGTTGCGGACCCACGACGGCGGGCGCACCTTTGAAACAATTATGCAAAAGCTACATGATTTGGGATACGGTACATCGGAACTGATTTTGAACAGCTCCGACTTCGGTGTTCCTCAAAACCGTGTCAGGCTGTACATATTGGGATTGCTTGGCGCAGCCCCCATAATGAATCTTGTAACGAATTATGGCGCGGCGGATTCTCACAGTTATAAGAACAGCTATATGCAGCTCGGTCTTTTTGATAATGTAAAGCGAAAAAGCTGCACTGTTGGCGGAATACTGGAAACGGACGTTCCGGAAAAGTATTTCTGCTCCCCGGAGTTTATAGAACAGCTTCACACGGTGGTCGGCAACGATTTATCAAAACTTAACGGATATAGACTGATTGATTATCGTGGCGGGCAATCCTTGCATTCTTGGGAACTTGGGAAAAAGGGCAAATGTACCATCTCGGAAATGCAATTTATGAATTTGCTTATCAAAAACAGAAGAAAGCATGATTTTGGAACACAACAGGACGGGAAAAAGCTGACTTTTGAGCAAATTCAGAGTTTCTATAAAAACGATGATATTCATGCCGTCATTGATTCCCTTATTGAAAAAGGATATTTAAAGGAAAAAGACGGTAAATACAACCCTGTGTGTGGGAATATGTCCTTTGAGGTTTTTAAATTTTTAGACCCTGAAAGCATTTCCATTACGCTGACCTCATCTGACGCTAACCGCTTAGGGATCGTGCAAAACAATATGCCACGGCGAATCACTCCGCGAGAATGCGCGAGGCTTCAGGGATTTCCCGATACGTTTATCGTAAATCCCACAGATAGTTTTGCATACAAGCAGTTTGGAAATTCTGTATCCGTTCCGGTTATTGAGGCGGTCGCGCTTGACTTTTTGCAAAACAATATCGGCACATTAGGCTGGTTGGAAAACAGCCTGAAAGCTGTAAATGCCTGATTTTGGATAACAGCGTCAAAATAAACCCAAAAACCAGTCACGGCCGCCCTCGCCGGGTCGTACCGTGACTGGTTTTTATTCTCATTTTCGCCTTAAGCGTCCTCGGCAAGGCGTGTGGCGCTCTCGCCGTCGAAAAAGCGGAAGGGTATGACCTCGTGGGCCGATCCCCCTTCGCCGCGAATGGCGTCAAGGAGGAGCCTTACGCTTCTTGCCGCTATGGCCTCCCCGTCCTGACGGACGGTGGTGAGCTTCGGGGTGAGGTACGCGCCCAGCTCTATGCCGTCAAAGCCGACGACGGATATGTCCTCCGGCACCCTGAGGCCCCTGTCCCGTATGGCCCTTATGGCCCCGATGGCCGTGACGTCGGACATGGCGAACACCGCCGTTATGTCGGGCCGCTTGTCCAAGAGCCTCTCCATGGCCGCGTAGCCGTCGTTGAGGGAGAATTTCGCCGCCACCACGCGGCTTTTGTCCGCGGAGATGGAGTAGCGCTCAAAGGCCCTGACACAGCCCACATAGCGTCTTGCCGCCGGATAGGAGCTCTCCACATAGCCGCCCAAAATGCCTATGTTCCTGTGCCCCAGCGCCACCAGATGGTCAATGGCGCACTCCGCGGCGAAGGCGTCGTCGGTGGTGACGCTCGACAGGTTCGGAAAGCCCAGCTCGCGGGCGGAGCTCGTGAGGAGCACGCAGGGCACGCCGATACCGGCAAAGCTCCGCTTGAAGTTCTCGTGGTCGCCGCCAAGGAAAATTATGCCCTCCGGCCGGAGCTCGCCGCATATCCTGCGGGCCTCCGTGACCTCGTCCGCCCCCTCGTCCACGTAGTTTATTATAAACGCGTAGCCCGTCTCGGCTATGAGGCTCTGGAGACGCTCAAGTATTGATAAAAAGAGCATGTTCTTCGAGCCCTTCACCACCACGGCGATACCGGTGCTGGACTGCTGCTTGAGCCTTTTGGCGTTGGAATTGAGGTGGAAATCGGTCCGCCTGACCACGTCCATTATCTTCTCCCTGGCCTTTTCCGAGACCTTGGGCTGGCCGTTGAGCACGCGGGACACGGTGGTCACCCCGTAGCCCGATTCCCTGGCAATATCCTTTATTGTCAAAACGATCTCCCCTGACTTGCGTAGCTTCCCTGTGATAACCGAAGGACATTTTAACCCATGTCCTCCGGTTTGTAAAGTATTAATTCACAGCTGTAAATTAATGTATCCCTTATCCCTTCACCGCGCCCGCGGCAACGCCCTTGATTATGTACTTCTGGCACAGAAGGTAAAACACGATGACCGGGACTATGCTCAGGAAAATGAGCGCCATTGTGGCGCCTAAGTCCACCGTGCCGTAGCTGCCCTTGAGGTACTGTATGTGTATGGGTATGGTCCTGTACTTGTTGAGGTCCAGCACGAGACACGGGAGCAGATAGTCGTTCCACACCCACATTATCTCAAGTATGCCCACGGAGATCATGGTGGGCCTCAGCATGGGGAACACCACGCTGAAGAAGGTCTTCACCGGCCCACAGCCGTCGATGGAGGCGGCCTCCTCTATCTCAAGGGGTATGGACTTCACAAAGCCCACGAACATGAATATGGCAAGCCCCGCGCCGAACCCTAAATACACCACCGGTATGGTCCACGGCGTGTTGAGCTTCAATGTGTCCGCCGTCTTCGACAGGGTGTACATCACCATCTGGAAGGGCACCACCATGGAAAACACGCAAAGATAGTATACCGCCTTACAGAATTTCGAGTTGACTCTTGCTATATACCAGGCGGCCATGGAGGTAAAGAGCACAATCAGCGCCGTGGAGGCCACCGTTATAACGAAGCTGTACACCACGCTTTTCCAGAAGGGGTAGTTTCCGAAGGTCATGCCCTTTATGAAGTTATCAAAACCGGCGCTGGTCTCAGAGTTTGGCAGGGCGAAGGTGTCCGTCTTGACGTAGGTGTTCTGCTTGAAGGAGTTTACGGCCACGGACACCACAGGGAGCACGTAGATGATACAGATAACGGTCAAAACCACGCTCATTACGGCCTTCCTACGCTTTTCGGCCTTCAGGGCGTTCTCACGTCTTTTCGTCATTGCTGTACCTCCTTCTTTCTGGTGTAGGCAAGCTGAGCCAGCCCCAGCCCCGCCACCAGCACGAAGAATATGACCGCCTTGGCCTGAGCCGTGCCGCGGGCCGCGGAGTTAGTGCCGTAGAAGGTGTTATAGATATTGAGGGCCAGCATCTCCGTGGTCTTCACCACCGACCCGTCGGCCATCTGCTGGAAGGGCTGTCCGCCGCCGTTGAGGGCAAGATTCTGGTCAAAGAGCTTAAAGCCGTTGGTGAGGGACAGGAACACGCATATGGTGATGGAGGGCATCACGTTGGGTATGGTCACCCGCCACAGCGTCTGCCACTTGGAGGCCCCGTCGATCCTTGCGGCCTCCAGCATATCCTCCGGCACCGCCTGGAGCCCGGCGATGTAAATTATCATCATGTAGCCTATCTGCTGCCACAGCATGAGGATTATCAGCCCCCAGAAGCCGTACCGCGTCTCCAGCAGTATGGAGGTATTGAGCCGGGAGAGTATGCCGTCGAATATCATGGACCAGATGTAGCCCAGCACTATGCCGCCGATGAGGTTTGGCATGAAGAAGACCGTGCGGAATATGTTGCTCCCCCGTATCCCCTGGGTCAGCAGGTAGGCCACGGTGAAGGCCAGCACGTTTATGAGCACCAGACTCACCACCGCGAACAGCGCCGTATACCAGAAGGCGTGCATGAAGGAGGCGTCCTTAAAAGCGTCGATGTAGTTGGAAATTCCGTTGAATTTGGCGTCCCTTATGAGCGTGAATTTGCAAAAGGACAGATATATGCCCTGGCAGAAGGGCCACACGAAGCCGATGGCGAAGGCGATGACCACCGGGCCCAAAAAGAGCCAGCCCCACTTGCGCATGGGCGAGAGCTTCCTGCGCTTCACATTCGAGCATCTCCTTTATTTGGATTTGCCGCAAAATTCAAAAAAGCGGCCTATATATGAGGGGAGCGGGCGATGCCGCCCGCCCCCTCAGGTATGAAAACAAAACAGGACAGTGTCAAATGATCTGTCGTCCCCATCAGCCCTTGGCCAGAGCCGCCTGATTGGCCCAGCCGTCAACGATGGCGGTCCTGACGGACTCCCAGTTGGCGTCGGTGGGATCGGCGTTATACTGGTTGAGGGCGGAGACGAAGGCGGCGCGGTAGTCGTCCACGTTGGGCTGATAGTTGGTGGCCCAGTCCATGACGTAGCAGCCCTTGGCCGAGTAGTCCTCGGAGGCCTTGAGGAAGCCGTTGGTGGAGGCGGCGGCCTGCTTATAGGGCATGACGCCGAAGGAGTCCACTAAGAGCCTTGAGGCCTCAGGATCGGTGACGCACCAGTACATGAAGTCGAGGGTGGCCTTCTGGTCGGCCTCGGAGGCCTTGGAGTTCACGGCCCAGCAGTTCTCGGTGCCGCAGTTGAGGCCCGCGTTCTCCTCGCCGTCAACGCCGCAGTAGTAGGGGATCATGGTGGCGTTGGGGACCGTCTCGGCGACGGCGGAATACTCCCAGGAGCCCTGGACATAGAAGACGGCCTTGCCGGTCTTAAATTCGCTCTGGGCGTCGTGGCCGCCGGTGGCAAGGCTCGCCCTGTCAACGGTGGAGTTATTGACGCACAGGTCGTAGAGCTGACGGAAGTTGTCAACATAAGCGCCGGTGATGGTGTCGGGGCACTCGGTCCAGGTCTTGCCGGCGGCCTTCTCCTCGTAGTAGTAGTCCAGGTTTATCATGTGGCCGGTGTAGCGCCAGCTGGAGCTGGAGTCCATATCGTTGGAGGTGAAGGCGTCGAAGCCCAGCTCGGCGGCGCGGGCGTGAATGTCCTCGGCGGCGGCCTTCAGAGCGGCGAAGTTCTTGATGTCGTCAAGCTTGTAGCCGGCCTTCTCCAAAAGGTCGGGGTTCACGATGATGCCGTAGCACTCATAGCAGTAGCCGATGGAGACAAGCTTGCCGCTCTCGTCGTAGAGGTTATAGGCGTCGGTGCTGAGCTCCTTGGCCACAGCGGTGTCCTTCAGGTCCAGCGCGTAGTCGCCCCAGGTCTTCACACCGGCGGAGTTGCCGATGACAAAGAGCGTGGGGGCCGCGGACTTGTCCATCTCGCTGGTCAGGGTCTGGCTGTATGTACCGGAGGCGGCGGTGACTATCTTGACCTCAACGCCGGTCTCGTCTGTGTACATCTTGGCGATCTGGTTCAGGACCTCGTCGGACTCAGGCTTGAAGTTGAGCCAGTAGACGGAGCCCTTGCCCTCCTTGCCGCACCCGGCCAGAAGGGATACCACCATGCAAAGGCACAGGGTGATGACTAACAGTTTCTTTTTCATTCCTTAGATCCTCCTTAAAAAATTGTGCAATTTCCACTATAACGATTGGAAACGTTACCACTCTAAATCGCTCCCCTGTCAACAAAAAAAGGAAGTCCAGATGGGCTTCCTTTCAGTTTGCCAAAAAACTCAAATTCAAACTTAGATTTACAATTCAAGTGCAACACAATTGAAAAAAAGCGTGACACATGGCGGAAGACCCCTTAGAATGGTGTTTGCGGACAACAAGGAAAGGGGCAACCGTCATGCGTCACTACAAACATCTTACCATAGAAGAACGGGAAAAGCTATACCTAATGAAGAATTTAGGGCAAAGTATCCGGGAGATCGCCAAAGCTCTCGGCCGTTCGCCGTCCACGATCAGTCGGGAGCTGAAGCGCGGCCGATGCTATCGGCGTCCGTATATGCCCTCAACAGCGCAAATACGCTACGAGAAGCGACGAAAGAAATGCGGGAAAAAGCATAAGCTGTCCAACCCTAAGTACCGTGAGACAGTCCGCAGGCTCATAGAGGAACAGCACTGGTCCCCGGAGCAGATAGCGAACAGGCTGAGGCTCGAAAACAACCCGTTGCAGATAAGCTATGCCTCCATATACAGGGCCATAAACGCCGGACTATTCAACGGGCCGCTGAACAAGGAGGGCCATCTCAGGAAAGCGTCAAGGTTCTCCCGGCACTTGCGACACAAGGGAAAAAAGCGCAAGGAAGGCGGGAAAGGGAAGCAGAGCCAGATACCCATCACCCACCACATCGAGGAGAGGCCGCAGGGAGCTCAGGACAGGTCAGAGCTTGGCCACTTTGAAGGAGACACAGTAATAGGCAAGCGAGGTTCGGAGTGCTTACTTACGTTAGTGGACCGAAAAGCACGCTTTACCGCCGGAGGTAAAACGGCGACGAAGGAAGTGGAAGCCGTTAATGGAAGAATGATAAAAGCGCTGAGCCATCTGCCTCAGGACAAGGTAAAGAGCGTGACGCCGGACAGGGGCAGAGAATTTGCCAGACATGAGGAAGTAACGAAGGCGTTGCCGCAGGTGGAGTTTTACTTTCCGGCGCCATACTCACCGTGGGAACGAGGGACGAACGAGAACACCAACGGCCTCATCAGAGAATTCCTACCCAAAGGGTATGACATAGCGAACGTTACTGACGAACAAATTGAGCACATATTTTTTCTCTTAAATACTCGTCCGAGAAAATGCCTTAACTGGTTGACCCCTATGGAAGTTTTCTTCGACTACGTGTTGCACTTGACTTGACAATTCGCCAAATATTTTTTCTGACGACATGTGCGTCAGAAAAAATCCCTTTTGTTTTGCGGAGTGTGCCGCCTCCGGCGGCGCGCGGAGCAAAACGGCAGAAAAAATTCGCGAATAGGTCCGCAGACCTTTTCGCGAATTTTTTCGCTCGTTCCCCCTTGTTGGAAAAGGCCGCGGGCCTTTTCCGACAGGCTGGAAGGAAGTCCCGGCGGACTTCCTTTTTTATTCACTCTTACGGGCCGTCTTCAGTCGTCCCAGTCGCGCTCGTGCTCAAGGACCGCGCCGGTGGCGGCGGAGATCTTGTACTCGTACTCGTAGCCGCCGGACCTAAACTCGATCTCGTAGACGAGCTGTCCGTCGTCGTAGTCCCGCTCGCACTTAAGCCGCGTGATTTGGCTCTCCGCAAGCCCCGCGTGGCCAAGCGCCGCCGCCTTCGCCGCGTCCGCGCCTATATCCGTTGTGACGGAGTGGTGGCCCTCGTCGTGGTGGCTTTCGTCGTTATGGTGATGGGCCAGATTGTCGCAGGGCTCGGACTCAAATTTTGTCACGGTCCCGCTTTGCGCGTCCACGTCGCACTCGTAGACGGTAGCGCCGCACTCAAACTCAATCTCGTAGCAGTGACGGCCGTCGTCCCAGTCGTGCTGGCACTTTATCCAGGTGACCGACGCGGCGTCGGCTATCCCCGCGTGCTTCAGCGCCGCGCTCTTTGCCGCGTCCGCGCCGATGTCGGTGGGCTGGGGCGTGGTCGCGGGCGTTGTGGGTGCCGGTTCGGTGGGGGCCGGCTCGGTGGGCGCGGGAGGCGTGTAGCGGTAGTCCGTCTCCTCACGGAGTATATCGCCGGTCTTTCCGTCCACGTCGTAGTCAAATTCGTAACCCTGACACCAGAACTCCACGTCGTAGTGGCCGTCGTCCCTATCGTATTCCGTCTTGATGTTCAGGAAGTTGCCCACAAGCTCCGGGTGCTTTTCGGAGAAAAACTTCGCGGCGGCGTTGAATGCCTCGTCGGCGGTGATGCCGGGCTCGTGGGTATCGGGAGCGGGGGGATTCGTGGAGGGTGTGCGGACCACGATGTCGGCCTGACCGCTCAACACCTCGCCGGTGAAGGCGTGGATCGTGTAGTCATATTCTCTGTCGTAACGGATCTCCACCTCGTAGTGGGGCACCGGGTCGTCAAGCTCCGGGTCCACATCAAAGACTACTTCACGGTCAAGAACAGACGTACCGGCGTACTCCTCAGCGATATTGGCCGCCTCGTCCCTCCCGATGGGCATGTATGGCGCGCCGATCTTTATGAGGTCCCGCAGCTCCTCCACGGACAGGGCCGCCAGCTCGTTAAAATCAAGGTCGGAGTTCAGCGCGAGCACCTGATTGACAAGCGCCGCCTTTCCGGCGGAGATGTTACTCTGCTGGGCCTGCTCATTAAGTCCCTCGTCCACCGTCAGGTACTGGCTGAGTACTCCGGCGGAGTTGGCGGCGGTCTGGAGAACGCCGTCCACCTCGGCAACGAGCTGGGCCTGGAGCCTCTCGCCGCGGGCGGCGTCGTTGTCCTCCACCGATATAAGTATGGCGGAGCTGAGGCTGTCCAGATACCCCGCCCGGACTATGGCCCCCACGATGGCGTTGACCGCCACGTTGAGCTTCGCCCCCTCAAGATCGGCCCCGCCGTTCATGGAGGAGAGTATCTCCCGCCCCTCGTCGTTCAGCCCGGCGCAGGCGAGCACCTTCTCGGAGCGGTTGACCTCAAGCTGTATGCTGGGGTTCACGTCCAGCGACACCACCGTGGCCACGGCCATGTTGCGTGAGTAGTAAAATCCGCCGGCCCCACCTATAAGGGCCACCGCCAAAATGGCGGCCACGGCGCCGATCCAGCGGTTTCTCTTTTTGCTTACCTTTTCCATTTTTTCGTCTCCTTTCCCGTCGTCAACAGCGGAGAGGAGCCGGGAAAGTCCGTCGGGGGCCGAGCGCTCCACGGCGGCCTTGAGCTTCATCTCTATGTCCTTATCCGTCATCGGGCTCACTCTCCTTTCTCAAGTCCCGCGCGCATTTTTCCGATGGCGCGGCTGTACTTCGACAGGACCGTGTTCTGGGGCAGGCTCAGGAGCTTCGCTATCTCCCTGTGCTTCAGCCCCGCCACGGCGTGGAGGAGGACGATTTGGCGTGAGGCGGCGTCGAGGGACCCCAGCGCCCACTGCAAAAGCGCCCGGTCCTCGGAGTTAAGGCCCCGGTCCTCGGCGGGAATGGCGTTCCACTCGTCATCGGAGAGAGCCTTTTGCCGCTTTTTGCGCCGAAGCTCCATGAGGCAGAGATTTCTCGTCACCGCCATTATCCATGCCATTGGCGAGCCCTTGGCCTTATAGGAGCCGGCGTAGTCCCAGATGCGCAAAAACGCGTCGTGGGTGGCCTCCTCGGCGTCCTGAGCGCTTGCCAGTACGGATAGAGCCAAGGCGTAGACGGCCGCGTGGGTCAGCGTGTAAAGCTCCCCCAGCGCCTCCCGGCTCCCCGCCCCGATTTCCCGAAGCAGCCGCTCAAGCGTGGCCGCCCGGACCTCCGGCTCCTCAACCAGATCGTCCATCTCAGTTCACTCCCTGTCAATGAAGTAATGCGCGGGAAAGGGATTTTATTGCATAAAGAAAGAAAAAACTTTAAAATAGCCCCTCCTCTGGGAGGGGGCAGGGGGTGGGCCGAATCACCCCGCCCCGTTCACCACATTCTCCGGCTTCCCCTCAATATACGCCCTCAGGTTCCTCACCGCAATATCCATCACCCTCTGGCGACACGTCTTTGGCGTCCAGGCCACGTGGGGGGTTATGTAGCAGTTATCGCAGGCAAGCAGCGGGTTTTCCGGCAAAATGGGCTCCACGGACACCACGTCCACCCCGGCGGCGTAGACCTTGCCGGACTTGAGGGCCGAGGCCAGCGCCTCCTCGTCCACAAGCCCGCCCCGGCCGGTGTTGAGTATTATCACGCCGTCGCGCATTTTGGCGATGGTGGAAGCGTTTATTATTTTCCTCGTCTCGTCCTTCAGGGGACAGTGTAGGGATATGATGTCGGAGCTTCCAAGCAGCGTGTCAAGGTCCGTATACTCCCCTATCTTACGCCCCTCGTCCGTCTCGTGGCTTCCCGTGGCCAGCACCCGCATACCCAGGGCCCCGGCGATCCTCCCCGTGGCCATGCCTATCCTTCCAAAGCCGATAATGCCCATGGTGAGGCCCGCCAGCTCCATGAGCGGCGCCTCCCAGAAGCAAAAGTCCTCGCACCTCTGCCACTCTCCCCTGTGCACGGCGGCGGAGTGTACGCCCACCTTGGAGCATATCTCCAGAAGCAGCGCTATGGCGTGCTGGGCCACGGCGTTGGTGGAATAGGCCGGTATGTTGCTCACCGGTATGCCCCTTTTGGCGGCGTGGGCGCAGTCGCACACGTCGATGCCCGTGGAGAGAAGGCCCACGTATTTTACGGTGGGGCAGGCGTCCAGCGCCACGGCCCGGACCGGGGTCTTGTTGGTTATGACCACGTCCGCGTCGCCTATTCGCCGGATTATCTCCTTATCGTCAAATTTTGGCGTCCGGTCGTATACGGTCACGTCGCCCAGCTCCTCAAAGCCCGACCAGCTCAGATCCCCCGGATTTTCCGTGTGCGCGTCCAGTACGACTATTTTCATGGCCGACCCTCCTTGACAGCTTTTTTGTTAGACAGTATTATAATACTGTAAATCAAAAAGGTCAATGCGGGAGGCGCCTGTCATGCGATTTTATTGTAAGAGCTGTCCCAGAAAATGTAACGTCCTCCGGGACGAGCGCTCCGGCTCCGGCGTGTGCGGGCAGGGCACACAAATACGTATCGCCCGCGCCGCCCCCCACATGTGGGAGGAGCCCCCGGTGTCCGGGGAGCGGGGCAGCGGGGCGGTATTTTTCTCCGGCTGTGCCCTCCGGTGCGTCTACTGCCAGAATTACCGCCTCTCCCGCGGCGAGCAGGGCGTCGCGGTCACACCGGCAAGGCTCAGGGAGATATACTTTGAGCTCATCGATAAGGGCGTACACAACATAAATTTAGTCACCGCCGGCCATTTCGTGGACGGCGTGCTGGAGAGCCTTAAAGACCCCCTGCCCGTGCCGGTGGTGTGGAACTCATCGGGCTATGAGAGCGTAGAGACCCTGAAAAGGCTTGAAGGCCGCGTTCAGATCTACCTTCCCGACATGAAATATATAGACCCCGGCCTTGCCAAAAAATATTCCGCCGCCCCGGACTACCCGGAGACGGCGGGGAGAGCCATATTTGAGATGTACCGCCAGACGGGGCCCTACGTACTGGACACCGACGGCCTTATAAAGAGCGGCGTTATCATACGCCATCTGGTGCTGCCCGGAGCTCTTGATAACACAAAGCGGGTCATCGACTGGGTGGCCGGAAATTTCGCCCCCGGTCAGGTCCTTTTCTCCCTCATGAGTCAGTATACCCCCATGGGCCGGGCCAGCGACTTTCCCGAAATAAACCGCCGCCTCACCCCGGAGGAGTACGGCGAGGCCGTAGCCTACATGGACAAAAGCGGCATAGAGGACGGCTTCTATCAGGAGCTCTCCTCCGCCAAAGAGGAATACACCCCCGATTTTGACCTGACCGGCGTTAAAAAGGAGGACAAATAGCGTCCCGTCACTCCCCTATCTTGTCAAGAAGCTCCCCCACGTCGACTGGCTTGGGGATAAAATCGTCCATTCCCGCCTCAAAGGCCCTCCGGCGGTCATTTTCAAAGGTATTGGCCGTGCAGGCGATTATCCGCGCCGTCTTTGCGTCGGCCCTGTCCAGCTCCCTTATGGCCCGCGCGGCCTCGTAGCCGTCCATGACCGGCATGAGAAGGTCCATAAGTATTATCCCGATCTCCCCCACCTTTGAGGCCCTGAATACCTCCACAGCCTCCCGGCCGTCAAGGGCCAGAAGCACCTCGTACCCCTCGGCCTCAAGAAGGTCGTGCATTATCTCACGGTTGAGCTCATTGTCCTCGGCCACCAGTATCTTCGTCCGCCCCGGAGATCTTTCGGCCGCCGGCTCCTCCGCCGGCTGAGGGCTGGCGATGTCCGCCGGGAACATGAACTGGAACCTGCTCCCCTCGCCCTTCCGGCTCTCTACGCTTAGCTCCCCGCCCATGGCGGTGGCCAGCTCGTGGCTTATGGCCAGGCCCAGCCCCGTGCCCTCGTTGCCCTTCGACACGGTGTCCATCTCGCGGGAGAAGGAGTCGAACACATGCTTTTGGTACTCCTCGCTCATGCCCCGACCCGTGTCCGTGACCTCCATGGCCGTGACGACCCTTCCGTCGTCCCGTGTGCCCTGCCACACGCGGAGCGTCACGCTTCCGCCCTCCGGCGTAAATTTCGCGGCGTTGTCCAAAAGATTCATGAGGACCTGCTCCACACGCACGGCGTCCCCCATGATCCAGGGCGTGGCTACGGTCACGTCCTTTTTAAATTCGATGCCCTTCTCCTCCATGCCCTTCCG
Source organism: uncultured Oscillospiraceae bacterium (assembly GCA_947629755.1). Lineage (GTDB taxonomy): Bacteria > Bacillota > Clostridia > Oscillospirales > Oscillospiraceae > RUG626. The sequence continues at coordinate 10,362 of CANREY010000012.1, read as the reverse complement.
GGCCAGATTTGCCGCCCCGGTGACAAGGAGCTCCAGATCCATGGGCTCCGACACTATCTCCATACGGTGCTCCTGGAGCTTTGACATGTCAAGTATGTCGTCCACCAGGCTCAGCAGATATTTCGCCGTGGCCGTGGACTGGCGAAGATACGCCGACAGCCTCTCCGGGTCCTCTATCTTCTGCCCCATGAGGTAATTTAGCCCGATAAGCCCGTTTAATGGCGTCCTTATCTCGTGGCTCATTGTGGACAGAAAGCTCCCCTTGGCCTTGGCGTCGCTCTTTGCCTCCATTGAGCGCACATGGGCCCGCATGAGCAGTACCGCCAGCGCCAGTATGACCAGCGCCGACAGCCCCAGGGCGATTATGAGGTGCCTATATTTGTACACGAAATCCCCAAGGGTCTGGTCGTACTGGTTTTCCATTATCCCTTGGATCGTGTAGTCGCTTATCTCCTCCTCGGAGAGATTGGCGATGGCCTTGTCGATTATGGCGATGAGCTTCTCCCCCGTCTCCTGTGAGGGCCCCGGCCCGCCGCCGATGGACACCACCGCCGAAAAGCACAGCTCCTCGTCCACTCCCACAGCCGGAATGGCCTTGAGCTCCGAAAAGCGCGGCTTTGAAAGCCAGTATTCCACAACATACTGGCTCTGTATCATGAGGTCCGCCTCCCCGCCCCTCACCGCGTCAAGACACGCCTCGGTGGAGTCGTAGTCCCGGAGAGTGAAGTTTGGGTATATGTCTGTCAGCACCTTTTTTATAGTCTGCGAGCCGCTATATAGCGCCACTGTCAGGTGCTTGTCCTTTGAAAAGCTCAAATCCTGCCGGCAAACTATGACCTTCCTGCTCGTGAGGTATGAGCTGCTCACAAGTATCCCTCTGGCCTGCTGGTTGCGGCTGTTTTGCTCGACGCTCGTTATGAGGTCCAGCTTCTGCTCCGTGAGGTAGTCATACGTCACCGCTCCGGTGGGGAGCGCCACGTATTCAAAATCAAGCCCGCTTATATCCGCCACCCGGTCAAATATGTACCTTGAGATCCCGGCCAGCTCCCCCTTATCGTCCTCAAAGGACACGGGCCTTCTGTCGCTCACATACCCCACTCTCAGGGTACCGGCATTTTTTATAAATTCAAGCTCCTCCGGGGTATACGCCCCGTCCCGCTCCTCCGCCAGAGCCGCCGGGGAGAGCGCGCACACAAGCGCCGCGGCGCACAATATGAGCGCCAGTAATTTCCTAAGCCTCACCCGTGACCCCCCTTTCGGAAAGATATAGAGATATGGATATATATAATTTTATATCTTTTCACCCATATTGTAAATACCAAACCCCGAATTTCGTCCCTTTTCCCCCAAAAAACTCTCCCCGTCCCCCACCGGAACGCAAAATCAGCCCCTCCCTTGGGAGAGGGCAGGGGGTGGGGCGTCCCCCCGAAAAAAGGTTGCGCCTCCGGCGCTTATTTAATACGGGAGGGTCACGGACCCTCCCCTACGGCATAACAGGAAAATCTCCCATTCACCCCGTAGGGGCGGGTCCCAGACCCGCCCGCTCCCCCGGCTCCTCAACGCGCTCTGCCAGCCACTTTCTCAGCTTTGCGCTGTCGGGACATCGCCGGTGACCGCAAAAGGTAACTGTCATTACATCACCGCCTAAAAGCTGTTTCTTGTATATACACGCGTCCGATTGGCACGTTTGACACTTATTTCGGCACGCCTGTTATCCCTATTATAGCGCATTATTTATTACAAGTAAACAATCATTTATTTTACACAAATTTTATTTTAATCTGATTGTTGGTAGCATAATAGCAGAAGCGAGGTGTGTGCGTTATGCGGACCGACTATCCGGAAAAATACAAGGTGCTGGGACTGAAAATAGCGTATTACCGCAAGCTGGCCGGTTACACGCAGGAGGTATTTGCGGAGAAGATAGGCAGGAGCGTGAATTTCCTCGCTCAGGTCGAGGGTACAGGCACGACAAGGGGCATTTCGCTGGAAACACTTTTCAGAATGGCCGACGTGCTTGGTATCCCCGCATCGAAGCTGTTGGAGGAATAAGGCCAGAATGAGACTGAATGAGGCGGTGAGCGCGAGGCTGACCGAGCTGTTGAGTGAGTGGAAGATGACCCAATATCAGCTATATATGCGAAGCGGCGTGCCGAAGTCGACGATCGGGAATATTGTCAATATGTCCTACGGGTCCGTGAAGCTCCGAGTGCTCCACGAGCTGTGTCAGGGGCTGGACGTCTCCTTACACGAGTTTTTCGCCTCCCCGCTCTTTGACGAAGAAAATCTGGAACCGTAAAAAGCCCTGTACCGCAGATACGCGGCGCGGGGCTTTTATGTTGGCCCCCTCCCCCCAATCTCATCTTGCCCCTTGACAAATTTCGCCCCTGCACTTAAACTCATATATATAAAAAGCCTTAATCCGAAGGAGGGCGTGGAGATGAGAAAATATTTCGCGTTATTTTTGGCGTTGCTGATCTGTCTGTCCGCGGCCGGGTGTAAGGACAACACCCCGTCGGGGTCAACTCCCACCGATGTCTCCGGCCCCGTGAACACGACGGGCACTGAGGGCACGCAGCCTGACGGCTCTCAGTCCACGGAGCCCGCCCCCGCTCAGCCGGCGCTCAAGCTTGGCGTACTGCGCGACTCCGCCGCTCTCGGCGCCGCGGGGCTGGCAAGCTCCGACCGCTACGAGGTCGCCGTCGGCGGGGACGTGGCGGAAAAGCTCGCCTCCGGCGCTCTTGACGCCGCCCTGCTCCCCGTGAGCGACGCTGCCAAAATTTACAATGAGACCGACGGCAAGGTGAAGCTGGCCGCCATAACCGCCTCCGGCGGCTGGGTGCTGGTGGAGCGGGGCGACAGCGTCCGGGACATCTTTGGCCTTGTGGGCAGGACCGTGTATCTGCCCAACGGTCATGAGGCCGCAGCCCGGATATTCGAGTACATAGCCGAAGAGTACGGCTACATAGTGGGCGACACCTTAGACGTGAGATACGTGGACGAGGGGTCCCTATATGACGCGGATTTGGCCCTCATGCCCTCCCTCTCCGCCGGGGAGGCCATAGTCAGGGACGGCGGCTTCAGGATAGCTTTAGACATCGAGGAGCAGTGGACCTACCTCACCGGCGAGTCCATGCTCCCCGCCGGCTGTCTCGTCGCAAGGTCCGACATGGACAGCGATACCCTCTCGACCCTCTTGACCGACCTTGAGAGGTCCCAGAAGACCGTCTCCGACAATCTTGCCGCCGCCGTAAAGGCCGGTATGGCCGACACCGAGGAGGAGGCATGGGCGGCCCTTGAGGGTTGTGAGCTCATATGGATCGTGGGTGGCGATGACATGCGCGAGTCCCTTGCCGACTACCTGTCGGCCCTCTACACCATGGACCCCGCCCTCATCGGCGGCTTCGTCCCCGACGACGGATTTTACATGTAAATACCCGATTTCAAACCTCAACGGGGCTCCCGTCAGGGGCCCCGTTTTTCATGTAATATGATTTTTTCGGAGATACGTCATGCTTTCAAAATTCGTAGGCGACAGAAAATTTTATAAGGCCACCATGGCCGTGACGCTGCCCATAATGGTGCAGAACCTCATAACCAACTTCGTCTCCATGCTGGACAACATCATGGTGGGCCGGGTGGGCACCGCCCAGATGAGCGGCGTGGCCATTGTAAATCAGGTGCTGTTCGTCATCAATCTGTGCATCTTCGGCGCGGTGTCCGGGGCTGGCATCTTCACCGCCCAGTACGCCGGCAGCGGCGATAACGAGGGCATACGCGGGACCTTCCGCTTCAAGCTCATGTCCGTTCTTGCCATCGCCGCCGTGGGTATCGGGGCCCTGAGCCTTTTCGGCGAGGACCTTGTGCGCCTTTGGCTTCGGGGCGAGGGCGACGCTAAGGACGCGGAGCTCTACCTTAAATACGGCATGGAGTACATGAAGGTCATGCTCTGGGGCCTTCCCGCCTTCGCCGCCGCCAACGCCTACTGCTCCACCTTAAGGGAGACCGGCGAGACAGTCGTGCCCATGGCCGCCGGGGTGACGGCGGTGCTGGTGAACCTCTTTTTCAACTACGTGCTCATATTCGGCCACTTCGGCGCCCCCGCCATGGGCGTCCGGGGCGCGGCTTGGGCCACGGTTATGTCGAGGTACGTAGAGCTTATGCTTGCCGCCGGCTGGACCCACCTACACGCCGGGGGAAAAGCCCCCTTCGCCGCGGGACTTTATAAGACGCTGAGAGTACCGGCCAAACTGGCAAAGCGTATATTCCGCAAGGGCCTGCCGCTCCTCATGAACGAGGGCCTCTGGGCCGCCGGTATGGCGGTGCTCAACCAGTGCTACTCCGTGCGGAGCCTTGACGTGGTGGCGGCCATAAATATCGAGTCCACCGTATGGAACGCCATGAGCGTGGCCTTTATGGCCACCGGCAACGCGGTGGGCATAATAATCGGCCAGAAATTAGGGGAGGGCCTTGACCGCGACCGGGTCATGGACGAGCTTCGGAAGCTCACGGCCTTTTCCGTGGCCCTGAACATCGTCATGGGCGCGGCGCTGGCCTGTCTCTCCGGCGTCTTCCCGCTGCTCTACGCCACCACCGACGCCGTCAGGGAGCTTGCCGGGAAATTTATCCTCGTGGCCGCCGCCATCATGCCCTTCAACGCCTTCACCAACTGCACCTACTTCGCCATGCGCTCCGGCGGCAAGACCGTCATAACCTTCGTCTTCGACAGCGTATTCGTCTGGTGCGTCTGCGTCCCCCTGGCCTTCGTCCTCAGCCGCTTCACCAGCGTGCCCGTAGTGCCCATGTTTCTCATCGTCCAAGGTACGGAGCTTGTAAAATGCGTAATCGGCTACATCATGATCAAAAAAGGCGCGTGGATGGAGAAGATCATTTAAACCGTTTCAAAAAATTTATCCCTCCCGGACTTCGGGAGGGATTTTTTACATCTTCCTGAGCTTATCGAGTACGCCGGTGAAGTACTCCGGCAGCGGACACTCCACCTCCACGCTCTCGCCCGTTGACGGGTGTACGAACCTCAGCCTCCTTGCGTGCAGGCACTGGCCCTGAAGGCCCGGCACGGGCTTTTTGGCCCCGTAGACGGTGTCACCCAATATCGGGTGTCCGATATGGGCCATATGGACCCTTATCTGGTGTGTGCGCCCCGTCTCCAGCCTGCACTCAAGGTGGGTATAGCCGGGAAAGCGCTCCAATACCCGCCAGTGCGTCACGGCGGGGCGGGAGTTTTTCTCCGTGACGCACTGCCTTTTCCTGTCCGTGGGGTGGCGGCCTATGGGCGCGTCCACCGTCCCCGCGTCCTCCCTCATGTTTCCAACCACCACGCACTCATAAGTCCTTGACAGCGTATGACTTTTAAGCTGTTCGGCAAGGCATTTATGGGCGGCGTCGTTTTTGGCGGCGATAATAAGCCCGGAGGTGTCCTTGTCTATCCGGTGGACTATTCCGGGCCGCAAGACCCCGTTTATCCCGGAAAGCTCGCTCCCGCAGTGGGCCATAAGGGCGTTTACCAGCGTCCCCCCGGCGTGGCCCGGAGCGGGGTGGACCACCATTCCCTTGGGCTTATTTATGACTATCACGTCCCGGTCCTCGTATACAACGTCAAGGGGTATGTCCTCCGCCGTGACCTCCGGCCTTTCCGGCTCCGGTATGTCCACGGTGAGTACGTCCCCTATCTCCGGACGAAAGCTCTTTTTCACGGCCCGGCCGCCACAGCTGACGCGCCCCTCCTCCAAAAGCTTCTGGACGAAGGCCCGGCTCAGCTCCGGCATGGCCCCGGCAACGAGGGCGTCAACTCTCCCCGGCTCAGTTACTGTCAGCGTCGCCGTCATGAGGCTTCTCCTCCGATTTTTTCCGGTCCTCCCGGACGGTGCGGACTATGTAGAGCACGCAGAAAAGCACGGCCCCCACGTCGATAAAGGCGTCGGCCAGATTGAACACCGCGAAGTCCACAAATTCCGTCTCAAACATGTCCACCACGTAGCCCAAAAACACCCGGTCGATGAGATTTCCCGCCGCGCCGCCCATTATGACGGCCATGCAGACCTTCTCCCACCGGGTGAACTTGCCGCGAAAGAGCAGTACGGCGATGAAGATTATCACCGCAGCGGATATGAGGGACAGAAGCCACGTGTGCTTTGAGAGCATGGAGAAGGCCATGCCCGTGTTGCGCAGATTTGTGAGGCTCAGCACCCCCGGAATGAGCTCCATGTGCCCGCCCAGCGCGATGTTTGCCACGATCCACTTTTTGAACAGCTGGTCCGCGGCACAGCAGGCCGCCGCAATGATGATATACAGCATAAAACTCCCTTATACTCGCAGGGGCGGGTCACAAAACCCGCCCCATACAATTTTTTCGCTTATCAAAGGCCCCTTACGACCTCGGCGCAGCGGTGGCAGAGCTCCGGGTGGTCCGGGTCCTCGCCCACGCTCTCGCTTCTGGTCCAGCAGCGGGCGCACTTTTCGTCGGCGCAGGGCTCCACGTCCACTGTGACGCCGGTCTCGCCTTTAAGGCCCTGTCCCTCGCCGTAGACCACGTCCACGTGGGAGACTATGAACATTTGGGCAAGGTCCATGCCCTGAAGCTTCTCCATATCGGCCTTGGCGCTCTCCGGCACGTAGAGCGTCACCTTGGCGTCCAGCGGCTTTCCGATGGACTTGTCGGCCCGCTTTATCTCCAGCGCCTTCAGCACGTCGGCCCTCAGCGCTATGAGCTTCTCCCACTTATCGCTCTCGGCCCCGTCGAATACCCGCTCAGCCTTGACCTTCGGCATGTCGTTGAGCATCACGTGCAGGGGGTTGGCGCTCCTGTCGTGGGGCATGGCCTGCCAAATCTCGTCGGAGGTGAAGGCCAGAATGGGGGCTATGATGCGCACCATGGCGTCGAGTATCTCATAAATGGCGCTCTGTGCGCTCCGGCGGGAGAGGCTGTCCGGCCCGTCGCAGTAGAGCCGGTCCTTGATGATGTCGAGGTAGAAGCTGGACATCTCCACCACGCAGAAGTTGTGCACCGCGTAGGTGACGCCGTGGAACTCGTAGCGCTCGTAGGCGGCAAGGCACTTCTCCACCAAGGCGTTCAGCTCCACAAGGGCCCACTTGTCGAGAGGGAGCATATCGGCGAAGTCCACCCGGTCGTCGGGATCGAAGCCGTTTAAGTTGCCCAGAATGTACCGGGCGGTGTTGCGTATCTTCAGATATTTGTCGGAGAGCTGCTTGAAGATGTTCTCACTGCAACGCATGTCGTTGCGGTAGTCGGCGCTGGCGGCCCAGAGGCGCACAAGGTCCGCGCCGTACTTCTTCACCACGTCCTCCGGGGAGATGCCGTTGCCCAGGGACTTGTGCATCTGCCGGCCCTCGCCGTCCACGGTCCACCCGTGGGTGAGGACGGTCTTATAGGGCGCTTTTCCCTTCACCGCCACGGCGGTGAGGAGGCTTGACTGGAACCAGCCGCGGTACTGGTCGCCGCCCTCCATGTAGAGGTCCGCCGGCCAACATTTGGGCGCGTCAAGCTCCATGGAGGCTATGTGGGTGGAGCCGGAGTCGAACCAGCCGTCTAAGGTGTCCGTCTCCTTCTCAAAGTGCTCACAGCCGCACTCCGGGCACACAAAGCCCTCTGGGGCTATCTCGTCGGCCTCCAGCTCAAACCAGGCGTTGGAGCCGCGCTCACGGAAAAGCTTTGAGATTTTCTCAATCGTCTCCTCGGTGCAGATGGGCTTGCCGCACTTTTTGCAGTAGAGCACCGGTATGGGAAGTCCCCAGTGGCGCTGGCGGGAGATGCACCAGTCGGCCCGCTCGCGGATCATGGAGCTTATCCTGTCGCGGCCCCAGTCGGGAAGCCAGGTGACGGCCTCGGCGGCGCGTACCGCGTCCTCCTTGAAGGCGTCCACGGAGCAGAACCACTGGTCGGTTGCCCGGAAGATTATGGGATTTTTGCACCGCCAGCAGTGGGGGTAGGAGTGGGTTATATTCTCGCTTGCCAAAATAGCCCCGCAGGCCACAAGGTCGTTATAGATGGGCTCGTGGGCCTTGAGGACGCTGAGGCCCTCGTATTTTCCGGCGTCCGCCGTAAACCGGCCCGCGTCGTCCACGTTCACCACTAAATCCCTGCCTGAGGGTATCTGGGGATACTTCTGGCAGACGAAGAAGTCGTCCGCGCCGTAGGCCGGGGCGGTGTGCACGCACCCGGTACCGGCGTCCAGCGTCACGTGGTCGCCCAAAATTACGAGGCTCGTCTGGTCAAAGAGGGGGTGCTGGGCCGTCATGAGCTCCAGCTCCGCGCCCTTGAAGGTGGCCAGGACCTCAGTAACCTCCAGCCCGGCCTTTTTAAGGACCGTCTCGGCAAGCTCCTTCGCCATAATATAGACCTCGCCGTTGCTGGCGCGGGTCAGGGTGTATTCATAGCCGGGATTTAAGCATATGGCCAGATTCCCCGGAATGGTCCAGGTGGTGGTGGTCCATATGACGAAGTATATATTGTCAAGAGGGGCGTAGGACGCAAGCTTGCCCAAATCGTCCTTCACCCGGAATTTTACGAAAATGGTGGTGACCGGGTCCTCGGAGTACTCTATCTCCGCCTCGGCAAGGGCCGTCTCGTCGTGTGGACACCAGTAGACGGGCTTCTTGCCCTTGTAGATGTACCCCTTGCGGTACATCTCGCCGAACACCTTTACCTCCTCGGCCTCAAACTTCGGGTCCATGGTGAGGTATGGGTGGTCCCAGTCGGCCACGTAGCCCAAGCGCTTAAATTCGTCCCGCTGGATATTCACGAAATTCTGGGCAAACTCCTGACAGGCGGAGCGAAATTCCGGCACGGACATGGCCTTGCGGTTGAGCTTCTGCTGTTTGATGATGGCCGACTCGATGGGCATACCGTGGTTGTCCCAGCCGGGCGTGAAGGGCGTCTTGTAGCCCGTCATGGACTTATAGCGGACTATGAAGTCCTTTATGGCCTTGTTTAAGGCGTGGCCCATGTGCAGATGTCCGTTTGAGAAGGGAGGGCCGTCGTGGAGGACAAAGAGGGGCTTTCCCTCGTTGCGCTTGAGCATCTCGTGATAGAGGTCTATCTCATTCCAGCGCTCCAGCATCTCCGGCTCTCTGGCCGGAAGTGAGGCCCGCATGGGAAAATCGGTTTTCGGAAGATTGACTGTTGAATTGTAATCCTGCGGCATTTGAGTTTCCTCGCTTATTACTTGTCTTTCCTTGATTTGCGGCCCTCGGTGGGGGCCTCGTCGGCGTAGTTGGAGCCGAATTTAAGATCGGTGAAGTCGAACTTGGGCCGTGGGGTGGTCAGCTCGTCCTCCTCGTCCCATGCCCGCTTGGCGTCGCCGTCGCCGGAGTAGTAGCGGCGCACCGCGTCGATGTCTATGCGCCTTGTGGCGGCCCGGTCCTCCTTTTCGGGGGCGGGAGCCGGAGCGGGGGCGGGAGCCGGAGCGGGGGCAGGAGCGGGCTCACTGGCGGGCTCGGCGCTGGAGGCGTCGGACAGAAGCTCGTCGATTATGGACTGCACGTCCTGCTCCGTGGCCTTGCTCTCAGGCGCGGGGGCGGGCGCGGGCTCGACTGCGGACGTGGGAGCCGGGGCGGGCTCAGGAGGTATGAAGGGCTTTACCCTCTCCTGAACGGGAGGCTGAACCGGGGCCTGAACAGGGGCCTGAACGGCCGGCTGGACAGGAGCCGGGGCCGCCGGCTGGGTCTGGGGCTCAAAGCGGACGGTGTCCTGAGCGGGAGCCGACGCCGGGGCCGGAGCGGGGGCGGGAGCCTGCGCCGGGGCGGCCTTGGCCGCGGGGGCGCCCTCGCTATACTCGGCCGTGACTGTCTCAAGCTTATTGAGGAAGGCCTGATACTGCTCGATTATCTGCCGGGAGGCGGCGACGAAGGAGGAGGTCTTTATCTTGGCGGCCTCAAGCTTCATGTCCTCCTGGGTGATATTCTCCGCCACCTTCGCCCTTGAGGCGTCGGAGGCCCGATTGGCTTCGGCCAGCATGTCGTCGCACTTTTTCTTTGTCTCGGCCAGCATGTCGTCGCTCATCTTCTGGGCCGACAGCAGGGCCATGCGCATGGCGTCCTCAGTGGAGCGGTACTCCTCCACCTTCTCCACCAGCACCTTGAGCTTGCCCTTCAGGACCATGTTGTCCTTGTAGAGGGCGGAGTAGTCCGCCGTCACCTGCTCAAGAAAATCGTCCACAGCCGCCATATCGTAGCCGCCGAACACGGCCTTGGCAAACTCCATGCTCTCAATATCCTGAGGTGTCATCATATCTGTTTCCCATTCCTTTCTACGTCGTCGCTGAAGCCGCTTTGCCTCGCCCTCCCTCCGGTCGGGCTCAGGCGCTGGCTTCGCTCCTCCTCTAC
>CANREY010000011.1 GCA_947629755.1 uncultured Oscillospiraceae bacterium | reverse complement strand
TTGGAGGGGGCGGACATGACGACCTTCTTGGCGCCGCCCTTCAGGTGAGCGGAGGCCTTCTCCTTGGTCAGGAAGATACCGGTGGACTCCACGACGTACTCAGCGCCCACCTTGCCCCAAGGCAGGTTGGCGGGGTCCTTCTCGCAGAAGACGGCGATCTCCTTGCCGTTTACGATGATGGAATGATCGGTGTGATCGACGGTTCCCTCGAAGCGGCCATGAATGGTGTCATACTTCAGCATGTACTCCATGTAGTCGGGGGTGATGAGGTCGTTGATGCCCACGACCTCAACGTTGGGGTGATCGAGGCTGGCGCGGAACACCAGACGACCGATACGACCGAAACCGTTGATACCAATTTTGATGCTCATAGTGAAAACCTCCAAACAATATTATTAATTATGGACTTGGATAAAAGGTCAGAAGTTTGACATACTTTTGACGATATAAATTATAACCTCTATCGGCGAAAAAATAAAGTCTTTTTTCGCAAATAAGGGCATTTTTTTCATAGTTTACGAAAAAGCGTTGAAAAAAAGTGCCATGTTTGATATTATTGTTGAAACAGAAGACTAAAGACAGGTGAAATGGTGTGCGGATAAAGGAGAGGATCGGCAATGACGCTTGAGGAAAGGGATTTTTTTGACATTCTTGCTGAGATGGAGACCCCGGCGCTTGTACGGCGCGGGGAGAAGATCGTATATGCCAATCCCGCGGCGGAGGAGATATTCGGCCGCGATCTGCGCAACGCCCACGTATCGCAGGTGCTCCCGGAGGAGCTCACGCGGGAGGACGGCGACGTGCCCTCCGCCAAGGTGACGGTGGGCGGGGTGGAGCTGGAGGCCGGCACCCGGAGGATAGGGGACATGACGCTTATAACCGCCCACCGGAGCGCGGAGCCCACGGACGAGGCGAGGACGCTGGCCGCGTCTCTCGTCTGCGCCGTGTGGGAGGACCTGTCCATCTGCGCCATGTCGCGGGATCTGGTCATCGCCAGGGCGCGGGAGACGGGGGACTTGGCGAGCATAACCTATCTGACCATGCTCGACAGGGCCCTTCACGCCGTCACGAGAGTCGTGTACAACACGAAAAGAGTTCTGGGCGACGGCTTTGAGAAGGACTTTAAATTTTACTCCGTGGACTTGGGGGAGCTGGTGGGGGACGTTATTACCACCAGCGCGGCCCTCGCCCACCACAGGGGCGTCAAATTTGTTTTCAAGCCCCCTGAGGAGCAGATAATTTACAGGTTGGACACAGAGAAGGCGGAGCTTATGCTGATGGAGCTCATATCCAACAGCCTCCGCCACACCGGGGAGGGCGGCAAGATAACCGTGTCCGTCCGCAAAAACAGGGCCGGGGCGCTCATAACCGTCGCCGACACGGGGGACGGCTTTAAGGGGGAGGCGCTGGACCACACCTTCAGCCGGTATAGCCGCCCCAAGTCGTCACAGGAAAAGAGGCCCGGAGCGGGCATGGGCCTTGCCTTGGCGGAGCTCATAGCCCAAAACCACGGGGGAAGGATAATACTGGGCGGCACAGACGAGGGGGCGTCCGTGACGGTGAGCCTTCCGGCCTCAGGGCTCGTGGCCAGCGGCGGGGACATAGACGAGCCCGTGCCCCACTGCAACGCGGAGACATTTCTCACCCAATACGCCGACGTGCTGGACTCCGCCATCTACGCCGACAGGCCGGATATGTGAGGCAAGAGCGAAAAAACCGGGAAAAGCCCTTGACAACCGAGCCAAAATACCCTATAATAGCAAAGCTTGAACAAAATAAACTCAACCGAGACGTGGAGAAGTCGCGTAGCCCGGTCGAGCGCGCACGATTGGAAATCGTGTATACCCCAAAAGGGTATCGAGGGTTCGAATCCCTCCTTCTCCGCCAAAGAAACAGCCGCCGGTGGCGGCTATTTCTTTTGGCAGGAAAGGCGGAGCCTTTTCTGCCAAAATAGGGGGTACGAGAGGAAATGAATTTTTGAATTAGAATTCAAAAATTCATTTCCCGCCGTTTTGCTCCGCGCGCCGCCGAAGGCGGCACACTCCGCAAAACAAGAGGTAATTTTCGCAAGGCACATGTCCTTGCGAAAAATGATTTGATAGACGGGAATTTGGAAGCTGTTGTTCAACAGATAAGATAAATCAGGATCGGCGGAGGTTAACGGTATGAGAGCGCCATTTCAGATATTGGCGGTTCCTTTCAGGAAAACAGCGCCCACGGAGCCGCGGTTTTGTGTTCTGCATCGCGCGGATTTGGATCAGTGGCAGTTTGTCGCGGGCGGCGGTGAAGACGGCGAAACGCCGATAGAGGCGGCGGTCAGAGAAATTTCGGAGGAGACCGGGGTAAAAACAAGTGAAATTTTAAAGCTGATGTCCATGGCCTATGTTCCCGCCAATGTTATTTCGGAACGGCACCGGAAATATTGGGCAAAGGATACATATGTTATTCCCGAATATCACTTCGCGTTTGAATGTGCTTCGGACATAAGCTTATCTAACGAGCACATCGGCTGCGAGTGGCTGAGCTATAAGGACGCTATGGCGCTCCTTACATGGGATTCAAATAAAACGGCCTTATATGAATTGAACTGCCGGTTGCTTGAAGAAGCTTGATATTGTCCAAGATTTTGAATGTGTGAAAATTTCAGGAAAAGGGTGGTTTTGTGTATATACAGTATTCCATGCCCCTTACTTTTTCGGAGGGGGATTTTACGGCGGCGGGGGACGTGAAGGCGTCGGCGGTGTTGCATGAGTTTCAGGAGATAGCCAAGGCCCACGCCACGGCGGCGGGGCTGGGGTTTGACGTGCTCATGGAGAGAAACCTCATATGGGTCATAACGAAATCCCGCTTCCGGGTACTGGGGGAGCTTGTGCCGGGGAGGGAGTATGAGTTGCGCTCATTTCCCCGGAGGACCGGGTCGCTAATATACGACAGGGACTTCTACGTGCTGTCAAAGACAGGGGAGAGGCTAATTCTGGGGACGAGCCAGTGGTGCGTGGTGAACTTCCTCACCCGCCACGTGGAGCAGACGGACGTGGATTTTAAAGGGGAGTACACCCCGGAGACGGCCATACCGGAGGGGATAGACAGGATACGCCCGCGGGACCTGACGCCGGTGGGACACCACGTCGTGACCGAGGCGGACCTTGACGAGAACGACCACACAAATAACTGCCGCTACGCCGATATGGCCCTTCAGTGCTTGGGCGTGGAGGCGGCAAGGGAGCTCACCATGAACTTTGCCAGCGAGACGCGGCTTCATGACGAGATCGAGCTCTTTACCGCCCCCGGCGGTATCGCCGCCGGGAAGCACAACGGCAGCCTCGTGTTTGCGGCGAAGATAAATTAAAAACTCCATAAAAAACGTGCTCCCCGGTAGGGGAGCACAATTTTTCGTGCGAATTCAATTCAGCAGAGTTTATAACCCGCGGGGATCTTGTCGTCCAGCATGAGAAGGTGCAGCTTCTCCTCGCCGTTTTCCTCTTTTACGGCGGAGATGAGCATACCGTTGGACTCAAGGCCCATCATCTTCCGGGCGGGGAGGTTCAGAATGGCCACTACGGTCTTGCCCACCAGCTCCTCCGGCTTATAGAATTTGGCGATGCCGGAGAGTATCTGTCTTGGCGTGCCGGAGCCGTCGTCCAAGGTGAACTTCAAAAGCCGCTCGGACTTTTTGACGTTCTCGCAGCTGAGCACCTTGCAGACCCGCATGTCGCACTTGGAAAACTCGTCGATGGTCACGTCGGGGAGCACCGGGTCGGACTTCGGCGCGGGATTTTTGGCGGCGTAAAATTCCTCGATCTCCTTTGCCTTCTTGGCCGGGTCGATGCGGGCAAAAAGTATCTCGGCGGAGCCGATCTTGTGCCCCTCAGGTATGGCCCCGAAGGCGGAGAGGCTGTCCCAGTCGGACATGGGGAGGTCGAGCTGGGCGAATATCCGCTTTGACGTGTCGGGGAGGAAGGGCGATAAGAGCGTGGCGGCAAAACGCACGGTCTCAAGAAGGTTATAGAGCACCGTTGCAAGCCGGGGCTTTGTATCCTCGCTTCTCCCAAGTACCCAAGGCTGTGTCTCGTCCACATACTTGTTGGCCCTGCGAAGGAGTGTGAATATCTCGTCTATGGCGTCCGCCACGTGGAGGGAGGCCATCTTCTCGGCGCACTTTTTGGGTGTCTGGAGGGCCAGCTCAATGAGCTCCGCGTCCACGGGCTCAAGATTTGCGTTTGAGCCCACCACGCCGTCAAAATACCTGTTCGTCATGGTCACGGTGCGGTTCACGAGGTTGCCAAGGATATTGGCAAGGTCTGAGTTTATCCGCTCGATTATGAGGTCGTGGCTCATGGTCCCGTCGGAGGCGAAGGGCATCTCGTGGAGGACGTAGTATCTGACCGCGTCCACGCCGTAGAGGTCCACAAGGTCGTCGGCGTAGAGCACGTTGCCCTTGGATTTTGACATCTTCCCGTCGCTCATCAAGAGCCACGGGTGGCCGAATACCTGCTTGGGCAGGGGCTCGCCCAAGGCCATCAGGAAGGCCGGCCAGTAGAGGGTGTGGAACCTCAGAATGTCCTTGCCGATGAGGTGCACGTCGGCGGGCCAATACTTTTTGTAATTGTCGCTGTCCTCGCCGTTCGGCTCAAAGCCGGGGAAGGTGGCGTAGTTAAATAGGGCGTCCAGCCACACGTAGACCACGTGTTTGGGGTCGGATTTGACGGGTATGCCCCAAGAAAAGCTCGTGCGGGAGACGCACAGGTCCTGAAGTCCGGGCTTTAAGAAGTTATTTATCATCTCGTTTTTCCGGGCCTCAGGCTGGATAAAGTCGGGGTGCTCCTCGATGTACTTCATAAGGGGCTCGGTGTACTTGGAAAGGCGGAAGAAGTACGCCTCCTCCTCGGCCCACTTGACCTCCCGGCCGCAGTCGGGGCACTTGTGGTCCACAAGCTGGCTCTCGGTCCAGAAGGACTCGCAGGGGGTGCAGTACCAGCCCTCGTACTTGGACTTGTAGATGTCCCCGGAGGCCACCATGCGCTCGAATATCTCCTGAATTTTCCGCTCGTGGTCGGGATCGGTGGTGCGCACGAACCTGTCGTAGCTCGTGTTCATCAGGTCCCAGATGCGCCGTATCTCCCCGGCGGTGCCGTCCACGAACTGCTGTGGGGTGACACCGGCGGCCTCGGCCTTCTCCTGTATCTTCTGGCCGTGCTCGTCGGTGCCGGTCTGGAAGTACACGTCGTAGCCCTCCATTCGCTTAAACCTGCATATGGCGTCGGCCAGCACTATCTCGTAGGTGTTGCCGATGTGGGGCTTGCCGGACGCGTAGGCGATGGCGGTGGAGAGATAAAATTTCCCTTTACTCATGTTGTGTACCTCCTGAAATGTAAAAGCTTATAATATTGTAACAGCTTTGGCTTGAATTGGCAATAAATTCGCGGTTTAACGGCAGATTTTGCGTATCATCAGATAGGAATTCCGAAAGCTCCCGTCCTCCAGCCTCACGGCGTCGGGGTGGCAGGAGACGATGCGAAAGCCCATCTTCTCATATAGCGTCCGGGCACGGGAGTTGCCCTCGAAGAAGTCAAGCTCCAACTGGGTGACATACTCGCGGCTCTCGGCGACGCGAATGAGCACGCCAAGCATGGCCGTGCCGATGCCCAGACCCCAGAACTCCCGCCGAATGGCGATGCCGAGGCCCGCCCGGTGGCAGGTCTTGACATGGGCGTCGAAAGTGATGTCGCTCGTACCCGCGAGGCGCCCGTCCACGAAACAGCCAAGCAGTACATCGCCGGTGGGGGAGCTCAGATACCCTTCGATGAAGGCCCGCTCGTCCTCCACGGTCATCGCCGCCGTGTCATCGGGGCTTGTGAGCAGGAAGGGAGTCTCCCGGACGCATTCGGAAAAGCTCTCCAGCATAGCCGGGGCGTCCTCCGGGCGCACGGAGCGCAAAATTGCCTCCCGCCCATCTTTCAGACTGACGGGAATTGCCTCAACGACCATGGCTTACACCATTTTTTCGGCCATTTTTGCGCCGCCGAGAATGTGGAAGTGCAGGTGGGGGACGGTCTGGCCGGCGTCGGGGCCGCAGTTTGTGACGACGCGGTAGCCGTTTTCCAAGCCCTCCCTGCGGGCGATCTTGGCGACGACGGTGAATATGTGGCCCACAAGGGCCTCGTTTTTCGAGCTTATCTCCGCCACGGACTTAATGTGGGCCTTGGGGACCACAAGTATGTGTGTGGGGGCCTGGGGATTTATGTCCCGGAAGGCGTAGCAGAGCCGGTCCTCGTATATCTTTTCGGAGGGAATCTCACCGGCGATTATCTTGCAGAAAAGGCAGTTTTCATCGTAATTCAAAACTTCGGACATGCGTATTCCTCCTCGTTTATTTTTTCACTCTCACAAGGGCGTACATCATCACGTCAAATTCCGGCTCAGCGCCTGTAAGGCCGTCACGGATTAGCTCAAGGCCGGCTCCGTCGATCTCCCGCCGGAGGGCGGCGAAATCCACCGTCCGGCAGGTGGTGGAGGCCACCGTAAGTGTCCTGCCCGTGGCCTGATGGACGCGGGGGACATCGTCAAAGGCGCGCTTGGGGTCGCTTCTCCGGGAGACCGTGCCGTCGCCCATGGTGAGCACCAGCCCGTGTCCCGCGTCCGTCAGGTGCTCCCTGACAAACCGCCAGAAGGCCGCCCGGTCGTGGTCCTCCGTCAGCATGTGGAGCACCGCCACGGCGTAGATGAAGTCAAATTTTCGCAACAGCGTGCCGCCCACAAAGTCGAGGACCGTGAAATTACCGGCGTACTCCGGGTACTTCCGGCGGCACCAGCTCACAGCCTCAAAAGATATGTCCGTGGCGGTCACGCTGTAATTATCCCGCAAAAGCGCCGCCGCGTCACGGCCCTCGCCGCAGCCCAGCTCAAGTATGGGGCTCCGGGCGGTGAGGCCGAGACCGCGCACAGTCTCGGCCACAATGGCCGTCGGCGCGTCGGAGGCCCACTGGAGGCCGGCGCCGTGTACGGCCTTGTAGCGCCGGTCGTAGGCCCGGTAATATTCCGTCACGGCCTGTGCTCCGGCACTACGGCGAAGAACCGAAGGGGCGTATCGCTCTCGTTTCTCAAACTGTGGGCGTGGCCCTCAGGGCAGTAGCTCACGTCGCCGGGGCGGAGGGCCTCGCACTCACCGTCGCAGACCATCACGGCCTCGCCCTCCAAGATGTAGACTATCTCACTGTTCCCCCCGTGGGTGTGCGTCCCGATGTGGGCTCCGGGGGCCAGAGTGGCCAGCATTATTTTGTTGTTGCTGTCTACGAACATGCGGGGCTCAAAAAGGCCCGCGCCGCCCTTGAAGCCGTCGATGTGTTGCTCTGAAATCGCGGAAAAGTCTATCTTCATGCGTTACCCCGGCTTACAGGCCAAGCTTTTCGGCCACGAGGTTGTCAACGGAGGCCAAAGCGTCGTCCAGCATGAGGACGTCCCTGCCGCCGCCCATGGCCGAGTCGGGCCGTCCGCCGCCCTTGCCGCCGCAGATGGCTGAGACGGCCTTTATGATGTCCCCGGCCTTTACGCCCTTTGATACAGCGTCCTTGCCGCAGACGGCTTGGAAGGTGAGCTTCTCCCCGTCCACGCTGGCGATGACCGCCACAACGGAGCTGTCCCGGTCACGGAGCATGTCGCCGATCTTCCGGAGGTCGTCGGGCGTGGCCCCGTGGCGGCTGGCGGTGACCACGTGTAGGTCCCCCACCTTCTTGGCGGAGGCGAGGAAGCTGCCGATCTCGCCGGAGCGGAGCTTGTCCTGAAGGGTCTCCAGATCCCGGTGGAGGTGGCGCATCTCCTCCTGATTGGCCTTCAGCTTGTCAACAAGCTCGAAGGGGGAGGATTTGAGCACGTTGGCCGCCTCCAAAAGGGTGCGGTTCATGCGCTCGTTTTCCTTGAAATACTCAAGTCCCGTTATGGCCTCGATGCGCCGCACGCCGGAGGCCACGGAGAACTCGCTTGTTATGCGGAAGGGCCCCACCTTGGCGGTGTTGTCCTGGTGTGTGCCGCCGCAGAACTCCACGGAGAAGCCGTCGCCCATGGTGACGACCCGGACGATGTCGCCGTATTTTTCACCAAAGAGGGCGATAGCGCCGCGCTGGCGGGCCTCCTCGATGGGGAGCTCCTCGGTGACGATGGGCAGTCCTGCCAGTACATGTCTGTTCACCACGTCCGCCACCTTCAAAAGCTCCTCGCCGGTGAGGGCCGCGAAGTGGGTGAAGTCAAAGCGGAGCCTGTCGGGCTCGACTAAGGAACCGGCCTGATGTACGTGGTCGCCCAGCACCTGCCGCAGGGCCGCGTCTAAAAGGTGGGTGGCGGAGTGGGCGCGCTTTATGGCCTCCCGGCGCTCAGCGTCAATGGAGGCGGTTACGGTGTCGCCCAGCTTTAAAATGCCGGACGTCACCTTGCCGTAGTGCATGTACTTGCCGCCCTTGTTTTTCTGTACGTCCGTGACCTCAAAGGTCATGCCGTCAGCGGAAATAACTCCCCGGTCGCCGATCTGTCCGCCCATCTCGGCGTAAAAGGGGGTTTTATCGAGGACCACGATGCCCTCAACGCCGGGCATGAGCTCCTCGGCCTGCTCGTTTTCCACCACCAGCGCCACTACGCGGGCGTCGCTGACGGAGCTTTCGGTGTAGCCCACAAATTTCGTCTCAGGCACGTCCTTGCCGAACTCCACGCCGGCCCAGCCCAGATCTCCCAGAGCCTCGCGGGCCTTCCGGGCGCGCTGGCGCTGTTCCTCCATCTGGGCCTTGAAGCCCTTCTCGTCCACGGTCATGCCCTGCTCCTCCACCATCTCACGCGTGAGGTCGATGGGGAAGCCGTAGGTGTCGTAGAGCTTGAAGGCGTCGGCGCCGGAGAAGACCGTCTCGCCCTTTGATTTATGGTCCGCGAGCATGTCGCTGAATATCCTTATGCCGCCGTCGATGGTCTTGGCGAAGCTCTCCTCCTCCACACGGATAACGCGGGTGATGTACTTCTGCCGCTCCCGGAGCTCCGGGTAGTGGCCCTCGTTTTCGTGGACCACCGTGTCCACCACCTCATAGAGGAATGGCTCGGTGACCCCAAGGAGCCTTCCGTGCCGGGCGGCACGCCGCAAAAGGCGGCGCAGTACGTAGCCGCGGCCCTCGTTGGAGGGCAGTACGCCGTCGCATATCATGAATACGCCGGAGCGTATGTGGTCGGTTATGACCCGGAGGGACACGTCTGACTTGTGGCTCTCACCGTAGTGGGCCCCGGTGAGCTCGCTGACCTTATTTGTGATGTTCATTACCGTGTCCACGTCAAAGAGGCTAGCCACGTTCTGGCACACGCAGGCAAGGCGCTCAAGGCCCATGCCGGTGTCGATGTTCTTCTGCTTAAGCTCCGTATAATGGCCCTCGCCGTCGTTGTCAAACTGGGAGAACACCACGTTCCAGACCTCTATATACCTGTCGCAGTCACAGCCCACGTGGCAGTCGGGCTTGCCGCAGCCCCACTCCTCGCCGCGGTCGTAGTAGATCTCGGAGCAGGGGCCGCAGGGGCCGGAGCCGTGCTCCCAGAAGTTATCCTCACGGCCGAAGCGCACGATGTGGTCCTCCGGTACGCCTACCACGTCGCGCCATATGGCGTAGGCCTCGTCGTCGGCGGGGGTCATGTCGTCCCCGGCGAAGACGGAGGGGTAGAGACGCTCAGGGTCAAGGCCCACCCAGTCGGGGGAGGTCAAAAACTCCCAAGCCCATGGAATGGCCTCCTTTTTGAAGTAATCCCCGAAGGAGAAGTTGCCAAGCATCTCAAAATACGTGCCGTGGCGGGCCGTGTGGCCGATGTTCTCGATGTCGCCGGTGCGTATGCACTTCTGGCATGTGGTCACCCGGTGCCGGGGAGGCTCCTGCTCGCCGGTGAAGAAGGGCTTCATGGGGGCCATGCCGGAGTTAATGAGAAGAAGGCTGGCGTCATTCTGGGGGATAAGGGAGAAGGAGGGCAGTCTCAAATGGCCCTTGGATTCAAAAAAGCGAAGGAACATCTCCCGAAGCTCGTTAAGGCCGAAAGGTTTCATAAGGTTTATTTCTCCTTGCTGATTTATCTATTATTGATTTCCGCCGTACTCGTCGGAGTTTACAAAGTTTGTGAACTCCCGGTACGTCTCAAAGAACTGATGGGATTTATTTTTGCCCAAGGCGTAATAGTAGTAATTCGTATCTCTGGGCTGGAGGGCCGCCCTGATGGAGGCGATGCCGGGGTTGGCTATGGGCCCCGCCGGCAGTCCCGGATAGAGGTAGGTGTTGTAGGGACTGTCGATTTCCGTTGAGTACTCCTCGCCGGTGTCGGCTATGACGTAGTAGATGGTGGCGTTTATCTGCAAAAGCCCGTTGGTGCCCTGCCTGTCGGGGTGACGCAGGCGGTTATATATGACCGAGGATATGAGGTCGCGCTCGGCGTCGTTGCCGGCCTCCTTTTCGATCATGGAGGCGATGATGAGTATCTGCCACCTTGAGCAGCCCTGCTCCTCAGCCAGAGCGTCGAAGTCGTCCTCCCACTTGCGCTTGAAGTTATCTAAGAACTTGCTTATGACGTTAATGGGGTCGTCGTCCACGTAAAACTCGTAGGTGTCCGGGAACAGATACCCCTCCAGACGCTTATCCTGACCCAAGGTGCCCTTGTCGAGGAAGTCGTAGTCAAAGTCGTAGTTTTTGAGCGCGTCAAGAAGCTCCTCACGCTCGCAGACCTTGTTTTCCACCAAGAGGTCCACTATCTGGGTGACGGAATAGCCCTCCGGTATGGTGAGGGTGGTTGTCTCCCTTGGCCCTCTGGCGCCGGTCATGCCGTGGACTATGGCCCGGTAGTCATAGACCATGTTGAGGGTGTATGTGCCGGGCTTGAGCATATCACCGGACTTGGATAGCTTGACGTAGAGCTTGAAAAGCCAGCGGTACTTTATGAGCCCCCGCTGATATAGCTCCTCGGCCACCTTGTCGATGTCGGCCACGTTTATCTCAACTGTCTCGACTTCGCCCTCGTCGTTTTCCTTCTCGCGCTCCTCCGTGTGGAATATGTCCTCAGGGAGCGTCACCTCAACGGCCTCGTCGTCGCCGTCAAGGCCCAGCACGTCCGTGGCCCATATCCAGCCCACGCTTGCCAGCACCGCGCTGACGCAGACCACAAAGAGGAACATGAGTATCCCGGAGAGACACCCGGTGCGCTTCGTGCGCCCACGGCTGATGGCCTTCTCGTCCACGTCGGAGTACTCCGAGTCGAAGTCGAACTCCACCTCAAAGTTGTCGTCCTTCGATTTGCGCCTGCCTCCTCGGCTTGAGCCGCCGCCGGTGGCTGTGCCGCCTTGGGCCGTCCCCGCCAGACGTGGGGACATCTGGGGCTGCGCGGGCCGGAAGGCCCCTGTCTGAGGCGCTTGGCCCTCAGGGGCGATGGGCCGCTGTATCTTGGGCTCCGAAGACGACTGGGGCTGGGGGGACTGGGTCCCCGGCTGAGCCGGCGTCATGCCGGGAGCGATGGGCCGCTGGATACGGGGCTCCGCGGACCTTTGCCCGCTACCCTCCGGCGCTCTCGCTATGGGCGGCATATCAGGGGCGATGGGCCGCTGTATCTTGGGCTCCGAAGACGGCTGGGGCCGGGGGGACTGGGCCCTCGGCTGAGCCGGCGTCATGCCGGGAGCAATGGGCCGCTGGATACGGGGCTCGGAGGGGCCGGTACCGGCGGGCCTTTCCTGCTCGCTCCGGCTTATATACTCGATGGTAAATCCGGGCTCCACCGATTTTTGGGAGCTGTCTATAAAGGGCCCGTCCCCGCCCTCAGGAGCGCCCTTTTGGGACTCCGGTACATTTGGCGAGACCGGCGGGGGCGCGGACGTATCGGGCGCGCCGTTAAGGTCGACCTTGAAGTCGTCGCCCATGAGCTCCTTCCAAAATTCCTGATTTTTATCGGACATGTCTATCCTCCTGAAAAAATACCGGGGAAAACCGCGGTGACACGAAGGGCCTCAAACGCATAGAATGACCCAGATGGGCGGCGAGGCCGCCCGCCGGCTGACGGAGACGCGCGCCGTGAGCCGAAAATCAATCAAAATGCCGTGCGCGTCGGCGGAATGGAGTAAATTATGAATTGCTTTGGCGGTAACTCTTGTCTGTGGATTATCCTCATACTCATCATCATCTGCTGCTGCGGTTGCGGCAACAACGGCTGTGGCAACGGCTGCGGCAACGACTGCGGTTGCGGCAACAACGGGTGCGGCTGCTGACGTCGTCGCTGAACGGGTGGGGCCCCTTCGGGGGCCTCACCTTGTTATTATAAGGTCCACCTTTATATCGTGAGAATCTGTCGGTATGTCGTCCGTGAGCTGGCATTTACGCGTCAGGGCCACCTTCACGCCGCGTGTTTGGGGCAGGTACCTGTCGTAATACCCCCCGCCCCTTCCGAGACGGCAACCGTTAGGGGAGAAGGCCGCGCCGGGGACAAGGATAAGGTCAAATTCTCCGGGGGCCACGACCTCACACTCCCCGCTCGGCTCCGGTATGCCGAAGGCTCCGGGGACAAGCTGGTCGAGGGAGTATATCCTCCGGGCCTCCATCACGCCGGGGCCGGTTATCTTAGGCAACGCCACGGTCTTACCGGCCCTGAGGGCGGAGGCGATCATGGGCCCGGTGTCGGGTTCCCTGCCCACGCCGCGATAGAGCATAACGGTTTTGGCCTTGATAAACTCCGGTAAGGCGATGAAGGCTGACGCAAGCTCCCGGTCGGAGGCCTTTATCTCAAGCTCAGAGAGGGCCGCCTCACGTTTTTTTACGAGAGCCCTCAGCTCAGATTTTGAGATAGTCATAGTGAACGCCGCCGGAGACCTTCCTTGCCGCGTCCTCACCGCGCAGGGCGGAGAGTATGGCAAAGGCGAAATCCCAAGCCGTACCGGCGCTCCGGGCGGTTATGACCTTCCCGTCCGTGACGGCGGCGGCTCCGGGGACCATGAGGGCGCTCCCCATCTCGTCCTCCATGCCGGGGTAGCAGACGGCCTTTTTGCCGTCGGTTATGCCAAGGTCCGCCAGCACCGTGGGGCCCGCGCATATGGCGCAGACATATTTTCCGGCGTCGTGAGCCTGCTTTATTGCGTCAAGGGCCTTTTTGGACGCCTTTATGTTCTGCACTCCCCGAAGTCCGCCGGGGACGATAATGGCCTCGCATGTCTCAGGGGAGATACCGTCAATGCTCTCCTCGGCCTCCACCCTTATGCCGTGGCTCCCCGCCACGGTCATGCCGGTGACACCCACCAGCCTCACCTCCACGCCGGCGCGCCTCAGCGCGTCGATGGGGGTGACGGCCTCGACCTCCTCAAAGCCGTCGGCCAGAAGAATATATACCATATTTAACTCCTTTCTTATTTCCCGAAAAACCGTTTCCAAACCACCAATATCAAAAACCGGGGGAGCTTCAGCATACGCCCCAGTCTTGAGGGCTGTTTTATGAGCCGGTAGAGCCATTCAAGGTTTAGCTTCCTCCAGCTCTCCGGCGCCCGCTGTACGGTCCCGGCGTACACGTCCAGCGACCCGCCGAGGCCCGCCATGAGCCTTACGTTGAGCTCGCCTCTATGGGCGCTTATCCACTTCTCCTGCTTTGGAGCGCCAAGGCACACCAGAAGGAGGTCCGGGGAGGCGGAATTTATGGCCTCCACCACCGGCCCGTCATCATTAAAATACCCATCGTGTGTCCCGGCGATAACAAGTCCGGGGTATTTTTTCGCCATATTCTCAGCCGCTTTTTCGGCCACGCCGGGCTTCGCGCCAAGAAAGTAGACGCTCCTTCCCCTCTTGGACATCTCGGAAAACATTTTCTCGGCCCAGTCCGCGCCGGGGACCTTGCCGGAGAGGGGAGTGCCCAGTATCTTCGCCCCGTAAACTACTCCGATGCCGTCAGGCAGGACGAGAGAGGCGGAATTTACGGCGCCCATGAGCTCCGGGTCCTTCCGGCAGACCATGACGATCTCAGGGTTCGGCGTCACCACCGTGTCCGCTTCGGGGGTATCGAGCATCTCCATACCCAGCCTTACGGCCTCGTCCATGGTCACGTTGTCAAAGGAAACTCCAAGAACATCGACCTTCACCCCGACGCCTCCCTTCAAACGGCTTGAAAAATCAAAACATAAAAATATATACGTGGATATTTTACCACACAGCCCGATTTTGTCAAGAACGAGGCGGCAATGCTTGACTTTTCAGGCAAAAAATAAAAGGGCGCGGTCAGACGTGCGCCCTCAAATTTGCCTTAAGGCGGCCCTTACGCCTCCGCTATGACCTCGACCTCCACCAAAACGCCCTTGGGCAGGTCCTTGACGGCCACACAGCTCCGGGCGGGCTTGCCGGTGAAGTATTTGCCGTAGACCGAGTTGAAGGCGGCGAAATCCGCCATATGGGCCAGAAAACAGGTGGTCTTGACGGCCTTGGAGTAGTCGGAGCCCGCGGCCTTCAGGACCTCGCCGAGATTTTTCATGACCTGCTCGGTCTGGGCCTCGATGCCGTCGGCCTCCACGTTGCCGGTGGCGGGGTCTATGGGTATCTGGCCGGAGGTGAAGACGAGGCCCCCGGTGATAATGGCTTGGGAATAGGGCCCGATGGCGGCGGGGGCCCGGTCGGTGTGTACGGTCTTACTCATTTTTATGTCCTCCTTCATTCGTCGATAAGCTTAAAGCCGTGATTTTTAAGGGCGCTCCGTATGGCCCTTATGTGCTCGAAATTCCTCGTCTCCAGCTCAAGGCGCAGATAACAGCCGTTGATGTCCGAGCCCTCGTTGGCGTGCTCGTAGTGGACGGAGACCACGTTGCCGCCCTCACGGGCGATGTACCCCGCCACCTTTTCAAGCTGGCCCGGCTTATCCACGAGCTCGATGGTGAGCTGGCACCTGCGACCGGACATGAGAAGACCCCGGTCGATGACGCGGGAGAGTATGGACACGTCCACGTTGCCCCCGGAGATGAGGCAGACCACCTTTTTGCCCTTCACGGGGACCTTGTTGAACATGGCGGCGGCCACGGATATGGCCCCGGCCCCCTCGGCCACCAGCTTCTGCTGTTCCATGAGGGCCAGAATGGCGGCGGCGATCTCGTCGTCGGTCACCGTTACAACGTCGTCCACGTACTTACTTGTCAGGGCGAAGGTATTCTCACCCGGCGTCTTCACCGCGATGCCGTCGGCGATGGTTGAGACGGTGGGCAGGTGGACGATCTCTTTACTTTTGAGGGAGTTTACCATGCTGGGCGCTCCCGCGGCCTGAACGCCGTAGACCTTCACGTTGGGGTTGAGGGCCTTTATGGCGAAGGCCACGCCGGAGATGAGCCCGCCGCCGCCCACGGGGACGATGACCGCGTCCATGTCCGGTATCTGCTCCATGAGCTCAAGCCCGATGGTCCCCTGACCCTCGATGACGGCCTCGTCGTCGAAGGGGTGAATGAAGGTGTAGCCCTTCTCGTCCCGGAGCTTCAATGCCCGCTCGTAGGCGTCGTCGTAGACGCCCTCCACTAAAACTACCTCCGCCCCGTAGCTCTTTGTGGCCTCCACCTTTGAGATTGGGGCCCCGTCGGGAAGGCAAATGACCGCCTTAATCCCGGCCTTTTGGGCCGCCAGCGCCACCCCTTGGGCGTGGTTTCCCGCGGAGCAGGCGATAACGCCCCTTGATTTCTCCTCGTCCGAGAGCTGGCTTATCTTATAGTAAGCGCCCCGGACCTTGAAGGAGCCCGTTATCTGGAGGTTCTCGGTCTTCAGATAGACCTCCGCCTCCTCGTTTAAGTGTGGGGCGTATATGACGTCGGTGTCCCGGATAACGTCCCTGAGGACGTACCGGGCATGGTATATTTTGTCAAGTGTCAGCACGATTATTCCTCCGTTTGGGTCGACAGTACGCTGTCGGTGAACTGCTCCGCGGCTCTTGGGGTCATGCCGCCCCGCCGCAGGGCGAAGGCGCAGGCCCGCGTGTCAAGATCCGGCAGCTCCGGTATGCCCTTCTTTACGCAAAGCTCGTGGACTATGCGCAGATAGAGGGCCTTCGGCGGCTTTGTGAACAGTATGGTCAGGCCGAAGCGGTCCGAGAGGGCGACGGTATCTTGAATGGTGTCGTTTATATGTACGTCGTCCCCGTCCCGGTCGGACATGCTCTCCTTTACAAGGTGCCGGCGGTTGGAGGTGGCGTATATGACGGTATTTGACGCCTTGACGCTGACGGAGCCCTCCAAAATGGCCTTCATGGCCGAGAAGGTGTCGTCGTTTTTCTCAAAGCTCAGGTCGTCGATGAAAAGTATGAATTTTAAGGGGTTGTCCCTGAGGTGCTCCATTATGGCGGGGATATGGGCTATTTCGGCCTTCGGCACCTCGATGAGCCTCAGCCCCTCAGGGGACAGGAGATTGGCCACGGCCTTTATGGAGCTTGACTTGCCCGTCCCGGCGTCGCCGATGAGAAGGGCGTTGGCCGCCGGGAGGCCGCGTAGTAGGGCCCTTGTGTTGTCAAGGAGCTGTCCGCGCTGGAGCTCGTAGCCCACAAGGCTTGATATATTCGTCCTGTCCGGCGTGTGGACGGGGCGTATGTCGCCGTCCACCACCCGGAACATGGTGTGGCGGGCGTACTGGCCGTAGCCCGTGCGCCTTATATTCCTTATGCGCTTTTCAAACTCGGCGGCGAAGTCAAGCTTCTCCGTGTCAAAGCCGGGGAGGTACCCGGCAAAGCCCATGAGACGCCTGAAGTCCTCCGCCGTGAGGTCCGAGAGCTCCTGAAATATCCCCAGCTCCCCCTCAACGGCCCACTGGAGGGCCACGGGGATAGGTTCGCCGCGGGAACGCAGTATCACGTACTGATTTTCGTCCTCGGCGGCGGCACGGAGGAGATACCGGCTCAGGTTATAGCCCTGGTCATAGAGGGCCGAGACGAAGTCGGCGTACTTCTCCACGCGCTCCGACTCGTCCCCCTCACACTCGAAAAAGCCCCGAAGGGCCCGGAGCACCGGGCCGTTCTTCACGCCCCGGAATACCACGATGGAGGCCAGCCTTGAGGCCTCGTAAGGCAGACTTTCGGTCATATCAGAGCCTCTCGATTATGGCGTCGGTCATCTCGTCGGTGCCAAGGGGCGTCTTGCCGGAGGAGCCCACGATGTCGGCGGTGCGAAGGCCGTCGTTTAAGGCCTTGTCCACGGCGTTTTCGATGTCGTCGGCCTCGGCAATAAGGTCGAAGGAGTAGCGGAGCATCATGGCCGCGGAGAGTATGGTGGCGATGGGGTTTGCTATGCCCTGACCGGCTATGTCCGGGGCGGAGCCGTGAATGGGCTCATACATGCCCCGCGTTGTCTCGTTGAGGGAGGCGGAGGGGAGCATACCGATGGAGCCCGTTATCTGGCTTGCCTCGTCGGAGAGTATGTCGCCGAACATATTGGAGGTGACTATGACGTCAAACTGGGCGGGGTTTTTCACAAGCTGCATGGCGGCGTTGTCCACCAGCACGTCCCGGACCTCCACGTCCTTATAGTCGCTCTCGCCTATCTCGTGGACGGTCTTGCGCCAGAGACGGCTTGTCTCAAGGACATTGGCCTTGTCGATGGAGCTTACCTTCCCCCGGCGCTTTCTGGCGGTCTCGAAGGCCACTCTGGCGATGCGCTCTATCTCAAAGCGGGAGTAGCACTCGGTGTCAAAAGCCTCCTGGCCGTACTTGCCCTCACGGTAACCACGGTCGCCGAAGTATATGCCGCCGGTGAGCTCACGGACTATCATGATGTCAAAGCCGTCCTTCACGATGTCGGGCCTCAGGGGGCAGTCGCCGGAGAGGGCGGGATAGAGCTTGGCGGGGCGCAGGTTGGTAAAGAGCCCCAGCGCCGCGCGAATGCCAAGAAGGGCCTTCTCAGGCCGCAGGTTTCCGGGCAGGGTGTCCCACTTGGGGCCGCCCACCGCGCCAAGAAGGACACTGTCAGAGTTAAGACAACCGTCCACAGTTTCCTTTGGCAGGGGCTCGCCGGTGGCGTCGATGGCCGCGCCGCCGATGAGATAGGGGGTGAAATTGAAGGTGTGGCCGTATTTTTTACCGACGGCCTTGAGGACGCGCACGGCGCTGTCCACGATCTCCGGGCCGATGCCGTCGCCCCGGAGAAGGGCTATATTGTATGTCATATCTCTTTCCTTTCCGTCTCCCGACCGGTCTACGCGATTATCCCGCTTTTCGCGGCGTTCACAAGGCCCCCGGCGGCGATTATGTTCTGGATAAACTCCGGGAAGGGCTCGGCGGTAAAGGTCTCGCGGGTGGTCAGGTCCATGATGAGCCCGCTGTCAAGATCGGCCTCCACGGTGTGGCCCTCCCCGATGGCCTCGGCGGCCTCCGGGCACTCAACTATGGCAAGGCCGATGTTTATGGCGTTGCGGTAGAATATGCGCGCGAAGCTCTTGGCTATGACGAGGCTTATTCCGCTGGCCTTTATGGCGATGGGGGCGTGCTCACGGGAGGAGCCGCAGCCGAAGTTCTCTCCGCCCACAATTATATCCCCCTCGGATATTTTGTCGTGGAAGCTCTTGTCAATATCCTCCATGCAGTGGGAGGCCAGCTCCTTGGGGTCGCTGGTATTTAAGTACCTTGCGGGGATTATGACGTCGGTATCCACGTTGTCGCCGTATTTTACGACTTTACCTACACATTTCATTTTACTACCTCCTCGGCGGAAGCTATTTTACCCATTATGGCGCTGGCGGCGGCGGTGGCGGGGCTGGCCAGGTACACCTCGCTGTCCACGTGGCCCATGCGGCCCACGAAGTTCCGGTTGGTGGTGGAGACGCACCTCTCGCCCTCGGCCAATATGCCCATATACCCGCCGAGGCAGGGCCCGCAGGTGGGGGTGGAGACCACGCAACCGGCCTCAATGAAGTCCTTTATAAATCCGGCCTCCATGCACCGAAGATATATGTCCTGAGTGGCGGGAATGACGATGGCCCGGACGTTTTTGGCCACCTTGCGGCCCCTTATGATGCCGGCGGCCTCCTTCATGTCCTTGAAAAGGCCGTTGGTGCAGGAGCCGATGACCACCTGGTCTATCTTTATATCCCCGATCTCGTCCACGGTCTTCGTGTTCTCAGGAAGGTGCGGGAAAGCCACGGTGGGGCGGAGCTTATTTAAGTCTATCTCATAGACCGCGTCGTATTTTGCGTCCTCGTCGGCCTTGAAGACCCTTATCTCACGCTTGGCGTGCTCCTTTTCGTAGGCAAGGGTCACGTCGTCCACCTCGAATATGCCGTTTTTCGCCCCGGCCTCTATTGCCATGTTGCAGACGGTGAGCCTGTCGGGCATACTCAATGAGTGGGCGCCGGGGCCGGTGAACTCCATGGACTTATACCTCGCGCCGTCCACGCCTATCATGCCGATTATATGTAAGATGAGGTCCTTGCCGGAGACATACCGGGGGAGCTCACCGGTGAGTACGAATTTTATGGCGGAGGGGACCTTGAACCAGGCCTTGCCGGTGGCCATGCCAAAGGCCATATCCGTGGAGCCCACGCCGGTGGAGAAGGCCCCCAAGGCCCCATAGGTGCAGGTGTGGGAGTCCGCGCCGATGGCCACGTCCCCGGTGACCACAAGGCCCTCCTCAGGGATAAGGGCGTGCTCTATGCCCATTCTCCCCACGTCGTAGAAGCTCTCCAGCTCCTGCTCGGAGGCGAAGTCCCGGCAGCACTTGCACTGCTGGGCGGCCTTTATGTCCTTGTTGGGGACGAAGTGGTCCATGATGAGCGTGACGTTATCGGGGTTCGCCACCTTGTCAAACCCCATCTTCTTAAATTCCCGGATAGCCACCGGGGAGGTTATGTCGTTGCCGTGGATACGGTCGAGGGAGCAGAGTATGAGCTGACCGGCCTCTACGCTGTCAAGTCCCGCGTGGGCGGCCAGAATCTTCTGGGACATTGTCATGGGCATGGGTTTCACATCCTTTTTACCTGTTCCCCTTAAGCCGGTTCCCCGGCTTAAGGGGTCAATATGTCGTTATCTTTTGTTGATTATGGCTCCCCTGTCGGCGGAGCTTACCTGCTGGGCGTAGCGCTTTAAGTAGCCGGTGATGTCGGTTTTCACCAACGGCTTTTCGGAGGCGCGGCGCTTCGCTATCTCCTCGTCGCTGACGCTTAGAGTGATGGAGTGGTTCGGAATGTCTATGGATATAATGTCGCCCTCGTGGACGTAGGCTATGAGCCCGCCGGAGGCGGCCTCAGGGCTCACGTGCCCGATGGAGGCCCCGCGGGTAGCGCCGGAGAAACGCCCGTCGGTTATGAGGGCCACGGTCTTGTCGAGCCCCGCGCCGGCTATGGCGGAGGTGGGGTTGAGCATCTCACGCATACCGGGTCCCCCCGCGGGACCCTCGTAGCGGATAACTATCACGTCGCCGGGGTTGATGCCGCCGGCGTAGATGACCTTTATGGCCTCCTCCTCACTGTTGAAGACTCTTGCGGGGCCCTCATGGCTGAGCATCTCAGGGGCCACGGCGGAGCGCTTCACCACACAGCCGTTCTCGGCAAGGTTCCCAAAGAGCACGGCGATGCCGCCGGTCTGGGAGTAGGGGTTGTCGATGGGCCGGATTATCTCAGGGTTCAGATTCTCCGCGTCCGCTATGTTCTCGCCGAGAGTTTTGCCCGTGCAGGTCATGACTGAGGTGTCGATGAGGTCTTTCTTTGAGAGCTCCTTCAATACGGCGTAGACGCCTCCGGCCTCGTTGAGGTCCTCCATGTAGGTGGGGCCCGCCGGGGCGAGATGGCAGAGATTGGGCGTTCTGGCGCTTATCTCGTTTGCGAGCTTCAGGTCAAAGTCCACGCCGCACTCGTTGGCTATGGCCGGCAGGTGGAGCATGGAGTTTGTGGAGCACCCAAGGGCCATATCGGCTGTGAGGGCGTTTATTATGGCGGCCTTGGTCATTATGTCCCGCGCCCTTATGTTCTTTTTCACAAGCTCCATCACCTGCATACCGGCCCTCTTGGCAAGGCTTATGCGGGCGGAGTAGGCCGCCGGTATGGTGCCGTTGCCCCGAAGGCCCATGCCAAGGACCTCGGTGAGGCAGTTCATGGAGTTTGCGGTGTACATGCCGGAGCAGGAGCCGCAGGAGGGGCAGGTCTTGCACTCGTACTCCCGGAGCTTGGCCTCGTCTATCTTCCCCGCGGAGTAGGCCCCCACGGCCTCGAACATGCTGGAAAGGCTTGTCTTGTGCCCGTCCACGTGGCCCGCCAGCATGGGGCCGCCGGAGACGAACACGGTGGGCAGGTTGAGCCGGGCCGCGGCCATGAGAAGGCCGGGGACGTTCTTGTCGCAGTTGGGTATCATGACGAGGCCGTCAAAGCCGTGGGCCATGACCATGCACTCGGTGGAGTCGGCTATGAGGTCACGGGTCACGAGGGAGTACTTCATGCCCACGTGGCCCATGGCTATGCCGTCGCAGACGGCGATGGCGGGGAAAACTATGGGCGTGCCGCCCGCCATAGCCACGCCCGTCTTCACGGCCTCGGTGATCTTATCGAGGTTCATGTGTCCGGGGACTATCTCATTGTAGCTGCTCACGATGCCTATAAGGGGCCTCTGAAGCTCCTCGTCCGTAAGCCCTAAGGCGTAATACAGCGACCTGTGCGGCGCATTCCCAAAGCCGTTGACTACTGTGTCTTTTATCATTGTGGTTTTTCCTTTCTTAAAACTTGGAAGGTATCACCAAAACTCAATTTTTTAAATATTTTTTCCGAGGACATGCGCCTCGGAAAAAATCCCTTTTGTCGCCCAAGTGTGCCCCTTTGGGGCGCGCGCAGGGCGACAGCAGGGAAATTGCGCGTGAATTTCGCAAAATTCACGCGCAGTTTCCCGCACGTCCCCCTTGGCATTTAAAGGCCGCTTCGCGGCCTTTAAAGCCAGCTCAGTTGTTTATAAGTTTATCCTCGTCGGACCAGCTGTACAGCTTGCGGATCTCGGCGCCCACGATCTCGCTGGGGTGCTCGGAGGCCTTCTTGCGCATGGCGTTGAAGTGGACCTGAGCTCCGGCGTCGGACATGTCGAGGAGGAACTCCTTGGCGAAGGTGCCGTCCTGAATGTCGGAGAGGATCTTCTTCATGGTCTTCTTGGTCTCCTCGGTGATGAGCTTGGGCCCGGTCACGTAGTCGCCGTACTCGGCGGTGTTGGAGATGGAGTAGCGCATTCCGGCGAAGCCGGACTGATAGATGAGGTCAACGATGAGCTTCATCTCATGGATACACTCAAAGTAGGCGTTGCGGGGGTCGTATCCGGCCTCGCACAGCGTCTCGAAGCCCGCCTGCATCAGGGCGCACACGCCGCCGCAGAGCACGGCCTGCTCGCCGAAGAGGTCGGTCTCGGTCTCGGTGCGGAAGGTGGTCTCAAGAACGCCGGCTCTCGCGCCGCCGATGCCCAGAGCGTAGGCAAGGCCGATGTCCCAAGCGTCGCCGGTAGCGTCCTGCTCCACGGCGATAAGGCAGGGCACGCCCTTGCCGGCCTGATACTCGGATCTGACGGTGTGGCCGGGGCCCTTGGGGGCGATCATGATGACGTTGACGTTCTTCGGGGGCTTGATGCAACCGAAGTGGATATTGAAGCCGTGGGCGAAGGCCAAAGTCTTGCCCTCGGTGAGGTTGGGCTCGATGCTCTCCTTGTAGAGCTTGGCCTGCTTTTCGTCGTTTATGAGGATCATGATGATGTCGGCATTTTTCGCGGCCTCGGCGGCGGTCATGACCTTCAGGCCCTGAGCCTCGGCCTTGGCCCAGCTCTTGGAGCCCTCATAGAGGCCCACGATGACGTTGACGCCGGAGTCTTTAAGGTTCAGCGCGTGGGCGTGCCCTTGGGAGCCGTAGCCGATGATGGCCACGGTCTTGCCGTCAAGCCTTCTCAGATCGCAGTCCTGCTCGTAGAAAATCCTGTTCATGGTGCTTATCTCCTTTGAAAAGTATTATTGATATGTTTTGCGGCGTGAGCCGTAGAAAGCTTAGTTTATGTCCTCAGATTCCATGATGGACCCGCCGCCCTTCTGGAGGGCCACCACGCCCGTGCGGCAAAGCTCGATGATGCCAAGAGGCTTTATCATCTCGATAAGAGCGTCTATCTTGTCCGGGGTGCCGGTGACCTCAATGCAAAGGGCCTCAACGGAGTAGTTTATTATCTTGGCCTTGAAAATATCGAGGGCGGAGAGGACACGCTGGTGGTTGTCGGGATTATTTTTTATCTTCACCAGCACCAGCTCACGCTCGATGGCGTCTATCTCCTCCAAAAGCTCCACCTTTTTCACGTTGAAGAGCTTCCGGAGCTGATTTAGCATCTGGGCCCTAGCGTAGCCGTCACCGGACATGGAGATGGTGATGCGGCTGTATTCCGGGGACTCGGTGACGCCCACGGTGAGGGAGTCGATGTTGAAGCCCCGGCGGGTGAACATGCTGGTGACACGGGTGAGGACGCCGAATTTATTTTCAACGTAAACGGCGATAACGAACTTGTTTCCCTTGTTTTCAGCCACGGCTCAGCCCTCCTTTTTTACCGTAATGATGTCGTCGATGGCCCCTCCCGGCGGGAGCATGGGCAGGACGAACTCGTCCTTGTCGATGAGGCAGTCGATGACGGTCACGTCGTCGGAATGTATGGCCCTTTCAAACTCCGCCTCGAACTCGGCGGGTGTCGTCGCCCGGACGCCCTTTGCCCCGAAGGCCTGGGCCAGCTTCACAAAGTCGGTCTTGCGCACGTCGAGGTTCGTGTCCGCGTAGTGGTGGTTGAAAAAGAGCGTCTGCCACTGGCGGACCATGCCCAGGGTCTTGTTGTCGATGAGCACTATGGTCACGGGCACATGGTAGGTGACGGCGGTGGCGAGCTCATTTAAATTCATGCCGAAGCTGCCGTCGCCGGTTATGAGCACCGTGCGCTCCTTCGTCCCCACGGCGGCCCCGATGGCGGCCCCAAGGCCGAAGCCCATAGTGCCAAGGCCTCCGGAGGAGATCATCTTCCGGGGCTTTTGGAACTTAATATACTGGGCGGCCCACATCTGGTGCTGGCCCACGTCGGTGGCCACGGGGGTGTAGGCGGTCTTATACTTATTTATGGTCTCCATGACCTTCATGGGCGTGAGGAGCTTGGGGTCGTCAACGATGAAGCTCATCTCCTTGTCCCTCAGGTCCTCCACGTGGTCCACCCACTCCATGTGGTTGGCCTCGTGCACCGAGTCGATTATCTCCCGGAGCGCCACGGTTATGTCCCCGCAGATGCCGATGTCGGCGGTTATGTTCTTGCTTATCTCCGCAAAGTCCGCGTCGATGTGGATTATGTTGGAGTTCTTGGCAAATTTAGCCTTATTTCCCGTTGCCCTGTCGGAAAAGCGGGTGCCCACGGCGATTATGAGGTCCGCGTCATTTGAGGCCATGGAGCTTGCGTAGTGGCCGTGCATACCCTGCATACCGAGAAAGCGGGGATTGTCGGTGGGCACAGCGGACAGGCCCATGAGCGAACAGCCGATGACCGCGTCTATCTTGTCGGCGAGCTCCATGACAAGATCCCAAGACTTGGAACCGATAACGCCGCCGCCGATGTGGATATAGGGCCGGGACTTGGAGTCGATAAGCGCCGCGGCCGCGGCTATTTTCGTCTTTGAGGGCTCGCGCTGGGGGAAGGGCTCGGCTATGGGCTTGGGCTCGTAGTCGGCCACGGCGGTCTGTATGTCCTTGGGTATGTCTATGAGCACGGGCCCCGGCCGGCCGGAGCGGGCGATGCGGAAGGCCTCGCGTATCTTGTCGGCCAGCTTCGTCACGTCGTGGATAAAGTAGTTGTGCTTTGTGATGGGCAGTGTTATGCCGGTAATGTCTATCTCCTGGAAGGAGTCCCGGCCGATAAGGTCCTGTGGGACGTTGCCGGTGATGGCCACCATGGGCACGGAGTCCAGCATGGCGGTGGCGATGCCCGTCACAAGATTCGTAGCCCCCGGTCCGGAGGTGGCTATGACCACGCCCACCTTGCCGGTGGCCCTTGAATAGCCGTCGGCGGCGTGGGAGGCCCCCTGCTCATGGGCGGTGAGGATATGATTTATCCTGTCACCGGCCTCGTATATGGCGTCGTAGAGGTTCAAAACCTGTCCGCCGGGGTAGCCGAACACGTCGGTGACCCCAAGCTCGATGAGGGTCTCGACCACGATTTGCGCACCTGTCAGTTTCATTTATGTTCTCCAATCTACGGTTTTTGGTTATTTGAGCAGCCTGTTCACGGCGGAGACTAAGGCCTTTATGGAGCTTACGATTAT
The DNA here is from genome assembly GCA_947629755.1 of uncultured Oscillospiraceae bacterium. Taxonomy (GTDB): domain Bacteria; phylum Bacillota; class Clostridia; order Oscillospirales; family Oscillospiraceae; genus RUG626. The sequence goes on along the minus strand of CANREY010000011.1, from coordinate 14,921 downwards.
ATCACGGCTCACGCCCGCGCCCCATATGAGCTCGCCGTTCTGGGCCTTTATGCCGACGTAGGAGGCAGCCTTGCTGGTGGAGCCCTCCTCCAGGGCGTGCTGGGTGTATACCTCCAGCGTGTAGGGCTGGTCTATTACCATCTTTACGGCGTTTGATACGGCGTCTAAGCGCCCGTTGCCGAAGGCCGTGACCTTCTGCTTTACGCCCTTATATAGGACTGTCACCGTGGCGGTTATGCCGTCGGGCTCCTGAATGTAGTGGGCCTCAGGCACGTTCATGACGGACTTTACGTTCACGTAGTTGTCCATGAAGATGTTGTAGACCTCCTGGGCCGACAGCTCCCGGTGCTCCCTGTCGGAGATGCCCTTCACGTGGTAGCCGAAGGACTCGCGCATCTTGGGGGGCAGATTGAGGTTGAACTGTGTCTCCAGTATGTAGCCGATGCCGCCCTTGCCGGATTGGGAGTTTATGCGTATGACGTCCGCCTCGTACACTCTGCCCAAGTCCGTGGGGTCGATGGGCAGGTAGGGCACGGTCCAATAGTCGTCGGGGTGGTCCTCACGCCAGTGCATACCCTTGGCGATGGCGTCCTGATGGGAGCCGGAGAAGGCGGCGAACACCAGCGCCCCTGAGTAGGGCTGGCGCTCGTAGACGCGCATTCTGGTGACCTTCTCGTAGGTCCTTGTGATGGAGGGCAGGTCGTGGAAGTCAAGCTCCGGGTCCACGCCCTGGGAGTACATGTTGAGGGCCAGAGTGATTATATCCACGTTGCCGGTGCGCTCTCCGTTGCCGAAAAGCGTCCCCTCGACCCTCTCGGCTCCGGCCAGTATGCCCATCTCCGTGTCCGCCACGGCACAGCCTCTGTCGTTGTGGGGGTGGAGGGAGACGATTATGTTGTCCCGGTAGTTGAGGTTCTTGCTCATGTACTCTATCTGGGAGGCGTAGACGTGGGGCATGGAGTGGGAGACGGTGACGGGCAGGTTGTAGATGACCTTGTCGTTTTCACTGGGCTGCCACACCTCGCTGACGGCGTTGCAGATGTCCAGAGCGAAATCCGGCTCCGTGCCGGTGAAGCTCTCAGGGGAGTACTCAAAGCGGAAATTCCCCGGAGTTTTCTCCCGGTACTCCTTGCAGAGCTTCGCCCCGAATACGGCGATGTCGATTATCTCCTGCTTCGACTTTTTGAATACCTGCTGGCGCTGGGCCACGCTTGTGGAGTTATATAGATGTACGATGGCGTTCTTACAGCCCCGGACGGCCTCGAAGGTCTTCTTTATTATGTGCTCCCTCGACTGGGTGAGCACCTGTATGGTCACGTCGTCGGGTATGAGGTCGCGCTCGATGAGCGTGCGGCAGAACTCATACTCCGTGTCCGAGGCCGCCGGGAAGCCCACCTCGATCTCCTTGAAGCCTATCTTCACCAGAAGGTCGAAAAACTCCAGCTTCTCCTCCAGACTCATGGGGATAATGAGGGACTGGTTTCCGTCCCGAAGGTCCACACTGCACCATACGGGAGCCTTTTCGATGTGGTCTTTTTTCATCCAGTCGGAGTAGTCGCCCTCCGGAATGAAATACTGACGGGTATACTTTTCAAAGCCTTTCATAATTTTCCCTTTCCGGTATTTTTGGGTACAAAAAAAGCCTCTTTCTACCCAAAATACTCAAACATTTTGGATCAAAGAGACGAAGGAAATTATCTCCGCGGTACCACTCTTTTTGGCGAATATCGCCCGCTTACCCCGCGTCCATTAACGCGGCCTCTCTGTAACGGGAGAACCCGGTCCGGCCTAATCGGCTTTCGCCTTTCAACTGACGGCTCAGGGAGGAGTTTGGCGCGCGCCCGATACCGCCTTACACCAAACAGCGGCTCTCTGAGATCTTCCACGAACGCCTTTGTTCCCATCACTGCCTTTTACTGATTGCATCAATAATACAACGCCCGGCCAAATCTGTCAAGCGGGGATTTTTGTTTTTACATTTTACATAATCTCCGGCGCGGTTTTCCCTCAAATTGTGGGCATTTTAGCGCAAGAATATGTCCCCCGACACCCTTTCCCCCATATTTTCCGCCATTTCCGGCAAAAAAAGGAGCCTTCGGGTTAAATACTTGTACAATCGGCAAACTTCTGCTATAATATACGTAATTTTACTCAAACGCGAAAGGAGGCGGCGGCGTGTCGGGACAGTTCGTACTGCCAACTCAGGAGCGGATAACCATAGAGGGCGAGGCCGCCCGGAGGCTCATGGGCTCAGGGAGCGGCGACGCGGCGCTCCTCTACATCTACATACTCTCACGGGGCGGGAGGTACGACGGCGAGGACGCCGCCGCCGTGACCCACAGAAGCGTGGACCAGCTTGACGCGGCCCTTGACGTGCTCTGCAGGCTTGGCCTTGTGACGCTGTCAAAGGGGGAGAAAAAGGCCGAGGAGAAGCTGGAGCGCCCTGAGGAGCTCCCGCGCTACACCCCTCAGGACATAGACCGGGAGCTTCAAAACGGCCAGGAGTTTAAATTCCTTGTGGGGGAGGTCCAGAAGTCCCTGGGCTCACAGCTCTCCAGCGAGGGGCTCATGACGCTGTTTGGCATATACGACTATCTGCGCCTGCCGCCGGAGGTCATTTTGACGCTGGTAAATTACTGCGTGGCGGAGCAGTCGTCCCGCGGGCAGGGGCGGCGACCCTCCATGCGCTACATAGAGAAGACCGCCTACGCCTGGGAGCGGGAGGGCATATTCTCCCTTGAGGCCGCCGAGGACCTTATAAAGAGGCAGACCGCCTATAAGGCGTCGGAGCGTGAGCTGGCCCCCATACTGGGCCTTACGGGCAGGGCCCTGTCCACCACGGAGAGGAAGTACATAAACGCGTGGACCGACATGGGCTTTGACACCGGGGCCATAGCCGAGGCGTACGACAGGACCGTCACCAAGACGGGCCGCCTCACCTGGCGGTACATGGACACCATACTGCGAAGCTGGCACTCAAAGGGATTGCACACGCTTCAGGAGATCGAAAAGGGCGACGCCCCGCCGAAATTCCAAAAGCCCGGCCGGCCCACCCGCGCCCCGGCCGCCGGAGCCACCGCCGGGGAGCTTGAGCAGATGCGCGAGACCCTTAGAAAAATAAAGGGGGAGAAGTAAATGAGCCTGGACGGAAAGCTTCTGGCAAGGGCCAAGGCCCGCCTTGACAAAAGGCGCGCGGATAACGAGGAGGGCTGGCGCGTACGCCGGGAGACCGCCTACGCCAAAAATCCCCGTATACGGGACATTGACCGCTCCCTCCGGGAAAGCGTGGCCGGGGCCGTGACAGGCGCGCTCATGTCCGGCGGCGACCCCACTGAGGCGCTGGACGCCATAAGGGAGGAGAACCTTGACCTTCAGGAGCGCCGGGGCATGGAGCTTCTGCGGGCCGGTCTCCCTATGGACTACCTTGACGAAAAGTATATATGCCCCAAGTGCCGCGACACGGGCTACCGGGGTACGGAGCTGTGCTCATGTTTAATGGAGCTCTACCGGGACGAGCAGCGCCGGGAGCTCTCGGCGTTACTTAAGCTTGGGGAGGACACCTTCGACTCCTTTGACTTGAGCTACTACTCCGAAGCGCCGGACCCCGCCACCGGCGTGCCGCCAAGGAGCGTCATGGAGACGGTCTACGAGACGTGCCGGGAGTATGCCCGGAAGTTCTCACCCTCCTCCATGAACCTCTTTTTGCAGGGCGGCACGGGCCTTGGGAAGACCTTCCTGTCCACCTGCATCGCCAGAGTGGTCTCCGAGCGGGGCTTCTCCGTCGTCTACGACACCGCTACAAGTGTATTTTCAAAATACGAGGCGGAGAAATTCGGGCGGGGGGACACGGAGGACGCAAAAAAGGATATAAAGAGGCTTGAAAACTGCGACCTTCTGATACTTGACGATCTGGGCACCGAGTTCCCAACAGCCTTCGTCACCAGCGCCCTCTACACGCTTTTGAATACCCGCATAGCCGGGGGCAAAAAGACGGTCATAAGCTCCAACCTCACCCTCGACGAGCTCGCCCAGCGCTACTCCGCACCCATAATGTCACGGCTGACGGGGGAATTTTACGTCCTCAAATTCGCCGGGTCCGACATCCGGCCCTTAAAACGGGCGCGGAGTTGACAAAAGACATGGCCGGAAACGGACGGTAATTATACCAAAACAGGTTTTCCCCACCCCGGAACGGTGAAAACTCCCCTGAAATGCCGGAGTTTTACACATTTTCCACAGAGTTTTCCACAACGATTATGTCAACGCCGCCCCGTCGGAGGGGTGAAAATCGGGTGACATAACCGCAAATCGCCGTCAAAGCGCCATATTATGTCCCAAACGCGCCATTTTTGCGCCGTCGGTCTTGATTTTTACTTCCGACTGGTGTAAAATGGCGCATGTTTGAATAAGCTTTGCACGGGGGACCGTATGTCCCCACTTTCCATGAGAGGACGATACCCTTGTCAGAACCCAAAAAAGCAAATTATATGACCGGCGCGGCTATCCTCGCCGCCACCGTGGCCATCACCAAGGTCGTGGGAATGGTCTACAAGATCCCGCTTTTCAATATCCTCGGCGACGCGGGCTCAGGCCACTTCAACGTGATGTACTACATCTACACGCTGATTTTGACCATCTCCACCGCGGGAGTGCCCGTGGCCATCTCCCGGCTCATATCCGAGGCCCGCGCCTCCTCCCGGCCCATGCAGGCAAAGCGCTACTACTCCGTGGGCATGATGACCTTCGGGATAATTGGCATCGTGGCGATGGTGTGCATGCTGGTGAACGCCCAGTGGCTGGCGGACATGGTACACGACTCCGAGGTGGCCGTGGGCGTCCGGTGTCTGGCCCCGGCGGTGCTGTTCGCCTGCATAGTCTCGGTCCTTCGGGGCTACGCCCAAGGCCACAACAAGATGCTCCCCACCTCCATAAGCCAGCTTATGGAGGTGGGCTGTAAGCTGGTCTTCGGCCTCGCTATCGCGTGGTATTTAAAATCCGTCGGGGCCTCCACCCCGGTCATAGCGGCGGGGGCCATAGTGGGCGTCACAATAGGTCTGGGCCTCTCTATCCCGGTGCTCATTTTCCAGTGCCGGCACATAGCCCGCAACACTCCCATGACCTTAAATCTGGACCAGCCCATGTCGAGGGGGGCCACGGCGAAAAAGATACTGGCGGTGAGCATACCCATAACACTAAGCTCCTCGGTGCTCAACATAATAAACCTCATCGACACGGCGAATATAAGGGAGCGGCTCGCCAACGGCGCGGGCTTTATTCAGGACAAGGTCGACGTGCTCTACGGGGTATACTCAAAGGGCATGACATTCTTCACCGTGCCCTCCTCCTTCATAACGCCCATCTGCGTGGCGGTGGTGCCGGTGATAGCCGGTGCCCTTGCCAAGCGGGAGCTTGGGCAGGCCAAGAGCACCATGGAGTCCTGCATGAAGCTTACGAACCTCATCGCCATGCCGGCGGCCATTGGCCTTGCGGTGCTGGCAAAGCCCATATTCGAGGTGCTCTTTCCCGGCTCCAACGAGCGGGGCCCGGAGCTCCTTACGGTGCTGGGGCTGGCCTCCTACTTTGTGTGCTCATACCTCATAACGAACGGAGTTTTGCAGGCCACGGGCTTTGAAAAGCTGGCCCTTGTGGCTCTGCCAGCCGGGGGGCTCATAAAGATCGGCATAAACTACGTGCTGGTGGGAAATCCGGATATAAACATATCCGGCGCGCCCATAGGGACGCTGGTGTGCTACTTTGTGATAACGGTGCTGAACCTCATATTCATAACCGTCAAGGTCCCGGAGCGGCCCAACTACATCAAAATAACCGTCCGTCCCCTTATCTGCGCCCTCGTGATGGGGGCCGCCGCCTGGGGGGTGTACGGACTTTGCCGGCACTTCATCATGGGGCCAGAGGGCCAAGGGCGGCTTTTGTCGGCGATATGCCTGGGCTTGGCTATTTTGGCGGCGGTTTTTGTATACCTTGTGCTCATAATTGCCCTGCGGGCGGTAACAAAGGAGGACATTTTACTGCTCCCCAAGGGTGAAAAACTGGCAAAAGTGCTGAAATTGCGTTAACAATCTGTGATTTATTCATTTTTTACTTGAAGTTGGGGAAAAAATATGATAGATTTTGAGTACAAATCCAGCTACGGCATCGAGGACCTGAGGAACATCGTCCGCATACTCCGCTCAGAGGGAGGCTGCCCATGGGACCGGGAGCAGACACACGAGTCCATAAGGCGGGAGTTCATCGAGGAGGTCTACGAGGTCATAGAGGCCATAGACGAGAAAAGCCCGGAGCACCTTCGGGAGGAGCTGGGGGACGTACTTTTGCAGGTGGTCTTCCACGCCCGTATCGAGGAGGAGCAGGGCAGGTATGACCTTGACGCCGTGGCGGACGGGATATGCAAAAAGCTCATACTGCGCCACCCCCACGTATTCGGCGACACTCGCGTCTCAGGCTCCGCCGAGGTACTGCAAAACTGGGACAAGATAAAAAGGGTGGAGAAGCACCAGAGCACCGTCACAAGCTCCCTTGAGAGCGTGGCAAAGAGCCTTCCCGCGCTGTGGCGGGCGGAGAAGCTCCAGAAAAAAGCGGCGAAAGCCGGCTTTGACTGGGTATCCGTTGAGGGCGCGATGGATAAGATAGACGAGGAGGCCGGGGAGCTGAGAGAGGTCCTCTCCGACCGTGACCGGGCCGCGGAGGAGCTGGGGGACCTTCTATTTTCCTGCGTCAACGTGGCCAGATTTTTAAAGGTGGACCCGGAGGAGGCCCTGAGAGCCGCCTCGGACAAATTCCTCACAAGGTTCGCAAGGCTGGAAAAGGCCGCCAACAGCCGGGGCCTTCAGCTTGAGGATATGACGCTGGAGCAGATGGACGAGATCTGGGACGAGGTCAAGTGAGGGAGGCTCAAACAAGTATTTAAAACCCACGGGGTTTTAAAGATATAAATACATTGGAGGAAGAAAAGAGTATGAACAAGACAGAACTTATCAGCGCGGTCGCCGAGAAGACCGGCCTTTCCAAGAAGGATTCCGACAAGGCCGTCAACGCCGCCATCGACTCCATCGTCGAGGCCCTCAAGGCCGGCGAGAAGGTCACTCTCATTGGCTTCGGCGCCTTTGAGACCAAGGAGCGCGCCGCCCGCGTGGGCCGCAATCCCCAGACCAAGGAGACCATCAACATTCCCGCCAGCCGTATCCCCGTGTTCAAGGCCGGCAAGGCTCTCAAGGACACCGTCGCTGAGTAAGCTGGTTACGTTCAAAAAAGATGAGCCGGGAACCCCCGGCTCATCTGAAGACCACGCCCCGGTGAACCGGGGCATATCCTTTTGATGGAGAATTATGAGACTTGACAAATATCTTAAGGTCTCCCGCCTTATAAAGCGCCGCACCGTGGCCGCCGAAGCCGCCGACGGGGGCAGAGTGACGGTGAACGGAGCCGTCGCCAAGCCCTCAAAGGAGGTAAAGCCGGGGGATATAATCGAGCTGTCCTTCGGGGCGAAAAAGGTGAAGGTGGAGGTCCTGTCCGTCCAGGAGACGGTCCGCAAGGACGACGCGTCCGCCATGTACCGCCAGATAGTCTGATTTTTTTAATAAGGCACGGGGCCCGCGGGCCCCGGTCGGGGGAGACGGTCTTATGAAAAATTTCAAATGGGATAAAAAATATCTCTACTGGGGCATCACCGGCTTTTTAGTGGTGGTGACGAGCATAATCTTCTTCTGGCTGCTGAGCAGTCTGCCGGCCATATCCGGCCTTGTGTCGCTCATGATCTCGGCGCTGGAGCCGGTCATTTACGGCATACTCATAGCCTATCTTTTAAACCGGGTGCTTATCATTTTTGAGAACAAGGTATTCATAAGGCTTACACGCCGAATGTTCAAAAAAAGCCCGGTAAAGGCCAAAAAGGCCGCCAGAATATTCTCAATTGTTCTCATAATGGTCCTGCTTATCTGGGTGTTGGCCGGACTTATGATAATAGTTTTGCCGGAGATATTCGCAAGTGTTGAGAAGCTGGTTTTGAGCTCTCAGGATTACCTGACGGCCGCGATAAATTGGATACAGGAGGTCCTTGACGGCTACGCCCTGGAGGACGTGGCGGTGGAGTGGGTGAACTCCATATCCGGCTCCCTCATAAACTGGCTCCAGACGAAGCTTTTGCCGGGACTTGGGGACGTTATCGCCAACATAACCGGGGGCATGATCTCGGTCATAGCCACGGTGGTGGACATCTTCATAGGTCTTATCATCTCCGTATACGTCATGTACAACAAGGAGATATTCTGCGCCCAGGTGAAGAAGGTGGCCTACTCAGTATTCGGGGTCAGGACCGCCAACGTGATAATCGCGGAGACGAAGGCCGTGGACGACGCCTTTGGCAACTACATAGTGGGGACCCTTATAGACGCCGTCATAGTGGGGCTATTAAACTACATATTCATGATGCTCATGGGTATGCCATACGTGGTGCTCATAACGCTTCTTGTGAGCCTGACGAACATTATCCCAATGTTCGGGCCGCTTATAGGGGCGGTGCCCTCCACGCTTTTGCTGCTGCTTGAAAACCCAACGCAGGCGCTGATCTTCGTCATCTTCACGGTCATTCTCCAGCAGGTGGACGGGCAGATACTTAAGCCCCGGATACACGCCGCGAGGACGGGACTTTCGGGCTTTTGGATCATGTTCGCCATACTCTTCTTCGGGGGATTATTCGGGCTCGTGGGTATGCTCATAGGGGTGCCGCTGACCACGGTGCTGTACAGCATCATAAAGCGGGTCAACAACCGCAGACTGCGCAGGCGTGGACTACCGGAGGACACGGCGTTTTACAGGGATATTGACCACATAGACAGGGAGACGAAAAAGCCCGTGTACAAGCGGCCGGAGCTCCATCTGGAGGCGGCCGGGGAGGACACGGACGTGAGCCGGACGGTGGAGGTCACGGAGGCGGTCACGGAGGCGGCTACGGAGGTGGCTACGGAGGCGGAAAGCGATACCGGCGAGGACGGAAAGCCGGAATAAAAAACGCAAAAAAGGATATATCCCCGGAAGCGCGTAAATGCTTCCGGGGACGTTTTTTCGTGATTTTACGTAAATCGAGGGTATGTTTCGGGGTGGTTTCGGGTATGTTTCGGGATAGTTTTGGGTGGGCCTTGGATAGGCTTCGGGATAGCTTCAGGTAGGTTCAGGGCAGGTTTAGGGAGGTGGGAATTTTTTGGGGCGGCCTCAGGGCCGGTTTTGGAAAAATTGACCTGCGGGAGGCGGGGGGATCCTATTTGAGAATGTTCTCACAAAGACGCATGAGGACGGTGGCGGTCTGGGCCCGGACGGAGCTCCCGGCGGGGGAGAGGGTGTCGGGGGAGGTGCCGGAGATGAGACCGGAGGCGATGGCCCAGCCCATGGGCTCCACGGCCCAGCTCTGGACCGAGGAGGCGTCGCGGTAGCCGCCAAGGCCGGCGGTGACCGACACGTCCACGCCCTTATACTGGGCGTAGCCGTAGAGTATCTTTGCCATCTGCTCACGGGTGAGGGCGTTCATGGGGCCGAAGGTGCCGTTGCCGTAGCCGCCCACTATGCCGTTGGCCGCGGCCCAAGAGACGGCGTTTGAGTACCACTGGCCGGAGGGCACGTCGGTGAAATCGGCGGGGGCCACGGCGGGCTCGTTCTCAAGGCGGTAAAGTATGGTCACCAGCTGTGCCCTGGTGGTGTCGGCGGTGGGGGAGAAGCGGCCGCCTCCCACGCCGTCCATTATGCCCTTCTCCACGGCGTAGCCGACGGCCTCGGCGTACCACGCGCCGGCGGGCACGTCGTCAAAGACGGGCGTGGGGGGCTTGGGTATGACCACCGTGCCGTCGGGGCGGTAGGAGCCCTCCATTATGACGGCGCAGTCGGAAAACGCGGTGAAGGAGACCAAGGTGTCCTCAACGCACACGTATCTCACGTTTTGTTTGAGCTCACCGCCGGTGAATACCTTGCCGGAGCTTGCGTCGACCACGTCCCCGGCCTTAATGGACAGGGACATGTCGCCGGACATGAGAATGAGCGTGCCGCCGGTGAACATGGATATGACAGTGCCGGCGGGCAGGGACATGAGCTCCCGGCCGTTCGTGTACTGGCCCTGAGGCAGGCTGCCGCCGGGGTCGAGGGAGCTCAGGGCCCGGTCGTATACGGCCTGAAGGGCGGAGAGGGCGGAGGCGGTGAGGGTGGACGCGAGACTTTCGGCGTACTGGCCTTCAGCGTAGCTTTTAGTTATAAGTGGGTCGGCCACGGAGCCGGCCTCGCTGGCCGAGGCGCAGGTCATGGCCGCGAGGAGCGAGACCGCGAGAAGGGCGGTGATTATTTTCTTCATATGTCCTCCTTTGTGTTCTGGCGGGCACGGAGATAGTAGCCCAGTGTGAGCAGGCTGTCGGACAGGTGTACGTCCTCCACCACGGTATCGCCAAGATCGCCGTCAAAGTCGATGCCGGTGAAGTTCCATATGCCCCTGACGCCGCACCTGACGGCAAGCTCAGCCGTCTCGTTGGCGTATGCCTGCGGGAGCGTCAGTATGGCCACGTCCACGTCGTTTGAGCGAAGGTAGTCCTCAAGCTCCGAGGCCGGGCGGACGGTGACGCCGTTTATGACGGCGCCCCGGAGCTCCGGGAGGACGTCAAAGGCCGCGGTTACGCGAAAGCCGTACTCCGAAAAGCGGAAGTTTGAAATGAGGGCCCGGCCAAGGTTGCCCACGCCGATGACCACGGACGAAAGCGTCTCGTCCACGCCGAGTATCGAGCCGATGTCCCGGCGAAGGTCGCTTACGTTGTAGCCGTAGCCCTGCTGGCCGAAGCCGCCGAAGCAGTTGAAGTCCTGACGTATCTGGGAGGCCGTGAGGCCCATTCTCTCACCCAGATCGCCGGAGGATATTTTCTCCACCTTTTGACGCTCTAAAAATCGCATCCACCGAAGATAGCGGGGGAGCCTTCTTATGACGTTGGCGGAAATCCTGTATTTCATCTCATGTCGCTCCATAAAATATTATATCGGACGGGGGCGCGGGAACGCGGACGCGCGGGTCGCTCAGATTATTTTAGCACAAAAGTGGGGGAGATGCAAGTGGGGGGAGAGGGACGTATATTCGGGCTCCTCCCCCTGCCCCCTCCTCAGGGAGGAGGGGCGAATGACACGCCCCACCCCCTACCCCCTCCCAAGGGAGGGGCAACCACGCGGGGAAGATGTCTGAGTGAATGACATTCTACCACGCGGGACCCCTCAGTCGATGAGGCGACAGCTCATCTCCGCGCTAAGAGCCGCCGCAAGCGGCGGTTGCGCTCCGAAACGCGCTTGCGAGCGCAGCCCATTAAAACGGGGAGCCGGGGGAATAGGGGTGCGGCCCGAAGGGCCGCGATTGGAATTTGCGCCTGCGGGCGGGACGAGGGCTCTAATCCCCTGTCCCCTTTTCCAAAAAGGGGGTAAAGGGTGCGGTGGTTGACGGGGGACGGGCGGGTTTGGAACCCGCCCCTACGGGGTGAATGGGGGATTTTCAAATTTTGGCGTAGGGGAGGGTCCGTGACCCTCCCGTTTTAATAAGCGCCGTAAGGCGTGACCTTTTTGAGGGGCGGAGGAAAATATTCGCCCCACCCCCTACCCCCTCCCAAGGGAGGGGCATGGTTTGCGTTCTGGTGGGGGTGCGGGCAAGACCTTCGGCCTCGCTTCCTCAGTCGCCTGCGGGCGACAGCTCCTCCTACGAGGAGGAGCCAAGGATTTCGCCTGCGGGCGGGACGGGGAGCTCTAATCCCCCCCTGCCCCCCTTTTCCAAAAAGGGGGTGAAGGGTGCGGTGGTTGACGGGGGACGGGCGGGTTTGGAACCCGCCCCTACGGGGGGATCGGGGAGATTTTTCGTAAATTGGCGTAGGGGAGGGGGAATAGACCTCTCATATTTAAATTAGCGCCGGAGGGCGCGAGCGGTTTGATTATAGCATATATTTTGTACAATTACAACATCGGGATATTGACAAAACCTACTTTACGGGTATAAAATTATCTTCGGCTAACCGGGAGGACCGACGTGGGGCTCTGATGAGCGGCGGCGGGACGGGGGGCCAAAAAATTTGACGAGGCGAAATTTAACATGGCAGATAAGTTTGTTTACGCGGACAACGCGGCCACTACGGCGATGTCGAGGACGTGCGTGGAGGCCATGATGCCCTATATGACTGAAAATTACGGCAACCCCTCAAGTCTGTACTCCGTGGGCCGGAACGCCAGACGGGGACTGGACGAGGCGAGGGCCAAGGTGGCAAAGTGCCTCAACGCGGAGCCCGTGGAGATATATTTCACCGGATGCGGCACGGAGTCGGATAACTGGGCCCTGAAGGGCATTGCCGAGGCCAAGGCCGCGAAGGGCAAGCACATTATAACGAGCTCCATCGAGCACCACGCCATAACACACACCTTGGACTGGCTCAAGAAGAAGGGCTACGAGGTCACGTATCTGAAGGCGGACGAGAAGGGCGGCATAGACCTTCAGGAGCTTGAGGCCGCCATAAGGCCGGACACCATACTCATTTCCGTCATGATGGCGAATAACGAGATCGGCACCATTTTGCCGGTTGCGGAGATAGGACGCATAGCCCACGAGCACGGGGTGCTTTTCCACACGGACGCCGTTCAGGCCGCGGGGCACATACCCATCGACGTGAAGGCCATGAACATCGACATGCTCAGCATCTCCGGCCACAAGTTCCACGGGCCCAAGGGCGTGGGGGCCATGTATATAAGGAAGGGAATCCGTGTGCCCCAGCTTCTCCACGGCGGCGGGCAGGAGCGCAACCAGCGCTCCGGCACCGAGAACGTGCCTGAGATCGTGGGCATGGCCGCGGCGCTGGAGGAGGCCGTCAACAATCTCCCAGAGACCATGCCGAGAGTTTCAAAGATGCGCGACAGACTCATCGAGGCCTTCAAGACCATACCATATTCACGGCTCACCGGTGACCCGGTGAACAGGCTCCCCGGCATAGCGTCCTTCGTCTTTGAGTGCGTGGAGGGCGAGTCGCTGGTGCTGAGCCTCGATAGGGAGGGAATATGCGCCTCCTCCGGCTCGGCCTGCTCCTCCGTGAGTCTTGACCCCAGCCACGTACTGCTGGCTATCGGCCTTCCCCACGAGGTGGCCCACGGGTCATTGAGGCTGTCCATAACCGACACCACCACGGACGAGGACATTGACTATATCATCGAAAAGCTCCCGCCCATAATAGAGAGGCTTCGGAGCATGTCGCCCCTCTGGGAGGACCGGCTCAATGGAAAATTTTAACGAGCTCCAAAGGGAGATACTGAGGCTCAAAGGGGAGAAAAACGCCCTCATATTGGCCCACTACTATGTGCCGCTGGAGGTGCAGGACGTGGCCGACGCGGTGTGCGACTCCTTCGCCATGGCACAGAAGGCGGCCAAGGCGGAAAACGACCTCATAGTCATATGCGGCGTGCGGTTCATGGGGGAGAGCGCGAAAATTTTATCCCCCGATAAGACCGTGCTTCTTCCCAGCTTGGACGCGGGCTGTCCCATGGCGGACATGGTGACGCCGGAGGACGTGCTTGCGCTCCGGCGGGAGCACCCCAAGGCCGCGGTCATGTGCTACGTAAACTCCTCAGCCGCGGTGAAGGCGGTGTCGGACGTGTGCTGTACAAGCTCCTCGGCGCTGAGGATAGCGAAAAAGCTGGACTGCGACGAGATAATCTTCGTGCCGGACGTCCATCTGGGGAGCTTCGTGGCCAAAAACGTGCCGGAGAAGAAATTCTGGCTCCACCCCGGCTTTTGCCCCACCCACCACAAGATAACTGAGGCGGACGTGCTGGCGGCCAAGAGGGCCCACCCGGAGGCGGTGTTCGCCGTCCACCCGGAGTGCGGCGAGGACGTGGTGAAGCACGGGGACCTGGTGGGGTCCACGGCTGAGATACTGGATTTCGCAAGGAGCACCGAGGCTCACGAGATACTGATAGGTACCGAGGGGGAGATCGTGGAGAGGCTCAGACGTGAGCTGCCGGAGAAAAAAATCTACGGCGTGGGGAGCTCCTTCGTGTGTCCCAACATGAAAAAGGTGACGCTTCGGGCGCTATACGAGTGCCTGAGGGACGAAAAATACAAGGTCGAGCTGCCTGATAACGAGCTCAAAGCCGCTAAAAAGAGCCTTGACCAGATGGTAAATTCATAAGGAGGTCTTAAAATGTATTCGGATAAGGTAATGGACCACTTCTCAAATCCCCGCAACGTGGGGGAGCTGCCCGACGCCAACGCCATCGGCCAGGTGGGCAACCCGGTGTGCGGCGATATAATGAAGATCTATATGAAGATCGAAAACGGCATCATAGAGAAGGTCAGCTTCAAGACCTTCGGCTGTGGAGCGGCCATAGCCACCAGCTCCATGGCCACGGAGCTCGTGAAGGGGAAGAGCGTGGAGGAGGCGCTGAAGCTCACCAATAAGGCCGTGGCCGAGGCCCTTGACGGCCTGCCTCCCCAGAAGCTCCACTGTTCCGTGCTGGCCGAGGAGGGCATCAGGGCGTGCCTTTCGGACTATTACAGCCGCAACGGCATCGAGCCGCCCCCGGAGCTGAAGGACGTGGACTGCACGGGGCACTGTGAGACGTGCGCGAGGAACGGGACGGAGCATTAAATTAAGAACAATACGGGCGGGATACGATTATCCCGCCCAATTTTTTTACTGACACGCCCTGAACCATTCCCGCCGCACGGAAAAAGCCCCTCCCGGAGGGAGGGGGAGGGGGTAGAACCCCTCAGTCGCTTCGCGACAGCTCCCCATTAAAACGGGGAGCCTTTTTCGCCTGCGGGCGGGACGGGGGCTCTAATCCCCCCTGCCCCCCTTTTCCAAAAAGCCTGCAAATAAAAAGTCAACCCCAAACGCGAAAAAATTCGAATAAAGAGTGGC
>CANREY010000010.1 GCA_947629755.1 uncultured Oscillospiraceae bacterium | reverse complement strand
GCGTCCGGACTTTCCGGGGGAGGACGGGACTGAGGCGACGGTGCGCCGAGGGAACGGAGGAGGCCGGAGAGGCTTGCCGAGAGAGGAGATGAATCATTTGGAGACAGGGCGGGTGAATTGGATGAATGCGTACGCTCACCCAACTCCAGAACCCGTTTCCCAGGCACGGGCATAAGGCACGGGCGCGGGAAGAAAGACCCGCAAAGCGGGCAAATATAACTGAAAGGAGTTATATAAGAAATATCGTGAAAACAGTCAAACCAATAAAAAAGGCGTTTATCGCGAAGGTGTTGGTGCTGTGCATGGTGTTCGCCATGCTGCCTGTTATGGCCTTGAGCGCTTCGGCAGTTGATGATGATGACAACGTATATTATACGGTCACGGCGGATACTGTTACAAACGGCACAGTTACGATTTACTACGAAATCCTCGATGACGCCGAACCACACGTTCTTGACAAGGACACAACATACTACGTCGCGCCTAACACGAAAGTGAAGGTAGTGTTCAAGCCGAATACTGGCTATCACTTCGACAATGCCCAATCCTATTACACGATAGGGCAGGACACGACCGAGCACCGATTCTCCACCGCCAACGGGGCTGTGAACGAAGAAGTGACCAAGGAAATCAATATAACCGATGACCTTACCATTCACGCCGTGTTTGCGACCGCCACCAGCGGCGGCGGTGGCGGCGGCGGTGGCACTCCGGTGACCGGACCGACCGTTACCGACATCTTTGCTGATGTTCCGGCAGATGCCTGGTACGCTGAAGCGGTGAAGTACGTCTACGACAACGGACTGATGGCCGGTGTCGGCGACGGAGAGTTCGCTCCGAACGCCGTTACCACCCGCGCCATGGTCGTGACCGTCCTGTACCGTATCGAGGGCAATCCCAGTGTCAGCGGCAACGGCGGCTTTGCCGACGTGCCCTCCGGCCAGTGGTACACCGAGGCGGTGGCATGGGCTGAAGCACACGGCATCGTGTACGGCCACACCGACACCAAGTTCGCTCCGAACGACGCCATGACCCGTGAGCAGATGGCCGCCGTCATGTTCCGTTATGCGGAGTACAAGGGCGTAGCGTCCGCCACCAGCGCCGACCTGTCCGGCTACACCGACGCCGGCAAGGTTTCCCCTTGGGCCGAGGAGGCCATGGAGTGGGCAAATGCCGAGAATGTCATCACCGGGACCAGCACCACAACGCTGTCTCCGTCCAACAGCTCCAATCGCGCCCAGTTGGCGACTATCCTCATGCGTTACTGCGAGAACGTCGTCAAGTAATTCCCATTTTCCCTGCGGGAAGGACGGGGCCGCAAGGCCCCGCCCTTCTCCGAGCCCTTCGCCTTTTGGGGGAGGGCCCGGAGAAGGGATAACTGCGTTTCCATTCGCTCCCCCTCACCCACGCGGATACACGAATAACGCCATGAAAAGTCAGGAGGCAGGCGTCCATGAGTAAAAAATCAGACCGGCGAGCCGTAAGGCAGACGCCGGCCGTTGTTCCTGTACAGCGCAGAGTCGGTGCGGCGGCGATCCTGGTCCTCTGCACCGCTTTATATTTTATCGGGGTGTGCCTTACGTCAGCCTCCACGATCAAGATGGCGGCTCTGGTACTGGCTGTGCTCCTTCTTTCCTCGGTATTTCTATTCTTCACGAGATTGCGTAAGCGGATCGGGATACCTCTGCTCCTGCTGGCCGCTGTGGTGGTCATGGGCGGCGTGTCAACTCTCTACGCGGTATCCGGTAAGTTTGCCCTGTATGAGTTTTTGAAGGTGCTCTCGGCATTCAGCCTTGGGCTTCTCCTTCTGACCTACGCCCCCGGTGAGGGACAGAGTACGGGGAGATGGATCGCCAAGGTGCTGGCCGGGTTTTCCGCTGTCGCGGGGCTTGTGTCCATCGATATGCTCTCCACAAGGCTCCTGAGCGGCGCGGTCCTCGGTCTCCTCGGAGGTACGGACTACGCGGGCCTTGTCGGAGTTGAGGCGGGGGCCCGTATGACCTCCATGTTTGAAAATCCCAACGTGTTCGCCGGTATCGCCGGTCTGGGCGTCCTGCTCTCCCTGGGCCTCGTGACCTCATCGGAGGGTAGGACGGAGCGGGCTGTCCAGACCGTTATTCTGTATGTCAACGCGCTGGCTTTCCTGCTGGCGTTCAGTATGGGCGCGAGCGCGTCCATAGCCGTGGCGTTTATCCTGCTCGTCCTGCTGGAACGCCGGGAACGTCGGATGGGCCTGCTGATCCTCATGGGGGAAACGCTGGTATGTACCGTCCTGGCGGCAGGGGTGATCTCAATGACCTCCTTCCGACAGTGGAATGGAGTACAGCCCATCCCGCTTCTCTGTACCGTGCTGGGAGCCGTGGCACTGTGTGTGTCGGACAGGTTCCTCGGCGAACGTCTCGCCGGGGCTCTTTCAAAGAGGAGAAGGCTCATCCCCATCATCGTGGGAGCGGCGTTTGGGATCGTTGTGGCGATCGGCCTCGCCGCGTACAACCTTACCGGAGGCATCTCTCTGGACGCCGGAGACACACTGCGCCGCGCCGCCTACCCGGATGCCGGGACATATTCACTTTCGGTTGAGACGGACAGGCCGCTGGACGTGACGATCGAAAGCCAAGACCGGCAGGACACCATGATGCACACCGGCACCGTTCTTTATACCGGAGACGCCTCCGCCGCCACCTTCGAGGTGCCGGAGGGGAGTCTCGTGGTCTACTTTAACTTCACTGCCCCGGAGGGGGCGGCTGTCCGGTCCGCGATCTTTGCCGGCGAGAGCGGTTCCGGGGACATACCTTTGGGGTACAAGCTCCTTCCCGGTTTTATGGCAAACCGCATCCAGGGGCTGTGGGCCAACGAGAACGCGATACAGCGGTTCGTGTTCTTCGCGGACGGTCTGAAGCTGTTCCTGCGCAGTCCGATATACGGTCTGGGAATGGGCGCGTTTGAGAACGGCGTCAAGAGCGTACAGTCCTTCGCCTATATCACAAAGTACGCCCACAACCACTACATCCAGACGCTGGCTGAGACCGGAGTAATCGGCCTTGCGCTGTTCCTCTTGCTGCTGGGCGGCTCCGCCGCAGCTGTCCTCTATGACCGGAAGAGGGGCCAGACGTCACACCCGCTGACCCCCGCCCTGGGCGCCTCGCTGGCGTTCATGGCGGTCCACGCCGCCATCGAGGTGGTGTTCTCGTCCTATCCATATCTGCCCATCGCGTTCGGGGTATTCGTGCTCATATCCCTTTGCTGTGGGGAAGCCCTGCCAAAGCCCAAGCTGAATGGGAAGGGGCAGACCGTTTCCGTTTTGGTCATCTGCGCTTTCATAGCGGTATATTCTGTTTTGCTTGTTGGCAACCTTCACGCCAAGGCTGTGGCGGACACCGGCAACTCCTTTGAGGCGCTGGACGAGGCTATCTCCATGGATAAATTTGAGTGGGCGGACTACGCCCTGTCTTATGTGGACAGCGTACCGGCCATGGAG
Source organism: uncultured Oscillospiraceae bacterium (assembly GCA_947629755.1). Lineage (GTDB taxonomy): Bacteria > Bacillota > Clostridia > Oscillospirales > Oscillospiraceae > RUG626. The sequence goes on along the minus strand of CANREY010000010.1, from coordinate 37,747 downwards.
GACGTCCCCGAAGATATTCGCTCACAGGCGGACAGGTACGCCGAGAAGCTGGAGCGGTTGGATTCAAATACGGTCCCATTCGACCTGGCAGACTATTATTTTCAGACCGGAAGGACGGAAAAGGCTTTGGCAATGGTGGAGAAGTATGTGGACTACGTATCCTCGGACGCCGAGGCGTGGCAGCGGGCCTTTGACCTGATGCTCCGGTATGAGGAGGACACTGATGCTTACCGCGCCGGCGTCCGGCGCGTCGCTTTGATGCTGGACGAATGGAACTCAAAGAACATGGGCCGGATCGTAATAAGCGACGACGCCCAGGCGTTCATAGACAGGGTGAGCGGTTGAACGCATTCCGCTGGATAATTGGACCGGGGTTTTTGCAAGCGCAATATGGATATTGCAGGCTTAGCTTTAGGCACCTTAAAGCTTAGGGCAAAGCTTTAAGGTTCAGGTACAGGATCAATACGGAAACCCGGTAGCAAATACTGAGACCAAAAAGCCGTGAAAGTTGTTGCTTTCACGGCTTTTCTGTCTAAATGTTCACTCAGGGAGGGACGTGTCGACGTGACTGGCGTGTTCGGCTGCGGGGTGCTTGTTCACGACGATGTGGAGAAGGGGCGTCACATAGTAGTGGAGGAAGATGTGGAGGTGAAATTAGCTGGGGCAGGCTTTTTTGAGAGGAGCGACCTTGTCGGGACTTGTCGATGAGGGATTGGCTTCATGGCGGCTGCCTCCGTGAGCCGCCGTATGAGGGCATGACTATTTTCTGTTGCGCGACGGCTTTTTTCTTTCGCTTTTCAGTTTCTCCCAGTCCTCATTTCCACGCATGTAATTAAAGGCTTCATCTCCGAGAGACTTCAAAAGTTTCTGCCTTAAACCGACTGAAAAATCAGGGTCAACAGGCTTTATCACCATGTGCTGATAAAGCTTGGATTTTGTAAAATCACTTATTGTACCTGCACTATCCAATATTTCCTGCATAAGCTGTGCCGTCCATGGGGCATCTTTTTCCCAGATCGCGACATGCAGACCAAAGCAGACCTCATTGTATTTGCCCATTTCAAACGCGGACGCGACAGAGGACGAAACCTCGACCAGCTTTTTTGCCATTTCATGATCGTCATCTTCCATATAAAGAATACGCAGATCATTTAATGTCATTTGTATGTGCTGATACCCGGTATAGATCAATTCCTCGTATGCACGGTAGGCGTCCGTCCGTTTTCCTGTTTTACTGTCCACAAGCGCTTTCTTGCGCTTGCGTTCCGGATTTTCCAATGAGAAATAATCCAAATACTGAGCCGCTTTTTCATAATTCTCCTGCCGAATAAACGCATGGAACAGCGAGTCCGCCGCCTGATTGCGTATCCGCTCATCTTCGGAGAGCAAGCACCGCTCAAACCACCCGAATATCACGCCGTCATACATGTCTTTATTTGGGAGCTCTGCTGTCATTCGCTTTGCGTCCAGAATGACCGCCGCCTGCCAGATCAGCCTTTCGCAGTTGGGGTATTCCTCGATTTTTTTCTTCACGGAAAGGAATACGTCGTGGAAGTCACGGCTCTCCAAGTCCTTTTGGAGCTTTGATAAATATTGGTTTATTTCTTCGTCTGTCAGTTCATCTTTAAAGGACAGAAGCTCGTCTGTGGTGATGCCCAGCAGCCGCGCGATGGGCGCCAGCAAAGCCACATCTGGCAGAGTGACGCCCTTTTCCCACTTGTTCACAGCGGGCGCGGTCACGCCGAGGCGGGCGGCCATCTCCTCCTGCGTCATACCGCTATTTTTTCTGTATTTTTTGATAACATTTCCTATCGTCATGTTCAACTATTTCCTTTACGATCTTTGAAGCGCTTCTGTACATAGTATAGTTGATGGGGGCTCAAAAGTCTATTGAACATTGATTAAATAATGGGAATTATTTTTTACTGTTGGTTAATTTTCGGGAGGCTTAGTAAAGCGCCAATGAATCATTTATCCTCACTATGAGCGAGAGCGGCCTGCGGAGGACGTCCCAAGGACAAGCAGGTTATAAAGCTTCTTAAAGTGGTAGATTTCTACATATTTGGGTGGTATAATAGCTAATGTCGGGTAGTGATTTTCCGGCAAATTGTTCATTTTATGGAGTTCACTTTTTACAGCTTCTGCTTTTGGAACGAGGGTTACGGGAGGTGGGTAGAATGATTTTGTATCATATGAGCCAAACGCTCATATTGGGAAAAGAAATGAAAAACGATTTTGAGAAGAAATATGAACTTACTCTTCCGTTTGTATATGCCCTTGAAAAAGGAATTGACTCCTTTTGCGATATGCTTGCCAACGGTCAAGCTCAACAGACAGTACCCGACAAATTGGCATATTTAGACCGGGCAAAATATGAAACATTTAGCATTGAAGGAGCTTTTGAATTTGTTCGCAGAACGGAATTTCCAAACTGCCTCAGTCGCTTGAAATGCAAATATTTTTTTGACGACCTTGAAAATTATAAAATTCTCTATGAGGCGGGTTGGAAACAGGAACCTGAAGAGGAAAGAGCGAAAATCCATTTATATGAAATTGAATTAGATGATGAGTGTCCTCAAAAATGTGATATGCTCCTTTTTGACGAAGCTATTGATGCCATGTTTGAAAAGCGGGATGCGGAGGCAGTCCTGTCTTGCGCCCGAAGATATTTTTCCGGGCAGCAAAGTACATCGCCTGTTTGGGAAATTATGAGTGATAAACCGGCTAAAGCAGTAAAAGACATAACAAGCATTTTGAGAAGCATGGTAGAATAAAAGTTCATTTTAGGAAAAATGGCACACATCTATACATAGCCTTCAGACAATGTATCGTGTACCTTGTAGAACCAGTCATCACGCAACTCCGGCTTCATTGAATTGAGGCGGCAGGGTATTTTGCATTATCACCCGTCAGCAATTATGCTGGCGGGAAATTTTTATGCACGCCGTTAAATGAATATTCACCCCAGCCGTGGCTCCAATACTCCGGGAACACAAAAGGGAATTGCCGTTTTCAGAATTGCACTGTTACGAATAATTTTCCATCGGTATAATCAGCGTCGATCAAGCCGCCCATGCGTTCGGTAAGATTTTTTGCGATAGATAGCCCTAATCCTGTGGAATTACGATGCGCCTCTACTGTGTAGAAGCGGTCGAACAGCCGTCCGACAGAAACGGTATTCAGGCTTTCCGCGCGATTGGAAAATACAATGCTCCCGTCTTCCTTCATACAGACGGAGAAATCCCCGTCTGTATATTTCAAGGCGTTGCTTATAATGTTGGAAAAAATACGGTTTAAGGCATTGATATCCAAATCACGATAGACCGGCACCTCCGGAAGATCGATCTGCGGCCGGATCTCCTTTTCCCGCATCACTCCATAAAAGGATAACAGACTTTCCTGTAGAATATGGACCACATTCACGCGGTCGGGTTTCAGCTCCTGAGAAGTGGTAACGACGCTATAATGAAACAGCTCCTCCGTAAGATTTTTAAGCACCTCCGCCCGGTTTTGGATTTGCGCCAGATACAGCCGGACCTTTTCGCTTTTTTCTTCTCGATCCAATAAATCAAGGTACGCGCAGATGGCGGTCAGGGGCGTGCGCAGATCATGGGAAATGTTGGTGACAGCTTCTTTCAACTCCATATCCCCCTGTTCATACCGGTGCCTCTTGTCCCGGAGGGTCCGGAGCTCAGTATTCACGCTGTTCGCAAGACTACGCATATACCGGTCGCGGGAGGAAATGTCGATAAGAGTGTTAGTATTTTCTGCCAATCTATCACGGAACGCTTCTGCGATCTCATGCGCGGAACGGCGCAGGAAATAAATCTTTGCGAGAAGGGCAAAGATGATGAGAAACAGTATTCCGATGATGAGCAGCAGCAAATGTTCCATGAAAACCCCTTATCGAATTTCTTTTTTTCGGAATAGTATCAGGCCGACGCCTGACAGGAGGAGAATGTCAAGGCATGAATACAGCGGAAATGTTTTCAAGCGGGGGTAATCGTCGAACGGCTCAGCTTCCGACGCGACGACCGCATGGTGATACAGGCATGAAACATATTCATTCATCTGGCCGTTGGGGAGCATAGAGTCCAAATGCGTCAAAATCCCACGTAAAGGTTGTTTTACATATTTCGGATTAGGCTTTTGTTCCGTATTGGTGAGAACGGGTTTATAATACGTCACTTGACCGTTTTCATCAGTCGCATCGGAATAGCTTCCCTGATATGTTCCCTCTTGGATCTGCTTGACCTCCTCCGGGGTCATCTGTACCATGGAATGTTCAGTTGTGTTAATAAATTCCGGCTGTCTGAGGATAGATTCCAGCTGGTAGGCAAGGAGCATGACGGCGATTATTACGACAAAGTTTATAATGCCGCCAACGCCCTTTGCCGAGGTCAGCATACTGACGACTGTAAACAGCACGGCCCAGACAACGGAGAGCAAAACAAGGCCGGTCAACGTCCAGCAAAGCACAGATGCCGGTAATTTAGAGAGGACGCCGAAGGACAGAATGATCGCGCACGGAGCCAAAAAAGCGGCGCAGAAGAGAACGCCGGTCCCAACATCGAATACCAGCTTGGAGAGCAGAACGGCAGTCTTGGGGGCTCCAATTATTATTTTGTTGCGAATGGTGTTGTCTGTGTACTCCCTTCCCGTGTTCAGAGAAATAAAAGCGGCAGAAATAACAAACAATGGCACAACGAATATATCTTCAAAGGAGCCGCTCATAGAGACAATGCCATAAAATACACCGGCAAGGACGGAAGCAAGGAGCATCAGCCAGAAGAGGGTGCTGCGTCTGCACCGGTAAATCTCAGCGGATAGACATTTACGCATGGTCAGCACCTCCCACTAAGGATATAAAATAGCTCTCCAGACTTTCGTCCCTTTCCTGCATGGACAGCACCTCGCAGTTTTCTTTTGCCAGAGCAACAGTCAACTGAGTAATATTGACCTTTGCATATACATCTGCGGCAGTGGCGGAGATGATTTTATATTCTACATTCATGGAATCCAGAGCACGCGCAAGCACGGCGGTGTCGCTTACCTCCATACGGGTACACTTACGGCAGGCGGCTTCCAGTTCTTCGGCGCTTATTTCTTTTACCATTTTCCCACTGTCAATGATGCCATAGTGAGTAGCAAGACGGGAAAGCTCATCTAAAATATGGCTGGAAATCAGAATGGTGATTTGCCGTTCCCGGTTCAGCTTCAAAATTAACTCCCGTATTTCTACGATACCCTGCGGGTCAAGCCCATTCACTGGCTCGTCAAGAACGAGAAAATCGGGATCACCGGCTAAAGCAATGGCGATACCCAGCCGCTGTTTCATACCCAGAGAGAAGTTACCTGCTTTTTTCTTCCCGGTATTTTCCAACCCCACCAGCTTCAGCAGTTCGGGAATACCGTTAAAGGACGGAATACCCATGAGCAGATATTGATACTTCAGATTTTCCTCCGCTGTCATGTCCATGTAGATCGCCGCTGTTTCCACCACCGCGCCCATACGGCGGCGTGATTTGATAATGTCCTTGTCCGTATTCCTTTTGCCGTATAACGTATATTCGCCCGATGTGGGGTCCTGCAATCCGCAAATCAGACGGATCAAGGTCGTTTTACCGGCGCCGTTTTTCCCGACGAAGCCGTAAATCGCCCCTTTGGGAACGTGCATGGTCAAATCGTTTAACGCCTGAAAATGCTTATACCTTTTTCCAAGGCCATTTGTAGTTAATACATAGTCCACTGTATGGCACCTCCTTGACTTGATGACCCTATTATAAAATACGATCATCAAGAAAACGGCCGGGAAAAAGTCAAGATTTCGTCAAAATCATTCAATCAGCTTGAAGCCGATGCCCCAAACCGTTTCAATATGATCCGCGCCGGTGGCTTCCGATAGCTTTCTGCGGAGATTGCTGATATGCTGTTTCAGGGAACGCTCCGTGCAATCAGGGGTATCCAGACTGATGTGATCCAGTAAAGCGCCTTTGGATATGGTCTGTTTCGGATTTGTCATGAGCAGCTTGAGAATGGCATATTCCGTCCGGGTCAGTTTTACAGACTGCCCGCCCGCGGTCACATCAAAGGTAACGGTATCCAATGTTAAATCACCGGCTGTTAATACAGAAGAATCAGGCTTTTCCGCCTTACGAAACTGCACGGCGATACGGGCGAGAAGCTCGGACGTGTCAAAAGGCTTGGAGATATAGTCCACCGCGCCGCCAAGCAGAAGGTTTACCTTATCCTGAACGTCCACCTTTGCGCTCAGGACAATGACGGGTATTCCTTTTATGCGCGGCAGCACCTCCTCCCCGGAAAGACCCGGAAGCATCAAATCAAGAAGGATCAAATCGGGTTTATTCTGTGAGAGCAGATAGAGCGCCTCGGTCCCGGAATAAGCGCGGGTCACCGCGTAGCCCTCGTTTTCCAATATCTCAGATAAGGCGTCCCCGATATGTATGTCGTCATCAATAATAGCGATTGTTTTCATCTGCATTTCTCTTTCTCTTTTTTGATATTTTCCTTATCTACCTTATAATTTCTGCCTCATTGTCAAAAATCATTTTTTATATCCTTTTTTTATTTTGCCGTCGGTGGTGATTGTCACGACGGAGAGGGGGATATTTTTTGGGGAGAGGCGGAGGGCGGTTTGGACGGCGTGTTCGATGCCGCCGCAGCAGGGGACCTCCATGCGGACGACGGTGACGGTTTTTATGTCGTTGGCGGAGATGATCCGGGTGAGCTTTTCGGCGTAGTCCACGTTATCGAGCTTGGGACAGCCGACGAGGGTCTTTCTGCCGTTTATGAAATCGTTGTGGAAGCTGCCGTAGGCGTAGGCTGTGCAGTCAGCGGCCACGAGGAGGTCGGCGCCGTCAAAATAAGGGGCGTTTATCGGGGCGAGCTTTATCTGCACTGGCCACTGGGAGAGGCGGCTGGGGACGGACACGCTGTCGCGGGACGCTTTATCGGGTTCGATGGTCTTCGACTGTGTGCCCGGACAGCCGCAGGGGAGAGCCTCGGCCTTTTCGCGCTTTGAGGCGAGGACGGCCTCCTCGTTATAGGCGGGGGCCTCGCGCTCCTCAAAGCTTATGGCCCCGGCGGGGCAGGCGGGCAGGCAGTCGCCAAGGCCGTCGCAGTAGTCCTCGCGCAGGAGCTTCGCCTTGCCGTTTACCATGCCGATTGCTCCCTCGTGGCAGGCGGCGGCGCAAAGGCCGCAACCGCTGCATTTTTTCTCGTCGATCTTAATGATTTTTCTGAGCATTTTTATTCCTCCTTCAGTTGATTTCGCGCTAAATTTCTCTTTTTAAGAGATTTTATCATATATGGGCGGAAAAGGGAATTGGGTATTGAAAAAAATCTTACTCATGCCGGGTGGGCCTTCGCTTTTTTTGGGGGGGATCGGACTATTGATTTTTATTGGGGTGGGGCGGTATAATGGGGGGTGAAAGGCGGTGAGGAGTGAGGTGGAAAAGGGCGTTTATGATTTAAAGAGCGTGGAAAAGGAGCTGGCCCGGATTTCCTACGCCGGGACAGCGCTGGGGTGCGCGGCACTTTCGGTCACCGCATGGGCCGTGAGTATGCGGCAGGCGCGCGTGGTCACGGAGCTTGAGCCGGTCCTGCGGTTTTTCGTGAGCGGCGGCCTTCAGGTAGTTCCGGCTTTTGTGGCGATCTTTGCCGTCCTTTGGTTTCGCCACTCCTTTGTGGGGAAAATCAAGGTTACCCACGCGGCGGAGGACTATTTAACATTCGAGCGCTCACGTCTTAGCCATGGGAGGGTACTGACGGCGTGCGTTGTCTGGGCTGTATCTTTCCTGACGGCGCTTCTGGCCGGGGACCGGATCGTCCCTGTTATCGCGCTGGGCATTTCCTGCCCCGCGGCGTTTTTGACGGCACTCTGGGGACTGGGGCGGCTGCGCCTTGCCCGCGTGGAGCCGGAGCTTGTGCCGGGCGGGGACGTATCGGACGCCCCGGACCCGGTCCGGGAGCGGCGGCGGGCCATTACGCGGTGGGCCATATATTGGGCGGTAGTGCTGGCGCTGTATGGGGCGAGCGCGGTCATTTTTGAAAGTCTCGTTCTCTATCTCCCGGCCCTTGTGCTGGCGGCGGTATATTTCGCGGTGAGGATCTTCATCAACCCGCCCCTGCGGCCCTACGCCTACCTCAAGCGTAAGCGGCTGACGGTGAGGCTGGCGAGTGTTTTGTCCTTTGCGGTAATGCTTTTTTCGTGTCTCTCAGTCATTCTGGACGGTACAAACTACAACGGACATTATATCGCCGCCATGGACTACTCGGTTTTTGAGCGTCACAGCACGGCGACATATGATCCGGAGACCGGCGTCTACACCTTGCGGGCCAATCACGAGGGGTTCAAAATTCTCCAGCTCACGGACACGCACATTGGCGGGAGCGTCACCACCATCGGACTTGACCGGCGGGCCTTTGACGCGTGCTACGACATTATCCGCCGTACACAGCCGGACCTCATTATAATCACCGGGGATCTGGTCTACCCCGTACCGCTCCAGAGCTTCAGCACCAACAATCTGGTGCCTCTGTGGCAACTGGCGGAGTTTATGAACAACGTGGGTATCCCATGGGGCTTTGTCTACGGCAACCACGACACGGAGATAGTGGCGAAGTACGATGTTAAGACACTGAACGGTATCTTTCGGCAGATGAAAAATGACCCGGACTGTCCTCTGCTCTATGCCGACACACAGCCGGACATCTACGGGCGGAATAACCAGTATATCCGCATAGAAAACCCGGACGGGAGCTTGGAGAGGGTGTGCTTCCTCGTGGACTCCAACGACTACGTGACGGGCAGTTCTGAGATAAACGACTATGACTCCGTCCACGCAGACCAGATCGAGTGGTATCGGGAGACGGTGGACGCACTCGCGGGCGAGGAGGGGCGGACCGTGCCGTCCTTCGTCTTTATGCATATCCCTTTCCGCGCCTTTGCAGACGCCGCCGAGGCGCTTAAGCGCGGGGACCCGGAGGCGCGGTACCTTTTCGGGGAGAACGGGGAGGAAGTGAGCTGTCCTGATAACGACAGCGGGTTTTTTGAGGCCATTTTGGAAAAGGGAAGCACGCAGGCGGTGTTTGTGGGACATGACCACCTGAACAATATGGCCGTCAACTACAAGGGCGTGGATCTTGTATACTCCAAATCCATAGACTTTCTTGCCTATCCCGGTATCGCCCACGAGGACAGCCAGCGGGGCGGGACGCTGATCACTCTGGACGGACGGGGTGGATATGAGATCGGGCAGGTCGGGTGTGATTGAGCTTTTAAATGAAGCGCCGTGCCGCGATGGTTGTGTGGCGTCCGGAATTTGTCGCGGGGTAAAGCGAATAAGAGAAAAGCGGGGGCCGTGCCGGGAGGCGGGGCCTTCGCTTTTTTTGTGGGGGAGATACGGATTTTAATATTTCTCAAACAAAATTTGAAAATTTCTCAAACATTCAGGGGCTACAATACAACCATCAGGTGAGAAATCACTTAAAAAATTTGGAGGTGTGTTTCAATGAAAAAGAAAAACTTTGTGACGTTGATCATGAGTACTGTTGGCGGGCTCCTCTTTGCCCTCGGTATGTGCATGGGGCTTATACCGGAGTGGGACGCGCTGACGGAGGGCATCGTGGTGGGAGCTGTCGGAGTGGTGATCCTTCTCGCGATGGTGTTCATTCGCCGGAGAATGGACGGCAAGCCCATGATCGTATTGAGCGGAAAGGCGGTCGGGACGGCGGTTCTCGGTATCGTCGGAGCCATCATACTGGGCGTGGGAATGTGCATGGTCATGGTGTGGGATATGCTGGTGTGGGGCATCGTTGTGGGCATAGTTGGAATTGTCCTGCTGCTGTGTCTGATACCGGTGGTCAAGGGACTTAAATAATTCAGGAGGTACATAAGTTATGGCAAAGTCAAAGCTTGTAAGGGCAAACGAGAAGATCGCCGGCGCGTTGGCCGGCGGGTATAAGAAGATCGAGGAAGGCGTCGTAGGCGGGTACAAGAAGATTGAAAACGGCGTGACCGGGGCCTTTAAGAAGGTTGAGGACGGGTTCGTGGACAAATTCCTCACCCGCGAGGGAGAGAGCGTGGAGGACGCGGAGAAGCGGCTTCACGAGGAGCAGCTCCAGCGCGAGGCCGCGGCCAGAGCCGGAGTGGAGATTGGAAGGGACGAAGGAAAGCAATAAAAACCCATTAAGCGCCGGGCGGGTTCATCGCGCGGCGCATTTTTAAAAAATTTTTTTGAAAAGGGGGAAACGCAAACAAAACTTTAACATTTATGTGCTATGATAAAAGAAAAACGCGAGGGGGCCACTCCATGTTTCAAATATTAGTGGTGGAGGACGACAGGGACTTAAACCGCACGGTGTGCTCGTTTTTGAACGGGAACGGGTATAAGGCGGTGGGGTGTCTTTCGGCGAACGAGGCCTTTGAGGCTATGTACGGGAACACGTTTGACCTCATCGTCTCAGATATTATGATGCCGGAAATCGACGGGTATGAGTTCGCGAAGACGGTGAGGGCGCTGAATGAGGATATACCCATACTGTTCATGACGGCGCGGGACGATTTCGCCTCCAAGCAGAGGGGATACAGGATAGGGATAGACGACTACATGGTAAAGCCGATCGACTTGGAGGAGCTTTTACTGCGGATCGGGGCGCTGCTGCGGCGAGCGAAGATCGCCACCTCCCACAAGCTGGAGATCGGCAAGCTCAGGCTCGACATGGACCAGCGCGCGGCGATCTACGGCGGGGAGGAGATTGCCCTGACGACGCGGGAGTTTAATATACTGTATAAGCTCCTGAGCTATCCCGGAAAGACGTTTACGAGGACACAGCTCATGGACGAGTTTTGGGACGTGGAGACGAACACGGCGCCGAGGGCGGTGGACGTATATATGACGAAGCTCAGGGGAAAGTTTGAAAAATGCGCGGAGTTTGAGATAAGGACCGTACACGGGCTGGGGTACAAGGCGGTGATAAAATGAGAAGGACGCACACGGTTTGGAGCTATTTTACAGCGTTTTTCGTGCTCACGGCATTTGTGATAACCTCGTCGATGCTCCTGTTTCTAAACTATTTCGCAAAAGCCGCGGGGGTGACGATGACGCGGGACAATCTGTTTAGCGCGGCGCTGGCCACCTTCGGAAACGCCGTATTTCTGGCGGCTATATGCACAGTTATAGACGTTCTCAGGCGAAAGGTCATGGTGGACAGGCCGGTCAGGGCCATAGTGGAGGCCGCGAGGAGGATAACGGCCGGGGATTTTTCCGTCAGGATAAGCAAAAAGGCCGCCGCGGGGGCGTCGGAGGGGTTTGAGGAGATAATCGACTGCTTTAACACCATGGCCGCGGAGCTTGCGGGGGTGGAGACGCTGAGGACGGACTTCATCGCCAATGTGTCCCATGAGCTCAAAACGCCGCTGGCGGTGATGGGAAATTACGGGACACTCCTTCAAAGCCCGGAGCTCTCTCAGGTGCAACGGGCGGAGTACGCCGGGGCGATAACGGAGCAGTCGAGGAGGTTGGCGGATCTCATTACGAATATTTTGAAGCTTAACAGGCTGGAAAACCAGCAGATATACCCGGCGGCGAAGCGGTACGATCTGGGGGAGCAGCTCGCCGAGTGCCTTTTGAGCTTTGAGAGCACATGGGAGAAGAAGGGCATCGAGATCGAGACGGACATTGAGGAGGGGGTCACCGTTCAGTCGGACGGGGAGCTTTTGGCCTTAGTCTGGAATAACCTCTTTTCTAACGCCCTGAAGTTCACTGAGGCCGGCGGGAAGGTGACGGTGACGCTGAAAACCGAGGGGGAGCTGGCCGCAGTCCGGGTGGCGGACACGGGCTGTGGAATTTCCAAAGAGACCGGAAAGCATATATTTGAGAAATTTTATCAGGGCGACACCTCCCACGCCACACAGGGCAACGGGCTGGGACTGGCGCTGGTGAAGCGGGTGGTGGACATCGTGGGCGGAGAGATCTTTGTTGAGAGCGAGGTCGGGCGGGGGAGCGCGTTTACGGTGAAAATCAGGAGGGAGCGATGAGGACAGGGCTTATCGAACGGCTCCGCCGCACGGCCTTCTGGGAGAGGTACAGTACCGACATTCGTTTTAAATACAGGGTGTCGCTGCACGTTGGGCTCACGGTCAATCTCGCCTACATAGTCATAAAGCTGATTTACGGCGTATATTTCGGGTCCATGTGGTTCGTGGCGCTGGCGGTCTACTACACGCTTCTGGCCTTGACGCGGCTATTTTTGATACGGTACAGGCGCGAAAACGACATGGAGGGGGAGCTGAGGGTCTACCGGTCTTGCGGATATGTACTGCTCATAATAAATCAGGCCCTCACAGGTATAGTTATATTTATGGTTCGGGACGGCCGGGCCTTTGACTACCCCGGAGTGCTCATTTACGCCATGGCCGCCTATTCCTTTTACGCAGTCACGGTCGCCGTTATAAATATCGTAAAGACCAGAAAGCACAATAGTCCCATACTGTCGGCGGCAAAGGCCGTCGACCTTGTGGCGGCGACGGTGTCCATACTCTCGCTGGAGACGGCGCTGCTTGCAAGGTTCGGCGGGGAGGACGACCCCATGTTCCACAAGGTCATGACCGGCGCGACAGGGGGCGGGGTGTGCGCGGTAGTTATCGCCATGGCGATATATATGATTGCAAGGTCGAGCAGAGAGATAAAAAATCTGAAAATTAATAATTCACAAACATAACTTGAACGTTTCGCAAACATACGCCTGATATAATCACAGCAGAACTTGGAAAGGAGAAAACCGTCATGGAAGAAACGAAGGAGACATTCACTTATACCTATTCCGCCAAGGAGCAGGAGGAAATCAAAAAGATCCGGGACAAATACGCGCCGCCGACGAAGGAGGAGACCACCTTGGAGCGGCTACGTCGTCTGGACAGGAGCGCCACAAGGGGGGCATCAGTAGTATCGACGGTGGTGGGGACCGTGAGCGCTCTCATTTTTGGGGTGGGAATGAGCTGTGCGATGGTTCCGGGGTGGGAAGAATATTTCATTCCGGGAATCGCGGCCGGCATCGTGGGCATCATAGGCGTTATCGCGGCGTACCCCATATACGCACGCATGGCGAAAAGAAAAAGGGAGAAGCTCTCGCCGGAGATATTGAGGCTCAGCGAGGAGCTGATGAAATGAAAAATCAGGCGTTCCGAAGGGGGACGCCTGATTTTTTACGGCTTTGGCGGGGGACCGGCGGTGGGATTAGGGAAGGCGCGTTATCTTGAGGGGCGGCGGACGATGCCGGCCACGTTTTGAAGGGAGATGAAGGCGTTTTTGTCGATGTCGGTGACCAGCTTTTTGAGCTTGTTTATCTGGAAGTGGTTGACAATGAAGTAGATTATCTGCTTATCGCTCCCGGAGTAGCCGCCGGTGGCGCTGACGATGGTGCCGCCGGCCTTGAAGCTCTCGGACAGGGCCGCGGAGATCTCCTTCGCCTTCGTGGTGACCACCATGGCGCACATGGAGCGGTCGAAGCCCTCCACGATGAAATCCACAGTCTTTGAGCCCACAAAATATGTGACGATGGAGTAGAGGGGCAGTATCCAGCTATTTATGACTACGCCGCAGACGATGTATAAAAGGGTGTTGAAGGTCATGACGAAGGTGCCGATGGAGACGGAGAGCCTTCCGGAGAATATGACCGACAGCACGTCCACGCCGTCTATGGCCCCGCCGAAGCGAATGGTGAGGCCGCTCCCCACGCCGGAAATGACGCCGCCGAACACGGCGCACAGCAACAGGTCCCTGCCGGCGAGAGGGGAGACAAAGTTTACGTCAATGGGCAGGACATACATTATGAGGTAGGAGACGAGGGAATAGATGCCGATGGCGTAGAGGGAGTAGACGGTGAAGGCGGCCCCCTGGCGCTTAAGGCCGAAAAGAAATATGGGGAAGTTCAAAATAAGCAGGAATACGGAGAGGGTGAGGCCGGGAGGGGTTATCTGGTCCAAGAGCATGGAGAGGCCGGAAATGCCGCTGTCGTAGAGCTTCACCGGAAAGAGGAACATGGAGACGCCGAAGGCGTTGATTATCCCCGCGGCGGTGAGGACGACGAAGTTTATGGGCCTCAGCTCACGAAGGCCGCGGCTTAAAAGGGCCAAGTGCATTCTAATACGTTTACGCATTTTAATTCTCCTTTTCGGTGAGGGCGGTGAGGGCGCGGCGGAGGTCGGAGGTTATGATCATGGAGCGGTCGGAGATGGAGCCGGGGCAGGGGGCGGAGGTGAGATTTATACAGGCGTAGGTGGCTTTTTTGTTTTCGGCGGTCATGCGGTGGAAGGGGTATTTGATGATGGAGGGGGTGTTGTAGCCGACGCCGAGCTCAAGAAAGAGGAGGCGGGAGGTGTTGTGGGAGCGGAGGAAATCGACGTAACGGGCGGACGCTGAGTGCCAGCCGGTATCCTCGACGAACCTGTCGTCGGAGCGGAGGTTCATTGTGAGGGGCCTTCCGCAGTGGGGACAGCGGGGGATCAGGGAGGTGGGGATACGCATGTTTTTCTGCTCACGCAACATACGTAAAACTATATCCTCGTTGTCGAAGGTCTCCTGACAGCAGGGCTCGGAGCACTGGAAAAGCCCGTAGTCGCCCTGAGTGTAAAAAAGACGCTTTTTATCAAAGCCGGCCTTTTGAAAGCAGTGGTCGACGTTGGTGGTTATTACGAAATAGTCCTTATCCGCGACGAGGCTGAGGAGCGTTTCGTATAAGCGCTCCGGCGGGTCGAGGTATCGGTTTATGTATATATACCGGCTCCAGTAGGCCCAGAACTCCTCAGGGGTGGGGTAGGGGTAGAAGCCGCCGGAGTACATGTCGGAAAAGCCATATTTTTCGGCAAAATCGGAGAAGTACCGCGTAAAGCGCTCACCGGAATAGGTAAAGCCCGCAGCGGTGGAGAGGCCGGCGCCAGCGCCTATAACTACGGCGTCGGCGCTCATGAGGGCGGCTCTTAGCTTATTTATACTGTCCGAGAAGCTCCCGGTAGAGCTCAAGGTCGGTATTTTTGAACACATTAAAGATCACTTCCGTATCGCGTCTATATTTTCGGACCGTCTCAACGGCGATCATGGCGGCGAGGTCGTTGGGGAAGTGAAATTCCCCGGTGGAGATACAGCAGAAGGCCACGCTTTTTATGCCGTTTTGCTGAGCTAACTTCAGGCAGGAGCGGTAGCAGGAGGCCAGAAGCTCCCGGTCGCTGTCGGTGACAGGGCCGCGGACGATGGGGCCCACGGTGTGCAGGACATACTGGCATGGGAGGTTGTAGGCGCGTGTGAGTTTCGCCCTGCCGGTGGGTTCGGGGTGGCCCTGTTTTTTCATGAGCTCGGCGCACTCAAGCCTCAGCTCCACGCCGGCATATGTGTGGATCGCGTTGTCGATACACCCGTGGCAGGGGACGTAACAGCCGGTGAGGCCGGAGTTTGCGGCGTTGACGATGGCTCCGCACCTGAGGGTGGTGATGTCTCCCCGCCAGAGATAGACGCCGTCCTCCACGCAGTCAAGCGTGGAGAGGTCGGTTATTCCCTTGCTCGCTATCTCGCGCCGCAGATACTCGTCCTGCGCCGACAGGAACTCAGCGTCGGCCGCCCTTGGGGGGCGGAGGTTCATAAGGGCGCGCAGTAAGCGCTTTTGCTCAAGCTCGCTGTCGGGTATGGCTATATCTGAGTATTCCGGCTCCTCGGATATGAGGCGGCTGATGAGGTATATTCTAAGGTCATTTTGGGTCATGATATGCTCCCTTCAGGCCATTGCCGCCCTCAGCGCGTCAAGAAGCCGGCCGGCGATGGGGGTAAATAGCTGATATTTTTTCCACACAAGATAGATATTCTCCTCAAGCCTCGGAGTTAAGGGGCGGAACGTAAGGCCGCTTCTTTCGCTTGTGTCGATGAGCCTGTCGAGGGTGAGCAGGAAGCCAAGGCCTTCCTTTACAAAGAGGGAGGCGTTGTAGGATAGACGAAAGGAGCCCTCAAGCCTGAGCTTATCCATCTTTTCCCCGCACCAGCGGGGAATATCTTTTTTCCAGCCCTGCTCGGAGCAAAAGAGGGGCAATCCCGCAAGGTCATCGGCGGTTATCGCGGGCTTTCCGGCGAGGGGGTGATTTGACGGCACGATAAGTCCCCATACGTCCGCGTCGGGGAAACTCAGGAAATTGTATTTGGCCGTATCCGGCTCCTCGGCCAGCACGGCAAAGTCCAGCAAGCCCCGGTCCAGCTTCTCCGTCACCTGCTCCGTGTCGCCGCTGGTGATGTGGTAGCGCAGACCGGGGCAGACCTCCTTGAAGCGGCGTATCTCACGGGCGAGAAAACGTATCTGGTAGGACTCCGCAAGGCCGAAGTACACGTCGCCTCCCGTTATATCGTCGAGGGCGGAAAATTCCCCGGCGATCTTATCGGCCATGGAGACAAGGTCCTCTGCACGCTTTCGGAGCAGCATTCCCTCCTCGGTGAGCTCTATACGGAAGCTGTGGCGGATAAAGAGCTTTTTTCCAAGCTCGTCCTCCAGCGACTGAATCTGTTTGGACAGCGTCGGCTGGGTGACGTGCAGGTATTCGGCGGCGCGGGTCATGTTTTCCTCCCGCGCAACGGCCAGAAAGTAGCGAAGGGTCCTTATTTCCATAGTCACACCTCGGCTATATTCCCAAAAAGAATAATACGATATAAATTATAACAATTAGCGAGATGGCAGTCAATATATTATAATATTTATAATATATATAAAAAGGAGCGGTGAAAATGGATACGCTGACTTTACAGGATACATGGGACAAGACCTTTCCCAAAAGTGACATGGTGGATCACCGGAAGGTGACATTTATGAACCGCTACGGCATCACTCTGGCGGCGGATATGTACACGCCCAAGGGCGCAAGCGGGAAGCTTGCCGCTATCGCGGTGTGCGGGCCCTTCGGAGCGGTGAAGGAGCAGGCGGCGGGACTGTATGCCCAGACGATGGCGGAGCGTGGATTTTTGACCTTGGCCTTTGACCCCTCCTTTACCGGTGAGAGCGGCGGTACGCCGAGGTTCATGGCCTCCCCGGACATCAACACCGAGGACTTTATGGCGGCGGTGGACTTCCTCTCCGTGCAGGACAATGTGGACCCGGAAAAGATCGGCATAATCGGCATCTGTGGCTGGGGCGGCATGGCGCTGAATACGGCGGCCTTGGACACCAGACTGAAGGCCACGGCGGCAATGACCATGTACGACATGGCTCGTGTCAACGCCAAGGGGTATTTTGACGCGGAGGACAGCGCCGATGCCCGATACGAAAAGAAAAAATCATTGAACGCCCAGCGTATCGCGGATCTCAAGTCCGGCTCCTACGCTCTGGGCGGGGGAGTGGTGGACCCGCTGCCGGAGGACGCGCCGTTTTTCGTGAAGGATTACTACGATTATTATAAGACCTCTCGCGGCTACCACCCACGCAGTCTCAACTCCAACGGAGGGTGGAACGTCACCGGGTGCATGAGCTTTTTAAACCAGCCGATTCTCCAATACTCCAACGAGATTCGCTCCGCCGTGCTCATCGTCCACGGCGAAAAGGCCCATTCCTGCTATTTCAGCCGGGACGCCTACGCCGATATGGTGCGGGACAACCCCTATTCCGATAACAAGGAGCTCATGATCATTCCGGACGCCGTCCACACTGACCTATATGACGGCGGCGGGAAGGGTGCGATTCCTTTCGATAAGCTTACGGACTTCTTCCGTGAGTATCTTGGGTGATATGACATAAGATGACACGTAGGATATTTTTGCTCCTATCGGCGTTGACGGTCCTTCTGGGCTCCTGCAACCTTTCGGAGCCTCCAAAAGAGCCCACAGAGACTAAGAAGAGCGAAACGCCGCCAACAATGCCAAAGGAGGCGGACACATTGGCCTACGATGGTATCTATCCCCAGCACGACCCCTACGGCACGGGCATCGGCGCCATGCCGGGGCGGGTGGTCTGGGCTTATGACCCGGACAGCGTGGACTGGGACGGGAGCGGCTACTGGTGGGAGCTTGACCACTTTTACGAGAGCGCCATTTTGAACATGGTCAACGACTCCATTGCCGCTCTTGGCGGTAAAGAGAACGCCCGTGACGGCTGGAGCGCGCTGTTTTCTTACCGCAACGGCGGTAAGGGGTATCAGGCGGGGGAGAAGGTAGCAATCAAGGCCAACATCAACGGCTCCGCCGTCTACGACGACGATACCTCCGGCGAGACGAAGATGAGCTACACAAACCCGGTACTCTTAAAGGCCCTGCTTGTGTCGCTGGTAAAGGAGGCCGGCGTCGCGCCGGAGGATATCACCGTCTACGACGTGTCACGGCTGTTCCCGGACTACATGGTGAAGCTGTGTACGGCGGGAGAGCTGAAGGGCGTCCGCTTCGTGGACAGGGACACCGGCGTGGCGGACGAGAGCGCGCCAATCATCTGGTCCCACTCCTTCAGTGGCGCGGTCAACTATCTGCCCACCTGTGTCACCGAGGCTACGTATCTCATAAACCTTGCCAACCTCAAGGGCCACAGCTACGGGATCACGCTGTGCGGCAAAAACCACTTTGGTTCCTTCATCAACGGCAACGTCATGCGCCCGCCGGAGGGCGCAAACCTTCATCAATGGCTCACCCGAAACGAGATGGGTATTTACAGCCCTCTTGTGGACCTTATGGCAAACGCTGACCTTGGCGGTAAAACAGTACTGTATATGCTGGACGCCTTGATTTGCGCCCCCAGCGAGGGGGCCTCTATCACCGGAAACAACTCCAGATGGCAGCAGGCGCCCTTTAACGGGGATTACACCTCCAGCGTGTTTGTCTCTCAGGACCCGGTGGCCATTGACAGTGTGGGTGCGGATTTCCTGATGAACGAACCGACAGTCACAGAAAATAACGGAGCGCTACGCGGCGATCCCACGGTAGAAAACTACCTCCACGAGGCCGGTCTCGTCTCCGCCGCCCCCTCAGGCACCGTCTACACCGACAGCCGGGGGCATACAGTTACAAATCTGGGCGTTCACGAGCATTGGAATAACTCGTCTCAGAAGCAGTACAGCCGAAATCTTGGAAAAGATGAGGGAATCGAGCTCATATTGCTTCAAAAATAATAAGAAAGCCTCCGGGATACGTAAGCTTCCGGAGGCTTTTTTATGTGAGTTTATCTTTGATTGAGCTTTTTAATCGAAGCTCACGGTCATTGGGGGACGGACATAGGGGTAGGCTGTCTGGGCGGAGCCGTAGTAGTTGTTTCCGGTGAGGCCGTTCCAGACGGGGCTGTAATTATACTGGGCATAATAGGTAAGGCCGGTCTCGTCAGCCGTCAGGACGTACATGTTGAGGCCCTCGCAGATGGCAAGGCGCTGGCCGTCAAAGGCGAAGTCGAAGGTGTCGCCGGGCTTGCTGAGCAGATTTCCAAGGCTTATAAGCTCAGGGTACTCGGTCTCAAGGTCAAGGCGCGTTTTGAATACGGGCTTGGCGACGCTGTTTTCCTCGCGGAGCAGGGCAAGATTGCCGGCGCTGTCCATGATGAGGAACATATCCTCCTTGGCAAGGCAGAAGCCAACCTCACTGCCGTCGGACTTCATGAGCTCCGATCTGTAAAGCTCCTTGCCGGTGGCGGGGTCGAGGACGGTGACGAAAGCCGTGCCGTCCTTGACGGAGTAAAATTGGAGGGTCTTTTCATCGGAGGAAAATCTGAGGTAGAGGGGGCGCTCGTCTGTCTTGTAGATAAGGCGGGCGCCGTCTATTATGAGGTCGCCGCGCTGATTGTACATTCCGCTGCTCTGGTAGGAGGGAATGAAGTAGATGCCGGGGCCGTCGCGGTACTCAAGGAGATTTTCGCCGGTGTCACAGTCAATGACGGCGGGGTAGAGATAGGCGCCGTCATCGTTGATGGCCGACGCGCCGACGGCAATAAAGCTCTGGTCGCCGGGGGCGGCGTCGTAGTCCGGGGCGACGGTTACGGGCTCGTGCCAGCTGCCGGTTGGGTGAGAGGCCACGCTGGCGATCTTGCCGGAGCTGTCCTTAGTGACGACGACCTCGGCCATGGCGTCCTTGGGCGTGTGGAAGGTGAAGATGCCCGATAATTTTTTACAGTCTCCATCTGACAAATTAGCGGACCAATAGCCGCGGTGGCCTGAGATGACCCAAGGCCAGATGCCGTAATAGTCGGATAGATTGACGACTTCGGCGCGGGTCTCGCCGGGATTTGTCCTGCCGGCCACGTCCATGGCGTGCTTTGTGAGGCCGTACCGGGCCGAGGCCCATACGCGTATGTCGGCCTCGCTTGTGACGTTCTGAGCTATATAGTCGACGCTCCAAAGCTCAAGCTCCGAATAGTTGCGGAAGAAGTCGTCGTAGTTGTAATTCGTTGAAAATCCGAAGACGGAACGCGGCTCAAGCCGGCCGTCGGCTACGGTGACGGCGGTGTTCCACCCGCGGTCCACGGAGGTGAGAAAAAAGGAGCAGTCGACTGTGAGGCCGTTGGCCGCGGCGCGGTCGCCGACGTATTCCTCCCGTATCTCCACGTCGTCCTGTGCGTCAAATAGGGTAAAGGCTGAGCCCGCCACGGTGGCGGCGGAGAGGGCAAGGATAAGTATAAATACAAAAAAGCGCTTCATTTTTCCCCCTCCTCGCCTGTTAGCTTATGGAGCGCCCGGCCCACGCGGTCGGGCTCGTAGCCGTAGGTCTCCTTCACGAAGCTCATGAGCGTCGTGCCGCTGTCCTCAAGGTCGCTCGTCTGTTTGTCGCCCACGAGCCTGCCCTTTTTTATGAGCACGGCGCGGGTGACGAAATTTTCCACCTCCTCTATAAGGTGGGTGGAGAGAATGACCGTCTCATTGGGCTCCAAAATGCCCAGCAGTACCTTGTAGAAGTCCTCCCGGTTGAATATGTCGTTTCCCGCGAAGGGCTCGTCCATGAGAATGTAGTCCGCCCCTTGGCTGAGGGCTAAAATAACCTCAAACTGATTTTGCTGTCCGGTGGAGAGGCGGCTGAGGGCCCGCAGCTTCGGAAGCTCGAAAAAGTCCATGAGGGCCCGGTAGCGCTTATCGCGAAAGCCTTTGAAGTGGCTTGCGTAAAAGTCCCGGTGGCTCTCGGCGGTGAGGGTGGGGAAGAAGGAGTGCTGGCTGGTGGCGAAGGAAAAGCGCTCGATGTTTTTCCTCGTCACGCTCTCGCCGTCAAGCGTCACATCGCCGGAATGGGCGGTGAGACCGAGAATGGACTTCATAAGCGTAGTCTTGCCCGCGCCGTTTTCGCCGAAAAGGCCCACCAGCTCTCCGGGGCCAACAGAGAGGGACACCTTGTCGAGGGCACGCGTGAAGCCGTAATGTTTAGAAATGTCGTGAAGCTCAAGCATTGTTTCCGCCTCCTTAAATAAGACGCAATTTATCAAATAAGCTTGTGTATATGGCCTTATAGGCAAGGCCAATAAGGGCAGATAAGATAATGGAGAGGGCGAAACCGATGGCTGGGAGAGTGAGGCACCGGCGGTGGAGCTCCCATTTTGACGATAGGCGGCGCATGAAATAGTCGGCACGCGAGCCAATGAGGTGGAAGACGTAATTCCACACGGCCATTAATACCATAAGTCCGGCGGAGATGTAAAATCCGTAGAGCCCGTCGGAGGACAGGGCCGGATATTCCTCCATCACGGCCGTGCTGCCCATATTGAGAAGCTCCACGTAGCGGTAATACTCCCTTGCAACGGCCACCGGGATACGAAGGCTCCATATTATGGAGACAAACAGCGCGACTAAGATCGTCAAGACCTGCTTTTCCGGCTGCGCACCGATGGGGGCGAGCCTTGATAAGTCGGGCTTTTTCAAGAGATCGCCTCCTCTTTACAGCTTTTGACGAGGCGAATGACCTGTATGGCGGCAAGTATGAGGGCTCCCGCTATGATGAGCCAGAGATATTTTTCGTTTATTGAGCCGAAAAATACCTCAAGGACCGCCGCAAGGATACCGGAGACCATCGGTACACGCCCGCCGTGGCGGAGGAGGTGGCTGTCCACGGCCATGGAAAGGATAAGGGACATGTAGAGGGCCGCGTCCGCAAGCAGGAGGGGCCAGTCGGCAAGAGGTATGAGCCAGTGGAGAGTGGGGCTCTCGTAAAAGGCTATCATCAGCGACTGACCGCTGACGGCGGAGGGGTCTACGGTCTTGTGGAACCAGCCGTAGGAGACATAGATAACGCCAAGCTGGGCGGCGAAAAGGGCGAGGAACCAGCCGGCTATGACGGCGGCGTGCCACAATGTTATGGATCCCTCCGACACGGACAGCCTGGAGACCGTCGCGGCTCTGGCGCGGCAGGAGAAGAATATCCAGAAGAACAAAAGGGCCAAGGCGGCGCGGTAGAAATACTTGACGCCAAGATTTTCCACGGCGTCGGAGTAGAGGACCATGTAATAAGTCCGGTCCTCCGGTATAAGCTTCGGTATGGCGACGGCGAAGCCCACAAGCTCCGACGCGGCCATGAGGATAATTATACAAAGAGCGCCCCAGAAGGTCATGCTGACCCACAAAGCGGGGATAGACAGCTTTCTTTTCATTCGGTGTCACCTCCAACCTCGTACTCGTCCCAGAGGCGGGATATGAGCTCCATCGCCTCGGATTTTTCCATTCCGCTGGCCCGGAGAGCCGAGACGACCCGCCCGATCTCCTCGGCTCTCAGTCGGGCCCTTGCGGCCTCCACGGTCTCCGGCGTGACCACGGCGCAACTCTTGGCTCCGGGGCGGGAGACCATGAGGCCCTCGTCCTCAAGGAGCTTATACGCCTTTTGGACCGTGTTGGGATTTACGCCCAGCGTGGCGGATACCACGCGCCGGGAGGGCATCTCGTCGCCGTCGGCAATTGAGCCCGCCGCCACGCCGGCGCGAATGAAGCGGACTATCCTTAAATAAATTGGTCCGTCGCCGTCGGACGGGAAATCCGCGAGACTTATCACGGCCACGCCTCCTTTCGATCCAAGTGACTGTATTAGTCGGATAATACGGTACCGTTAACCGTATTATATGCGTAATACAGTTTTTTGTCAACAGGAAATTAGAAAAAAATTGATATTTTTTTGAGGGAGGAAAAATGGGGGGAAAGCAAATTTTTTTGCGTAAAGGGGAACCGTTGAGGTTGTTTTATTTTGACGAATGTGATAATATGATAGAAAAATAGGGGAGAGGACGGTGATTTTTGCTGTGGAACAGGAGAAGGGAAACTTCAAGGGCCGGGTGTTCGGCGGGTTCAACAGGCATGACGTCATCGACTATATAGAGAAGCTGGCAGGGGAGCGCAACGACCTTCTGCGGGAAAATCAGAAGCTCCAGGGCAGGATAGAGGCGCTGGAGGAGCGGCTTGAGCGGGCCGAGGACAAAAGGGCCGCCGAGGAGGCACGGTCCGTGGCGGCGCGGGCACTGGAGGACGCGAAAGGGATATTGGAGGACGTTATCTCAGGCTACGAGGGCGTATGTGGGGACATTAATATTAATGTATCCCAAGCCGCCCACGAGCTGGGGGCGGTGAACATAAAGCTTGCGACTTTGCAGGAGACGCTCAGGACGGCCGGTGAGGAGCTGAGCAAGGTGGGCGAGAGGCTCGGCGGCGCGGAGGAGACACAGAATGCAGAGGACCTTTGAGTTAAGCGCCTCGGAGCTTAAAAGGTACGCCCCGGAGATGTCCGCCGGGGACAGGGTGCTTCTGAGCGGGACGATATACACAAGCCGGGACCAAGCCCACATGGCCATATTCCGGCTGTTGGACGCGGGGGAGCCCACGCCCTTCGACATTGACGGGGCGGTCATATACTACGCCGGGCCCACGCCGGGACACGACGGTATGCCCACGGGGGCCTGCGGGCCCACCACATCAAGCCGCATGGACGGCTTTACGCCGAGGCTATTGGAGCTGGGGCTGGCGGGAATGATAGGGAAGGGGCTCAGGTCCGACGCGGTGAAAGCGTCCATCGTGAAAAACGGGGCCGTATATCTGTGCGCCGTGGGCGGGGCCGGGGCGCTTATCGCCAAGTCCATAACCTCCATGGAGGAGATAGCCTTCCCGGAGCTGGGGTGCGAGTCTGTAAAGCGCCTTCAGGTCACAAAAATGCCCCTCATCGTGGGCATAGACTGCCACGGAGGGGACATATTCCGGGAGGGAATCAAGAAATACAGGATAGAGTAAGGATTAGTTAACATAATATATAGGTTAACATAACTTATAAGTTGACATAAAATATAGTTTACATAAAATTATAACCCGTTTGGTTGACATAACATCAACAAAGCGGGCTATTTTATTATGTTAACTTATCTGTTTACATAATATTATTCTGCCTTTCCGCCGCCTCCACGGTGTGGGCGGCGAGTAGGGAGGTGGTGACGGAGCCCACGCCTCCGGGGACGGGGGTGATAGCGGAGACGATGGGCTCTGTGGCGGGAAAATCCGCGTCGCCAACCATTTTTCCGCTCTCGTCCGTGTTGATGCCAACGTCGATTATGACCTGATTTGGCGAGACCATATCGGCGGTCAGGGCCCTTAAATGGCCAACGGCGGCCACGATGATGTCGGCTCGTTTCGTCTCGGAGGGAAGGTCGCGGGTCTTGGTGTGGCAGACGGTGACGGTGGCGTTGCGGGCCAGAAGGAGCTGGGAGACGGGCTTTCCGATAACGAGGCTCCGGCCCAGCACGGCGGCGCGCTTTCCGGAGCAGTCCACGCCGTAAAAGTCCAGTATTTCCGCGCAGCTTTGGGCCGTGCAGGGACAAAAGCCCCGGCCGCTCCCGGTGAATACCCCGGCAAGGGAGCCGTCGGTAATGCCGTCCACGTCCTTGTCGGGGCTCAGGGCGGCGCGGACAGCGTCGTCGGATATGTGGCGGGGCAGGGGTCGGAAGATGAGCACGCCGTGGACAGCGCTGTCGCGGTTGAGCTCGTCTATTTTTGATAAAAGCTCCGCCTCGGTCACGTCCACAGGCAGGGTGACGGGTTTAGTCTCGATCTCAAGGGCCGCGCAACGCTTCATAGCGCCCTTTTCGTAGTAAATGTCCGCGTCGTTCTCGCCCACACGCACAAGGGCAAGGGTGGGGATAACGCCGCGGGCGCGAAGATGTGCGACGCGGGCCTTTGTTTTTTCGTTGATGGCCGCCGCCACAGGCGCGCCCTTTAAAAGTGTGGACATAGTGGACCTCCGTTAAAAATAACCGTATTTTTTCCGTTTTCCTATCAAAAAGGCCGCCGAGAGCATAACGGAAAGAAGCTCTGCCAGCGGCGCTGACAGCCAGATGCCGTCAAGGCCGAAGGCGAGGGGCAGGAGCAGTACCGATAAAGCCTCAAACACCATGGTCCGAAGGCCGGAGATAAGGGCAGAGGTGAGGCCGTCGCCTAAGGCCGTAAAAAACGCGGAGCCGAAGATGGCGTAACCGGAAAAGAGGAACATGGTGCTGTACAGCTTAAAGCCGTGGCGGGTCATGTCGACGAGACTTTCGTCGTAGCCCACAAATATCCGGGCCACGCCCTCCGCCATCGTCTCGCCGAGAATAAACATGGTGATCTGGGTGATACCGAGAATGACGAGGCTCTTTTTGAGAAGGGAGCGGAGCTCTGCCTTGTCCCCGGCGCCGTAGTGGTAGCCGATAAGAGGGGAGGCGCCGATGGAGTAGCCGATGAAAACGGCGATAAAGACCATGTTGACGTACATGACGGCCCCGTAGGCCGCAACTCCGTCCTCGCCGGCCAGCCTGAGGAGCCGGAGATTGTAGAGTATGCCCACCAGGGACATGGAGATGTTGCTCATAAGCTCGCTGGAGCCGTTTGTAAAGCAACGTATGACCGCCCGGCCGTCCCACCGGGCCCGGCCAAGGCGGAGAAGGGAGCTGTTGGGCCGGGAGTAGTAGATAAGGGGAGCGAGGCCGCCCACTATCTGGCAAAAGGCCGTGGCCGCAGCCGCGCCGTCGATGCCAAGGCCGAGGACACCCACCAAAACGGCGTCGAGGACGATGTTGGTCATGCCGGCGGAGAAGGTGAAAATGAGCCCAAGCTTGGGCTTTTCCGCCGTTGAGTTGAAGGACTCAAACTCGTGCTCCAATATGAACATGGGCATGGAAAAGAGAAACCACTTACCGTAGGTAAGGGCGTCGTGGAGCATTTCGCCCTCGGCCCCCATCAACACGGCCACGGGCTTTAAAAGAGCGAAGCCGATAACGGTGAGGATAACGCCCAGAGCCAGGGAGGAGTAGACGAAAAGGGAGAAGATCTCGTTTGCCTTTTTGTCCTTCCCCTCACCGAGAGTTATGGCCACGATGGCCCCGCCGCCGGAGC
The DNA here is from genome assembly GCA_947629755.1 of uncultured Oscillospiraceae bacterium. Taxonomy (GTDB): domain Bacteria; phylum Bacillota; class Clostridia; order Oscillospirales; family Oscillospiraceae; genus RUG626. Next base: position 11,415 of record CANREY010000010.1, on the reverse strand, counting down.
CCACGAGAAAGCCAAGGCAACCGATTATCTGGAGGAAGGGGTAGATGAAATTGACGCCCGCCAGTGCCTCCTTGCCCACGAAGTTGGAGACAAAAAAGCCGTCCACCACGATGTAGATCGAGGTGAATATCATCATGGAGACGCTGGGCCAGACGAACCTAAGAAGTCGGCCGTAGGTGAAGTGGTCGGAGAGCTTGATTTCCATATCTCAGAAGGTCATGCCCGCAAGGTCCAGCAGTATGCCAAGTACCACGGAGCATATGAGGGTATAGAGGAGGATCTTTACGTTGTCCCTCATGGCCCTGCGGTTTACGCGAAAGAGGACCAAGAGTCCAAGACCGGAGGCGGAAAGGAGACCTGAGAGCATACTTCCCGCGGTTATGGCCCCGCCAAGATAGAGCTTTGTTATTATTATGCTGGCCGCGCAGTTGGGAATGAGGCCCACAAGGGCGGAGATGACCGGGCCGATGACGGGCTTATTGAGTATGAGGCCGGCCAGATTTTCCTCGCCGATAAAATGTATGGCAAGACCCATGACGATATTTATCGCAAGGACGAAGCCGGCTATCTGGACGGTGTGGAGAAGGGCGGAGAAGAATATGCCGTGCTCCTCACAGCCACAGTTCTCCTCCCGGCAGAGCTCGTGAAGGTCGATCTTCTCCCCGTCGTGGCGGCAGAGCCTGAATATCCTGTCCGCCGCGAGCCCCGCCGCGATACCGCAGATGACCTTGGCGGCAAGGAGCTTGAGTATGGTGCCCGCCGGGGCGGCGCTGGTTATCATTATGGGGAGCATCTCGTCGGAGGTGGAGAGAAAAACCGCCACCAGAGTGCCGGAGGATATGAGCCGCTGGGCAAAGAGATTTGAGGCGGAGGCGGAAAAGCCGCACTGGGGTATGAGGCCAAGGGCCGAGCCCACGAAGGGACCCCATGCCCCGGACTGGCGGACGAGCTTTAATGAGCCTGCCTCGGCCTTCTGCTCGATATACTCCAAGACGAGGTATGTTATATAGAGAAAAGGGAGAAGTTTCAGAGTGTCCAAAAGGGCGTCCGGGATTATGTCAAGCATGTTTTCCTCCGAAAATCTTTTCAAGGTTTGCATTAATTTTATATTTTAGCATTTTTAGCCCTGTTTCGCAAGAAAAAATCTATTTTGTGTATTATAACTAAGTATGTGGATATTTTTTCGTAAAATTATGGACAAAGTATTGATTTTTTCCAGCAAAAAGAGATATTATATAGGTAGTTCAAAAAAGGCGGTGCCTTTTTTGTCCCCCGGAAGGGGGATAGCGAACGTTGAATAATTTTAAGGAGGGAACACGCAATGAAACACCTTGCAAAGAGGGCCCTGACGTTTGTGCTCGTGGTCGCCATGGTCCTCAGCACGGCCGCCGTCACGGCTCTGGCCGATGACATTCTCATCGCCCCCAACCCCAGCGGCGCTAACGTGCACACTCTCGAAGCGAATACACTTGAAGCGTTCGACAAGGGCGCGAAGGCCGACGGGGATTCCACGGCCTATGACAGCTACTTTACCATTCTCTGGAGCAAAAACGCCAAGGTGGACAGCAGCACAAAGTCTTGGGACGACGGCTATACCTCCTCCCAGCGCATAAACTTCGGCGGGGCCGGAAGCGCGGAGAAAAACTCCGTGAAGTTCACCACCTCAGGCGCTGCCAAGGTCAAGATCTGGTGGGCAAAGAACGGCGACAGCGACCGCCAGATGGCTGTTTTTGATACCGACGGGAAGGCGGTAGTCTCCACCGAGGGGGAGCACGCCTCCAACCAACCCTTCCTTGACACGCTTGAGATAGCGGACGCCGGTACATACTACCTCGGAAGCACCAACGGCGGCAACTACATCTTCAAGATAGAGGTCGAGGAGGCCGGAGGCGACAAGGTCAGCACCCTTGAGGCGAACACCATGGACGCCTTTGACAAGGGAGCCAAGGCCGACGGCGACACCACGGCATACGACAGCTACTTCACCGTCCTTTGGAGCAAAAACTCAAAGGTGGACAGCAGCACAAAGACATGGGACGACGGCTACACCTCCTCCCAGCGCATAAACTTCGGCGGGGCGGGCTCAGATGAGAAGAACGCCATAAAGTTCACCACCTCTGGGGAGGCCAAGGTGAAGATATGGTGGGCAAAGAACGGAGACAGCGATCGACAGATGGCCATATTTGATACCGACGGGAAGGCGGTAGTCTCCACCGAGGGGGAGCACGCCTCCAACCAGCCCTTCCTTGACACCTTGGAGCTCACCGAGGCCGGTACATACTTCCTCGGAAGCACCAACGGCGGCAACTACATCTTCAAGGTAGAGGTCACCGAGGCCGGCGGGCCGAAGGAGCCCCGCGCCATGTGGGCGGGACTTGTAAATCCCTACATCGAGGGCGTGTCCGTCGACAGCGAGGACCCCGGCAAGCTCAACGTCACGGTCCACGGTGTGGTGGGCTATGACGGAGCGGACCAGATCACCGTCGTCATGCGCGACGGGGACGGCTGGCAGCTCAAGAGCCTCAGCTCCTTAAAGGAGACAGACACACACGTGCTCAGCTTTGAGCCGGAGGAGACCGGGGACTATGTGTTCTCCGTCTCCGCCTCCCGCGAGGACGAGGACTCCGTACATAACGGCTCTAAGACCGTGGCAGTGTCCTTCACCTATCCTCTCGGCGTTCCCGTGATGAAGTACGCCGTCAACGACGGCAAGGGCGGCATCACCGTGGAGTGGAACTCCGTGAAGGAGGCCACCGGCTACATCGTCAAGGCCGGGGACAAGTCGGTCACCGTTGACGGCGGCAACACCACGAGGGCCGTAGTCTCAGGTCTGACCGTCGGCAAGGAGTACGACGTGTCCGTGGCCGCTGTCCGCGCAAACGAGACGGGCAAGGCCTGCGAGCCCATGAAGACCACCGTCTCCGAGACGGCGGAGATCGCATGGGTGTTCTCCACCTTCGGCCAGAGCACCAGCCTTAAAAACAACGGCTATGAGGAGAAGGACAACGGGGACGTGCGTGTCTACTCCATAAACGGCTCCGGTAAGGTACAGCCCTCCGCTCAGGACGGCCTTGCCTTCTACTACACGGCCATAGACCCCAGCACCACCAACTTCAAGCTCACAGCCACGGCCCATGTGAACACATGGCACTATTCAAACGGCCAGGACGGCTTCGGCCTTATCGTAATGGACAAGGTGGGCGTCAACGGCGACACCGCACCCGTGTGGTCAAACTCCCTTATGGCCGGCGTCACGGGCTTCAGCGATACGTATAACGGCCAGAAGGTCCAGATGAGGCTGGGCGTGGGCTCCCTCCAGCGCTCCGGCGTTACGGAGAACGTGACCACCGCCACCGCCCCCTCCACCTACACGGGCACATGGAGGACCCTCGACATCACGGGCTTCGGTTCCGATATTCGCAACCTGGTGGGCAACTGCGACAACGAGTCCGCCGTCCCCGGCAAGACGCTGGGGCTTGTGGACTTCACACTCACAATTGAAAAGGACGACGCAGGCTATCACATAAGCTACCTCGACCACAACGGGGTCCTGCGCACAAACGACTATCTCGATCCCGACGCATTGAGCTATGTCGACCCCTACGTCTACGTGGGCATGTTCGCCGCCCGCAATGCGGATATAACCTTCACTGACATCAAGCTCACCACCTCCGCCGCCACCTCCACCGGCTCCAAGCCCGGCGCTGGCGAGGGCGGCAAGACGGCCGAGCTCTCCGCGGATTTCCGCAATCCCACCGCCACAAGCGCGCAAAAGACAGAGCTTGACGTGCGCGTCAATGTGGACGGAAAGGCCGTCGTCACCGACAAGGCCGGAACGGAGCTCTATAAGGGCGTTGTGAAGGCAGGGGAGAGGAACCTCATACCAGTGACACTCGCCGCCGGCGAGAACAGCTTCACCGCCGTTATAACCCCGGATAAGGACGCGGTGACGGCTGACGGAGCGAAGCTTTCAAGCTATGAGGCAAAGACGGTCACGGCTTCTGTAAGCTATGGGGCTGACAGCAGGACGGAGATATATGTAGGCCCCAACGGCAAGGCGGACGCCGCCGGAACGAGGGCTGATCCCACAACTCTGGCCGAGGCCGTAAAGAGCCCCGCCCCCGGCACCACCATCATACTCCTTGCCGGAACGTATAAGCTTAATAGCGGCGTCACTATCCAGCGGGGCGTTGACGGCACAGCCGACAAGCCCATAACCCTCAAGGCGGATCCCTACGCCACCACACGCCCGGTCCTCGACTGGGGCGAGAAGGGCAGCGGCCTTACGCTCAGCGCCAGCTACTGGCATCTCTACGGCTTCGATACCATATTCGCCAACGGCAAGGGCCTGCACATCGGCGGCAAGAACAACGTCATAGAGCGTGTCAACGCCCACGACAACATGCAGTCCGGTATCTCCATAAGCCGCACCTGGTCCAGCGACGACTTCATCGACTGGCCCAGCGACAATTTGGTGCTCAATTGCTCGGCGTGGCTCAACGCCGACTCCGGCTATGAGGACGCGGACGGCTTTGAGGCGAAGCTGACAAACGGCGACGGCAACGTGTTTGACGGGTGCATCGCCGCCTACAACGCCGACGACGGTTGGGATCTGTTCGCCCGCGGCACAGCCAATGGCACAGTGACTATCCGCAACTCCATCGCCTTCAAGAACGGCATCGACATCGTTGACGGCAAGGAGGTCAAGGCCGGTAACGGCAACGGATTTAAGCTCGGCGGCAACAGCTACGCCGTAAATCACGTCATCGAGAACTCTCTGGCCTTCGCCAACACCGGAAACGGCTTCACCTGCAACTCAAACCCCAACCTGAGCGTTGTGAACTGCACCGGCTACAATAACGGCAAGGGCAATCTGGCGCTCTACTCCGAGGCCGCCAACTCCGCCTACAAGGTCACCGGCTTCATCTCCTACCTTGGCGGCAACGACAGCATTGCCCCCAAGGGCACTCAGGACAGGAGCGACTACCTTAAGAACACCAACTACTTCACAAACCACACCTCCGGGGCCGCCGTCTCCGCCGACTGGTTCAAGAGCGTCGACACCGACGCCGCCATCATCTCCGGCATCAGCCGCAACGCCGACGGCACCATCTCCATGAACGGCTGTCTTGAGCTCACAGGCAAGGCTCCCGTCAAGGCCGGAGCAAGGCTCCCCGGCGCTCAGGGCCAGAACTTCCGCGACGTAATGAGCGGCAGCTGGTACTATGACGATGTGGTGAAGATCTGCAAGGCCAAGTACGTAAACGGCGTAACCGCCGCCGAGTTTGGTCCTGAGGGGACCTTCAACCGCGCCCAGATGGCCACGGTGCTCCACCGACTGGCCGGGACGCCCAAGGCCTCCGCCCAGTCGAAGTACACCGACACCGACCGCGTGAACGGCAAGTGGTACATTGACGCTGTGGACTGGATAAGCCAGAAGGGCTATATGTACGGCTCCGGCGAGAGCGCCTTTAAGCCCATGGCGGACATCACCCGCCAGGAGATCGCCGTGGCGCTCTATAACTACGCCAAGGACACCGGAATTGACGTGACCGCAAAGGGCACCGCCGCCGCCTTCACCGACAGCGGCGAGATAGCCGCCTGGGCCACTGACGCCATGACATGGGCCATTGAGGCCGGTATCATTCAGGGCAACGGCGCGGGGCTGTGCAAGCCTGAGGCCAACGCCACACGCGCTGAGATGGCCGTCATGGTCGCGCGCTTTATGGATCTCATCAAGAAATAATAAACTTTCCATGCGCATCAGGGCCTCCCAAAAAGGGAGGTCCTGTTTTTACTTTCAATTTTCAAAAAAGTGTGCTACAATGGACAAAAAGGGGGCGAGAGAAGTGGGCGTGCTTGATACGAGCGTGCAATTCATAAAGGGAGTGGGCGCGGAGAGGGCGAAGGCCTACGCAAGGCTCGGCGTGGAGACGCTGAGAGATCTCGTTATGGACTTTCCCCGGACATACGAGGACCGGCGGGAGGTAAAGAGCATATCGGAGCTCATATTCGGCGATATGTGCTGTGTCAGCGCCACGGTGGCCGCCCCGGCGAGGCTCTCAAGAGTGCGAAAGGGGCTCGATATTACCAAGGTCGCCGTGGTGGACGCGGCGGGGAGAATGACGGTCACATTTTTTAACCAGCCCTATGTGAAAAACGCCCTCATACCGGGGGAGAGCTACATATTCTTCGGCCGGGTTGGCGGGCGCATCGGCGCGCCGGAGATGACGAACCCGGTATTTGAAAAGGAGACGAACGCCCCCGGCGTCACAAGGCGGATAGTGCCGATCTACCGGCTGACCTCCGGCCTTTCCCAGAAGACGCGGCAAAACGCCGCGAGAGAGGGGCTGGCCCTGTGCGGCGACGAGCTCCCGGAGAGACTGCCGCTGGGGATACGTGAAAAATATAAGCTGGCCCAGACCCGCTTTTCCTATGAGAACGTGCACTTTCCGCGTGACATCGAGAGCCTTGAGCTTGCGCGCAGGAGGCTCATTTTCGAGGAGCTTTTCATTTTGAGCTGTACGCTCAGCTTCATGCGGACGAGACAGCTTGAGAAAAGTCCGTATGTCATAAAGAATATAGACATGGGAGAATTTTACCGGGCGCTGCCCTACGAGCTCACCGGGGCGCAAAAGCGGGCGGTCGATGATATTCTCGCCGACATGGCCGGGGAGAGCCCAATGTCAAGGCTCGTTCAGGGCGACGTGGGCTCAGGCAAGACGGCCGTGGCAGCGGCGGCGGCGTACGCCGTCATTAAAGCGGGCTTTCAGGCGGCCTTCATGGCGCCAACGGAGATATTGGCGGAACAGCACTATAAATCCCTTTCGGAGCTCTTGACGCCGCTCAATATAGATGTGGGCCTTCTCACGGGAGGGCTGGGGGTCAAGGCCAAGCGGGAGGCCCAAGAGGCGCTGAGAACGGGTAAGACACAGCTTGTTATCGGCACCCACGCGCTTTTATCCGAGAAGGTGGAGTTTGACAGGCTCGCCCTCATAATCGCCGACGAACAGCACCGCTTCGGCGTGCAACAGCGGGCGGCGCTGTCGGATAAGGGCGACACGCCCCACGTGCTGGTCATGTCCGCCACGCCCATACCGAGGACGCTGGCCCTCATAGTCTACGGGGACCTGGACGTGTCGGTGATGGACGAGCTTCCGCCGGGGCGGCAGGTCATTGACACCTTCCTCGTGGGCGAGAAAATGCGGGAGAGGATATATAACTTTATCCGGCGACTCGTGGGCGAGGGGAGACAGGTGTTCATCGTCTGCCCGGCGGTGGAGGAGAGCGAGGAGACCCCGGACGGGCTCAAATCGGTTAAGGAGTACGCAAAGCACCTTCAGGAGAGGGTTTTCCCGGATCTTCGGGTGGCTCTCGTCCACGGAAAGCTGAAGGCCAAGGAGAAAAACGAGGCCATGGCCGCCTTCGCCGCGGGAGATGTGGATATTCTGGTGGCAACAACGGTCATAGAGGTTGGCGTGGACGTGCCCAACGCCGCCCTTATGGTGGTGGAGAACGCCGACAGGTTCGGCCTTTCACAGCTCCACCAGCTAAGGGGACGGGTGGGAAGGGGGACCCACAAGTCCTACTGCGTCCTATTTGAGGGGGCGGGAGGGGAGACCTCCATGGAGAGGCTCCGGGCCTTTTGCAAAACTAACGACGGTTTTAAGATAGCCGAGGAGGACTTGAGGCTTCGCGGCCCCGGAGACTTCTTCGGCTCCCGGCAGAGCGGACTTCCTGATATGCAGATAGCAAGCTTCGCCACCGACATGGACGTTCTGCGCTCGGCCCAGTCAGCGGCGAAGGAGCTGCTCTGCGTCGACCCGGAGCTTCGCTCGCCGGAGAACGCCTGCCTTAGGCAAAGCGTGGAGCTTGTGATGGAAAAGAACCGGGGGACCTTCAACTGAGGCTAAATTTGTTGACATATACTGTTTTTGGGGATATAATACCACTTGGCGAAATTTATTTCACTACATTACATCGATTTTACATGAGGTGACATATATGAACTTTATATTTATTTCCCCTCAATTCCCGCCCATCTACTGGAGCTTCTGCGACAGGCTCAGGAAAAACGGCGTAAATGTCCTTGGCATCGGCGACAGCCCCTACGACAGCCTCTCTGACGGGCTCAAGGGAGCTTTGACGGAGTATTACAGGGTGGACAACATGGAGGACTACGACCAGATGTACCGGGCCGTGGCCTTCTTCGCCTTCAAATACGGCAAGATCGACTGGATAGAGTCAAATAACGAGTACTGGCTTGAGCAGGACGCGCGCCTGCGCACGGATTTCAACGTGACCACCGGCGTCAACACCGAGGAGGTGGCATGCTTTAAGTCCAAGTGGGGTATGAAGGAGTACTATAAAAAGGCCGGAGTTCCCACCGCAAGGTGCCACAAGATAACCACAAAGAAGGCCGCCAAGGAGTTTATTAAGCTCGTGGGCTACCCCGTCATAGTTAAGCCCGACAACGGCGTGGGGGCGGAGGCCACATATAAGCTTGAAAACGACGGTGACTTTGAGGCGTTTTTCAACGATCTCCCCTCCGTCCAGTACGTGATGGAGGAGTTCATCACCGGCGATATATACTCCTACGACGCCATAACAAACTCAAAATGCGAGCCGCTCTTTGAGTCCATGACCGCCTGGCCCCCCTCCATCATGGACATCGTCAACGAAAAGCTTGACCTTGCCTACTACGTGGAGGCCGGTATGCCGGAGAAGCTCCGCAAGCTGGGCCGGGCCACAGCAAAGGCTTTCGGGGCGCGAAGCCGGTTTATTCACCTTGAGTTTTTCAAGCTGAAGGTCGCCAAGGAGGGTCTTGGCAAGGTCGGCGACTTTGTGGGGCTGGAGGTCAACATGCGCCCCGCCGGGAGCTACACCCCGGATATGATGAATTTCGCCCACTCCACGGACGTATATGAAATATGGGCGGAGATGGTGGCCTACGATGAGCGCAGGCTCCCGGAGAGCAATGATGACCACTTCTGCGTCACGGCCGACAGGCGGGATATATACAGCTACGTACATACGAACGACGAGATATTTGAGAAGTACGGCGATAAGATAGTAAAATACGAGCGCCTCCCCGCCATATGGGAGGACCAGATGGGCAACGAGACCTTTATCGCCCACGCCGACGACATGAGGGCCGCGAAGGAGTTTATCAAATTCGTGACCACAAAGAAAAAATAATTTGAACTTAGGAGAACACAATGGACGTCAGGTATTTTAAAGAGTGGAGCCGGGAGCTGGACCGGGACATGGAGTTCAAGGTCTACGGGGACAAGGGCAAGCTGTGCTTCGCCTTCCCGCCACAGAACGGGAGATTCTGGGACTTTGAGAATTTCGGCATGGTGGAGTGTATGCGCCCGTGGATCGAGGACGGGAGGATAATGCTCGTCTGCGCCGACGGGATAGACGCGGAGAGTTGGTCCGCCAAAAACGACAGCCCCCGCCACCGGATAGAGATGCAGGAGAAGTGGTTCAGGTACATAACGCTGGAGCTCTACCCCCGCGCCCGTGAGCTTGGCGACGTCCACGGCAAGGGTATGCTCACCGGCTGTTCCATGGGGGCCGTCCACTCCGGCATATTCTTCTTCCGCCGCCCGGATCTCTTTGACACCGTGGTGGCCCTCAGCGGCACCTATAACGCCAACGACTTCATTCAGGGCTATATGGACGACCTCATATATGATAACTCCCCGGTCTACTTCCTGCCCAACATGCCCTTTGACCACCCGTACATGGAGCTCTACCGCCATTCCCAGCTCATATTCTGCGTGGGCCAAGGGGCATGGGAGGACGAGCTTTTAGCCGGTACGCGGGCTCTCGATGCCGTCTGCCGCCAGAAGGCCATACCCGCATGGTTCGACTACTGGGGCTTCGACGTCAACCACGACTGGTGCTGGTGGCAAAAGCAGCTGCCGTATTTCATGGGCAAGCTGGAGCTGTGAGCGCCCAAAGCGATACGATCACCGGGGGCAACGGACAAAACCGCCGCCCCCGGTATTTGTTCTAAAAAAACGATACTTGAGGGGGTCCGTATGCTGTATCACGGAACGCCGACAGGCGGTTTGAACATTATCAAGGCAAACGCGAAATCCCATACCACGGGCAAAAAGGTCGCGTATTTTTCCGAGGATAGGTGCTATGCCCTGGTCTGCTGTCGGAGAAGAGACGAGAATTTTGTCACAATGGGTCCCGACAATGACGGCAAGCAACATTACTTTGAGCGGTTCCCGGACCAGTTACGCACGCTTTACAGCGGTCGGCGCGGATATCTCTATCTTTTGGAGAGTACAGACGGATTGAGCTGTGGAAAGGGTCACAGTTGGGAGAGCGAGATAGATGTACCGGTATACAAGTGCGAGGTCGTGGAAGATGTCTACCATGAGATATTGAAGGAAGAACAGATGGGAAATATAATCATACACAGATATTCGGAAATCGACCCGGCTGAGCAGAAGGAGGTCGCTAACGTCATAAAAAAGGAATATCAGGAAACTGCGTCGGAGGAAATGAGGCGTTTTTACATAAAGCATTTTTCAACTCTGTGGGATTGAACACGCTTCTTTAAAGGCTTTAGAGCTTGACCGCTGTAAAGGAGCAAAACCTGGGCATCGAGCTTCTACAGCCGCTTATCAACGGCACCCGCGCTCCCGACATAACCGATATTATCACCAACACCCTCGGCGGGGCGATCGGGTATGTTATTTATATGATATTAAGACCGATAGTGAATATGCTTCGAGGTGATCAAAATGGAAATAAGTGAAATATGCGATCTACTTAAAAAGGAATTGCTCAATAACGGATATGAATACGGCTTTTATCTTGACGGCAAAAAATATAAGCCTGACATGTCAAAGGGATTTGACAAGGAATTTGACCGCGCTTTGCGTGAAAGCTCCCGAATTCAGGCTCCCGATGATACCGCGCGTGAAAAAATCGGCACGTGCATCGATGTGACACTGCTGATGAGAACAATTCTTGCCTCTCACGCTATACCGAGTAAGATTTGGCTCCTTCATTATACCGAGCGTGGAAAATTCCATACGATCCTGACCTTTGAGGCGGAAAACAAGGTGGTCTATCTTGAATTGACGCCCCAATCCCGAAAACCATGGTATGGAAAGGAAATAATTTACGATAATGAGGAGAGCTTTATCTTGGAATATACAAAAAGTGGCTGTGAGATAACGAATATCACCGGCCTTGTCGTCGCGGGAGCTTCGCCGGAGCTTATACTTTCAAGATTTAGATAAAATCCGTTCACCGGTTATTTTCAGATATTTATTGGGAGGTTTTTATGGAAGATATATCTTTAAGCGTTATGACGCGGGAGCTTTGCAGGGAGTTATATAGTGGCTGGGAAAACGACCCCGCGATTTACATGGACATGGATAAATT
>CANREY010000009.1 GCA_947629755.1 uncultured Oscillospiraceae bacterium | reverse complement strand
TCGCCGCTTTACCACAGCATTTACTTTTTCTGTACGTCGAGACATGTCCAGCTTTACGACAAGGTCCACGAGAGGGTAGAGAAAAAGAAGAAAATCATGCCATGGGAAGCGGAGGTTTGCAGGCAGGAAATTCAATGTTTTCCGGGACATATAGCTTATGTTCGCCAATATTATGACCTGCAGCCCACTTGGGAGAATTGGGTAAATCTTGACAGGCAGGCTGATTACCTGATGAGAGCCCGTCCAATTTTCCTCAGAGGTGACTTTTACCCGCTGGGCCACGCCGTTGAGCTTGTCCAGAGAAGCAAATTATCACCAACCATGAGGGAAAGACTTTGCGATGACCTACGACTCATTTCGAGCGGCGGTCTTGCCGTGCTGAAAACAAAATACAGCTACAACACCTACAAAGAGCATTTGGCTTGCTTCGCTAATCTGAATATCAGTCCCCTGACACTTCCCCAAAAATATGAATATCTCGGAAAAATAGAAAATCCTTTCTTTCATGACCGGCTTTGTCCGGCCTTTTGTTTTTGTGACGAATAGTCATGATCTTCCAGGCAGCCTCATACCATTCATTAAGCAGAACCGAGGTGGTCCCACAATGAAAAGCCGGAAGTTGAATTATCGGATCCATGATCCAAATCCTCCCGAAGTCCTGGCAAATTATCTGATCGGGCTTTTCGTGGAGGTCAACACGCCAAAAATAGAAGCTGCCATGATTGCCGCTGAAAGTCAACCAGATAGAGATGACAATAATGATGAGAGCCATCCCGCCAAAGCGGGGTGACTCTTTTTTTATAATAGATAAATTGGCATAGCGCCTTCAAATGGACTTGCTTTTTTCTTATGTATGGGATATAATGATATAAAAGTGTGAATATAGTTGTGCTATTTTCCTATAAAAATGTGAGGTGCGTCCTGTGGAACGGCTTATTATGAACGATCTTCTGAGATGGAAAAACTCCAAGCACCGCAAGCCCCTGATTTTGAAGGGCGTGCGGCAGGTGGGAAAGACATGGGTGCTGCGGGAGTTTGGAAAGCGGTACTATGAGAACACCGCCTATTTTAACTTCGATGAGAACGAGGATTACCGGCAGTTTTTTGAGACGACCAAGGACGTGGACCGCATCCTGCAGAACCTGATGCTGGCAAGTGGGCAGAAGATTCTGCCCGAAAAGACGCTCATCATCTTCGATGAGGTTCAGGACTGCCCCAACGTCATCAATTCCATGAAGTATTTCTGCGAGAACGCTCCGCAGTACCATATTGCCTGTGCCGGTTCGCTGCTGGGCATCGCTCTTGCCAAGCCCTCGTCCTTCCCGGTGGGCAAGGTCAATTTCATGCAGATCGACCCCATGACTTTCACGGAGTTCTTGATGGCCAACGGCGACGGAAATCTGGCGGAGTATTTGGGGAGCATTGACAAAATCGAGCCCATCCCGGACGCTTTTTTCAATCCGTTGACGGAAAAACTCAAGATGTACTACGTCACCGGCGGGATGCCGGAGCCGGTGCTGATGTGGACCGAGGAACGGGACGTAGTCGCCATGCAGGAGGCTCTGTCCGGCATCATCGGCGCCTACGAGCGTGACTTTGCCAAGCATCCCAGCATCAGCGAGTTCCCGAAGATTTCGATGATTTGGAAGTCCATCCCCTCACAGTTGGCGCGAGAGAACAAGAAGTTTATCTACAAGGTCGTGAAGGAGGGCGCTCGCGCCAGAGAGTATGAGGACGCCCTGCAATGGCTGGTGGACGCGAGGTTGGTGCATAAGGTCTACCGCAGCACCGCACCGCGGCTGCCCATAGCGGCATACGACGATTTGTCGGCGTTCAAGATATACCTTGTGGACGTGGGCCTGCTCCGCCGTCTAGCACAGCTGTCCCCCACAGCCTTCGGAGAGGGCAATCGACTCTTCACAGAGTTCAAGGGTGCGCTGACGGAAAACTATGTGCTTCAATCCCTAATCCCCCAATTTGAGGTCATGCCCCGCTACTGGAGCCAGGTGAACCCGCCCTACGAAGTGGACTTTCTCATTCAGCGCGAGAACGACATCTTCCCCGTGGAGGTCAAATCCGATTCCAACACCACCAGCCGCAGCCTGCGCAAGTTCAAGGAGCTGTTCCCCAACGAAGTCAAGCTCCGCATCCGCTTCTCCCTGGACAACCTGAAGCTGGACGGGGATGTGCTGAATATCCCGCTGTTCCTGACGGATGAGGCGGAGAGACTGATTGGAATGGCGTTGGAGGACCCATCAAAATATTAAAACTACTCAAACAAGAGAAAAAATAGATTAGGAGATAATACAATGGATAACATAGGACGTGAGAAATTTTGGAATGTACTACTCAATTTACACGATAACACTCCTGCCAGTGTAGATACCTTGATGAAAGCCTACCCTTGGCCAAAAACCCTGTGTCGATTCAGATCAGTCTCTAAAAACTCGCTTCAACAGTTGAATGATAATAAGCTTTTCTTTTCATCTGCTGATTATTATGATGACCCATTTGACACATATTTTTATATCAACATTGATGAAATGGTTCCGATATATGATGAAATGCGCGTAATGCTGTCTGAAGGGAATGGGTATTTCGACTATCGCCTTGACAGGAGAGACAGGGGGAAAGTGCAAGGAATTTGCCGATGTAACAATTCGTGTGCCAAAGGAAGAAACTTTCGAGATTCAGGAACTTCACTTACCCATGGAGGATATGAAGGTTCTCCTCCGCCACGCGGCCACTCATATCGACGGCGAGGGCGGTTTCATCCATCTGCGCCAGGCGCTGCATGCCGGCCCGTCTGTCGTGCTGTTCGGCCCGACGAACATGGACTTTTTCGGATACGCCGACAACGTCAACATCCGGGGAGACGGATGCGACAGCCCCTGCGAGTGGAAAACAAAGGATTGGCTGGACCATTGCATGAAAGGCTTCATCACGCCGCCATGCATGGCGTCCATCACGCCGGAGCGGGTCATGGAGGGTCTCCGCAGGATACTGTAATCTGTTTGAGGAGTAATCGCGATGGACTTTGAGTGGATAAAGCGAAAGTTTTACATGGATAACTACTATGACGATCTGAAAAACCGCGCATGGCAGTATCGCCTCCGGTATTCGGCGTTTCCGAGGCGGGCCGCGTTTCGGATGATTTGGTGGAACTTCAAATCACTGTTTAAGCATCATATCATCAAAGAAAAAAAGGTTTTTGAAAGTCATGTGGATACGGCCGCAGCCGCCTGTGACACCCCCTACGAGGAATATGTCCACTATCTGGAGGGACAGCGGGCCAGCTACGCGGACACTTTCGTGGATATATGCGAGGACTCTTATGAGCGACGATCCCAGGACACCAAGGTGATTGCCTGGTATCTTCCTCAGTATTACCGCATTGACGTGAACGACAAGTATCACGGGAGAGGCTTTACGGAGTGGACGAATACCACTCAGGCGATTCCCCTGTACACCGGCCACTATCAGCCCCATATCCCCTATGACGTGGGGTACTACGACCTGACGAACATGGAAACCATGAAACGCCAAGTGGAGTTGGCGAAGAAATACGGTATCTACGGATTCTGCTTCCATTGGTACTGGTTTTCCGGCGAGCGCACTATGGAAAAGCCGGTGGAGATGTATCTGGAGCATCCAGAACTTGACCTGCCATTTTGCTTCAACTGGGCAAATGAGCGGTGGACGTCAGCGTGGGACGGAGAGAACCAAAATGTCATCTTTGAGCAGCGGCTGGATGAAACAGATGATCTGCGCTTTATTGCGGACCTGATGCCCTATTTCAAGGATCGCCGCTATATCAAGGTCGACGACCGCCCGCTCCTGTCCATCTACTACTGCACTACTTTCGACCAGAATCGTTTTGTCTCCTTCCTGGACCACTGCCGGGAGGCAGTAAAAGAAGAGGGATTTCCCGATCTCTATGTCATGCTGACCACGGGAAACCACTTCAACAGCGACCCCAGGGAATGGGGGGCGGACGCCCTCGTGGAGTATCCCACCCTGATCATGGACGCGGCCGACCGCAAAGAAATATCCGAATATCTGAATCCAGAATTCAAAGGGTGCATTTGGGATTACCCGTCCCTGGCCGAGACCGGTAGGTTTATGCGCCAGCTGTACAGCAAGACCAACTGGTGACTGAGCCAAATCAAGTGGGTGAACTTTGCGTCCGCGGTTCCTCCCTGGCGGTGGGCTATTACAACAACCCCGAGAAGACGGCCGCCGCGTTTGTCCAAAACCCGCTTCAGACGGCCTATGCGGAAAAAATCTACCGGACCGGGGATTTAGTCAGGTATAACGATCGTCATGAGCTTGTATATGTGTCTCGCAAGGACTTCCAGATTAAGCACCTGGGCCACAGGATCGAGCTGGGCGAGATCGAAACCGCTATCTCCTCGCTGGACGAGATATCCATGTGCTGCTGCCTCTACGACAGCAAGCGCAGCAAGATTGTCCTGTTCATGGAGCAGGAAATGACAAGAACAGAGATCAACACCCGCCTGCGGAATCTCATCCCGGACTATATGCTGCCCGGCAAGGTGGTCTGCGTGGACAAGCTCCCGCTGAACGCCAACGGAAAAATCGACCGGGTGAAGCTGAGGCAGGAGTACATCGACTGAGAGAGGAGGACAACATGTCGATATTATTGGCGGAACGGGCCGATTTGGAGCAGTGTATAGATATCCTGTTTATCCCGGAACTGGGAAAATTGTACTTTCCCAAGAGAAAACTCTTTCAGGCGGAACTGGAAAAAGGTTTGGCAGCGGGAGAGGTATATGTAAAAAAATCGACCTGTGAGGGGATAACTCCTACTAATATTCAGGGCGTTATCTGGTTTCAGCGAGAAGGTCTGTTCCACTCGTTCCCTTATCTGCATATGATTGCGGTCAGAGACGAGAACAGGCACCAGGGCGTTGGTGCCGCATTGATGGATTTCTATGAGCAGGAGCCGCTTCGCGCGGGAGAGAATCATCTCCGCACAAAAGCTTTTCTACTCGTCAGCGATTTTAATACTTCCGCGCAGCGGTTTTATGAGAATCGCGGCTATGTGGAGACAGGCCGGTTTGAAAACTTATTCCGAAAGGGCGTGACGGAAATATTGATGATGAAGAAAGTCAGAGTGGCCCAATAACCTTGAGAGCAGTTTCCACTCTCGAATGTAACATACAAGTGAGCCATTTGAAAAGCGGAGAAAGGGTATCTGCCGATAAAGAAGGTCGGCTTATCTATCTGGCTATGAAAGAAGCCACTGAGCTAATACTCAAATGAAAAAAATAATTGTGTTTAGGAGGAAATTGACTATGGAAGACTTGATTCTTGATATCCTTGTGAATGTGAATGAAGATATTTTGTCCTATACTGGAAAAAACCTGGTAGATGACGATATTATTGATTCCTTTGAGCTGATTTCCATCATCAGCCGTTTGGAGGATGAGTTCGACATCGAGATCGATGCTGCTGACATCACGGAAGAGAAGTTCGGCAATAAGGACCGAATCATTGAGACAATCAAAAAACTAATGAAATAAGAGAAATATTCCACAGTTATTGGGCGAGAGCTTTCAGACGGTGGTTTCTATGTGGTGTTATGATTTGTATCATATGGACGTCGATGAACTGGCAAAACCAGAAGTGGTGATTTGCGGGGTTGGAGAAAGGTTGCTTGATGGTTGGCTTACTCAGAAGCCCAATTTGCCCAAGTTAGTTGGGCAAATACCTAACCTGCCCGTGAAAGAAGCGGTTGATGTAAGGGTTAAACTTGATACATATAATGGACACCCTACAGACGACACCAACATTTCGGTAACTGATGATTCTGCAACATTAGAGCTTATCGGATGGGCTGCAGATTTTAATGATTACTCGCCGTTTGCTGGGCTGTATTTAAAAGTAGGAGAAAAGATTTTTGAGTGCAACTATGGCGGTGAACGTAAAGACGTTGCAGATTATTACAGCAATGAACAGCTTATATACACCGGATTTCAAATCACTATTCCGGTAAAAATTTTAGACAATGAGCTCCAAGAACTTCAATTCTTCGGAGTGAGTGCAGATGGCCAATACATTTTTCAACCAGTAAAGTACATTTTAACCTGACAATAATGAAGTAACAGAGACTGTGGCTTTTTTATCAGAGTTTATTTTGTATGAGCTGATTTTGGGGTGTATTGCTTTTTCAAAATAATATTAGTATCGATAATGAGTTGCAATTCATAATAATAAAGATACGCTTCAAGGGAGCAAGGATGAGCGCTTTGAGTAGTATGGGAAAATATAACGGTCTATTCCCTGATGACAAAACCAAGGCTGAGGCTTTCGACAAGATCGCTGAGCGGTTCTACCGAAAGAACTTCGGGACCATGTCGAAAACGGACATGGAGACTCTGATGTTCAGCATCTACATAGAGCAGATTTTGAAAAAGGGTGACAAGAAGTTTTCCGCGTACAGCGACTACACGCTGGCGAAGCAGCTGGGCATATCTCAGACCAAGGTGTCGAATTTGAAGGTCAGGAAGCAGCTTCAGTATCCGCGTGATTACGACTGGAGAGAGTCCTTTAAAGAAATCAGTGACCGGGCGAGATACGAAAACGGGAAGATTTCTATCCAGATCCCAGACATCAACCTCTACTACGATATAAAAAACGACATCGAAGAAAAGGGCGGCTTTGTGGAAGTGACCCTGAACCGGACCCTTCTTGTCATTCCCCTCAATTACTTCCTGGACTTCATGGCTGAGGTTGTTGCAGATGAGAAAGACAGAGACAAGATACGCAAGGAAGTGCAGGCTGAATTTCGGAAGCATAAAATTGACCAGGAAATCGCGGAGCGGGAGCCGATTGGAAAATACCTGAAAAAAATAGGAACTGACACGGCAATCGAAATCATCGGCAATGTTGTAAAAGCATTTGCGGGCCCGACCACTTTGGGCGTGGAATGTGCTGTTACAATTGGAAAAAATATATTTAAAGCCATAGAGGATAGATAAGAAGCGTTTCCAAAATGACACACAGCCATTAGTCGTGATGGTAAGAACAACTCTGAAGTCATGAGTCATGCCGTGCAACCCCCATCTATTTCAAATAACAATCGGGCAACTCCCTTCACGGAGCTGCCCGATTGTTATTCAACGTACCATATAAACCGCTCTATTTTACTATATCCATATGTACCGTGCTCTTGCTCACGCCGAATTTGGCGGCGGCGGCGCGGACGGTGGCGCGGTTTTCTACTATGTACCGGGCAAGTGTCACGGCCCGTTCCTCGATGTTGGTCCTCAATATCACCACTCCCGAATAAGCTTGACATCAAAGCTTATGAGCGGGAGGGGGCGTTTATACTGATTTTCTTTAAACTCCCAATCCCCTTTTGCGCCCCCGTAGCATAAGAGCCGGGCTCAGATGGGTAAACGACTTACAGCCGCGGTCGCGCTTCTTATGTAAAAATATTCCTGACCTCCGCATGGAGCCGGTGTGTCAACGGCCTGATTTTCGGTATTCAGTTTTAATGGGCGTGGTGATAAACAGGAATTTACTTCTTTTTCAATTCATGAGCGGCTCTGATGGTCGCGCATATCATGTTTCCAAGCAGTCCCACCCAAATCACGATCGCTGAAGCTGAAATAATGTCAGGGTTCATATCTCCAAACACCGCCGCTGTTAATGGAATAGCCGCGAAAACTTCAACAATTATAAAGATGATTTGCAACACATGAACTTTATTCATACGTTATTGCTTCCTCACGTGCAAACTCCAATTTATCGACCAGCCGCCCTACTATACCTTTTTTACCTCACGTCCCACTCCAGCGCGAAGCGGTGGGCTGCGGATTTGTAGTCGTAGTCGTACTCAAACTCCTCGGAGATGTGGTAGACCTGCTGGCTGGAGTCGGATATGTCAAGGAGGTAGCTTCCGGAGACGGTGGGCTTGCCCTCGATCTCTATTTTGTATCTCGCGGCGATAAAGACGTGCTCGCCGTAGTCCTTCACAAACTCCGGCTCCACCTTCGGCACGTACCCCAAGGTATCCACGGCCATATTTGAGGTCACGTACTTTACGGCCCGGTCATACTCAAGGCTCCGGTCCTGGACGCTGACGGCTACCAGCACACACACCAGGGCCGCGCACACAAGGAGCATGAGGACTATGAGCCAGCCGGACAGGCCGGAATTATTACGAAGCTTTTTCATCTTATACGCCTCCGCCACATTTTCTGGGTCCTTTATAATCGTCTATTATACACGATTGGTGAGAAAAAAACAATGTGTTTTTGAGCTCCCAGACTGATTTTGGCCCATGAAAAACATAAGTTGCATTTTTGCCTCAAATGAGACACTTATTTTTGTTGGATTTATATATTTAAATCGGCGGGAGTAAGTGATACAATAGTTACATAAATGAAGCGGACTTGTGAGGCGGCGCTTAAGGGGGCGATGAGATGGCCGGGATACTTGACGGACTGAACAGCGCCCAGCTTGAGGCGGTGACCACTACCGAGGGACCGGTGCGCGTCATCGCCGGGGCCGGCTCAGGCAAGACGGGGGCGCTGACGAGGAGATTCGCCTACCTCGTCACGGAGCTTGGCATACCGCCCTCAAATATCCTGTGCGTGACCTTCACCAACAAGGCCGCCAACGAGATGCGCCAGCGTATCCACGCCCTCACGGGGGACGACGACACGGGGCACATAAATACCTTCCACGGCTTTTGCGTCACGGTACTTCAGGAGGACATAAGCGCCGCGGGGTACCCCAAGAGCTTTCTCGTCCTCGATAACTCCGACATAAACGGTATGCTGTCGCTCATCTACGAGGAGCGGGGCCTCACCCTCCGGGACATGACCTTCAAAAACGCCCGCGACATGATAGAGATACGAAAGCTCTTTAAGGAGCCTGACTACGTGGAGGACATGCTGGATCAGGATCTGGACACCTTAAAGCGCAAGTACGACGGGGCCGCGTCGGCGGGGGATATAATTTTTTACGGCTATCTCTATCAGGAGAAAAGGTGCTTCGCCTTAGACTATAACGACCTCATAAAATTCACCCTCCACATATTCCGGGAGCGGCCGGATATAAGGCTTAAGTGGCAAAAGCGCCTTGAGTACATAATGATAGACGAGTTTCAGGACATCGACGCGCTCCAGTACGAGCTCATGGAGGCGCTGGCGGGATACCACCGGAACCTTTTCATCGTTGGCGACCCGGACCAGACCATATACACCTGGCGGGGCGCGGACGTGAAGTACCTTCTGGAATTTGACAAAAAGTTTCCGGGGACGAAGACCGTCATGATGACGGAAAATTACCGCTCCACCCCTGAGATTTTAGCCGCCGCCAACTCCCTCATCGACAAAAACTCGGCGAGGATAAAAAAGGACCTCATTCCCACCCTCCCAAGCGGCGAGAGCGTCCTCGCCCACAGCGCCAAGGACGCGACAGGCGAAGCGGCCTTCATAGCTGGGGAAATCGGGAGCCTCCGGGAAAAGGGCGTTGAGTACAGTGACATGGCGGTGCTCTACCGGGCCCACTACGTGACGCGGGAGCTGGAGGAGGTCTTCGGCAAGGCCAGGATACCCTACGCCATTTACAGCGGCACTCAGTTTTTTGAGCGGCGCGAGATAAAGGACGCACTTTCCTATCTCAGAATGGCGGTATATCAGGACGATCTTTCATTTTTGCGCATAGCCAACGTGCCAAAGCGCAACTTGGGCCGCAGAAGGCTTGAGCGTCTCCGTCAGTACGCCGCGGAAAATGGCGTGACGCTGTATAACGCCCTTAAGGCCTGCCGCGAGGAGGAGCTTTTCCGGGGCACAAAGGCCGGACAGTTCATCTCCCTCATAGATTTTTTCTCCGAAAGCTGTCAGGGCCGGCCCATCTCCGAGGTCCTTGGCGCCATACTCAACGAGTCGGGCTACGAGCGAATGCTCCGCACCGAGGGGAGCCAGGAGAGGCTCGACAATCTGGCGGAGCTCAAGCAGTCGGTGTACGACTATGAGCTCAACTGCGGCGAGGAGGCCGGCATCGAGACATACCTTGCCCACGTGGCGCTCTTTACAAATCAGGACGCCGGGGACACGAAAGACAAGGTGAAGCTCATGACCGTCCACGCGGCCAAGGGACTGGAATTTCCCTACGTGTTCCTGTGCTCCATGAACGAGGGCGTGTTCCCCACCAAGCGGGCCAACACAAGGCCGAAGATGGAGGAGGAGCGGCGATTGGCCTTCGTGGCCGTCACAAGGGCGCAGAAAAGGCTCTACCTCACCATGGCCGAGGGCCGGGGCCTTGACGGCGCGCCCAGATACCCGTCCCGGTTCGTCCTTGACATCGACAGGCCCCTTTTGGAGTACACCGAGCCCCCGCGGGAGGGGCTTATCCGGGAGGCAAGAGAGTACATCGCCGCCTCCGGGGCGAGATTGGGCTCCGGCGAGCCCGCGGCGGTGCTCCCAAATGGCACGAGAGTGCGCCACAGCGTCTTCGGCGAGGGGACGGTGATAGGGGCGGACGAGGACCGGCAGGCCCATGTTATCAAATTTGACGGAATTGATACCCCCCGGAGCATAGCTTTTCGGGCAAAACTGGAAAAGCTGTGAAAAGGCTGAAAAAGTACTGGATTTTTCCGTATTTAGTAGTATAATACAAATTCGGAGCGGAAGAATTACGTTATTACGCTAAATCGCGTTGTATATATTTTAATTTCTTTTTGAATGTGAGGAAGGGGAAAATGATCACATCTGACATCTACGGCAAGCTTGAGGACGGGCGCGAGGTGCGCAGGTTCACTCTTGCCAACAAGAAGGGCGAGTATGTCCAGATCATCGAGTACGGCGCGACTATCCACTCCGTCGTTGTGCTGGACAGGAACGGGGAGCTGGACGACGTGGTCTTGGGCTGCGAGTCCGGTGAGCGCATCGAGAGCTTCGGCCGGTCCGGCCGGGTGATAGGGCGCTGCGCCAACCGCATAAAGCGCGGCAAATTCACCATCGGCGACAGGGAATTTAAGCTTCAGTGCAACGAGAAGAAGAATTTCCTCCACGGGGCCGCGGACGACTACGGCAAAAAGCTCTGGTCCGGCCACATCGACGGGGAGAGCGTCGTTTTGAAGTACTACGACGTGGACACCGTGGGCTTCGGCTGTGACGTGGAGGCCGTCGTTCGGTACAGCTTCGACGACATGTCCCGGCTCACCATCGAGTACGAGTTCACCACCACCGGCGACACGGTCCTCAATCCCACCAACCACGCCTATTTTGACCTCTCCGGCACCGGGGACGTGAGGAACCACGACCTGTGGATCGGCGCCTCCTACCGCGCCACCCGCGACAGCGAGGCCATACCCTGCGGCGGCCTTACGCCCGTGAAGGGGACACCGGCGGACTTTACTTATCTGCGCTCCGTGCGGGACGCCATAAATTCCGACGACGGGAGCTACTTCCCCATGAAGCGCAACCCCATTTACGACGAGTTCTACGTCCTCGACAAACAGGAGTCCGGCAAGCCCGTGG
Organism: uncultured Oscillospiraceae bacterium; assembly: GCA_947629755.1. Taxonomy (GTDB): domain Bacteria; phylum Bacillota; class Clostridia; order Oscillospirales; family Oscillospiraceae; genus RUG626. Next base: position 30,752 of record CANREY010000009.1, on the reverse strand, counting down.
CGGACCTCTACGCCTACAACAAGGGCCGGGGTATGAGGACCTATACCGACATGCCTGCGCTTGTGCTCTACACCGACCCCGGTAAGAAGAAGGAGACCGGCAAGGGCGGCCGGGAGCTGGGCCCCTACTGCGGCATCTGCCTTGAGACCGGCTTTGTGCCCAACGCCGTGAACGTCCCTGAGTTCACAAGCCCCGTGTTCCGTGCCGGCGCGTCCCTGAGGTCCATGACGGTCTACGAGTTCTACACCAGAGACAAGGCCCTTTGACCGGCCGCACTGATGCTCAACAGCTTTAAAAGGACGGTATGGCGTTTGCCGCACCGTCCTTTTAGATAGCGGGGCAAAAAATGAGCGGACAGGTGAAATTTAATCAATTTTATAGTTGACGAATTTGAGATAATGATGTAAAATATTATGTAAATTGGGGAAATCCTGATTTAATGTGCTTTATACGGAGGGATAGACGTGGGACTTATACCTCAAGTCAAATGCGGACGGTGCGACAGGACGTATTCAGGACTTCGCAGCCGTTGTCCTTACTGCGGCGCTCACCGGCACAAGAAGGGCAAGAGGGTCACGGACAGCGATAACGCGACTTGGAAGCTCATAATCGGAGTTTTGCTCATCGTGGTGCTCATCGCCGCGGTCATAGTTATACTCGTCACCGGCTCCGGGGAGGCTGACCCGGACGATGGCGATGAAAAAAAGCCCAACAATGCCGGGGACGGGGTGGAAAACTCCTCGTCGGACGCCAAGCCCGTGACCACCATAACGGTCACCGCCTCGGACGGTTCGGTGGTTGAGAATATCTCCCTCTCATTCGGCGGCACTACCGAGCTTACGGCCACCGTCACGTCCTCCGACGGCACGGCGAACACCATCACGCCGGTCTGGATGAGCAGTAACGAGGGCGTCGTGGACGCCACGGCTGACGAGACCGGTACGAAGTGCACCGTTGCCGGCGTCGGCGAGGGCACCTCCATCGTGACGGTCACGGTAGGCGATACGAAGAAGGAAATAACCGTGACGGTGGGCGATACCTCGTCCACGGGTCCCGGCTCGTCGGTGCCCCAGACGGTAGTGGCCTCCGGCCTTACGGTCAAGAGCAAGTACCATGAGCTCACGGGCAAGTGGAGCCAGTTCACCGTGAAGATCGCGGAGATACAGGAGGTCACCGCGGTTATCACCCCAAGCAACGTGACCTCGGTGCCCACATGGGAGAGCTCCGACGAGAGCGTCGTGGCCGTGACGCCCATAGACGAGACGGGCATCAAGGCCAGGTGCACCGGCGTGAGCCAGGGCGTGGCGACTATCACCGTGACCGTGGACGCTGTGGAATTTAAGTTCCAGGTCAGGTGTGACGGCAAGACGCTGTAAGCGATAGGCTTGATTTACGGGCGCTCCGCACCTTTTCAGGCTGCGGAGCGCTTTTTCGCAAAAAACATTTGACATTCTCGGATAGATGTGATAATATCTATAAGCCGTGTTGAGATTGGAGACGCGGGTGTAGCACAACGGCTAGTGCACCAGCCTTCCAAGCTGGGGACGTGGGTTCGATTCCCATCACCCGCTCCAGCTGAGCGGAAGATACACGCGCCAATAGCTCAGCAGGATAGAGCAACTGCCTTCTAAGCAGTAGGCCGGGGGTTCGAGTCCCTCTTGGCGTGCCAGCGTCCTCGCTGACGCCGCTTAACTTCGGGCTCCTTTCAGTCGCCCTCAGGCGCGGGCGTCGCTCGTCCTTTCCCCACGCAATCTTCGATTACGCGGGGGCCCCATCGAGAACCGGCTCTGCTTCGGGGCTCGTCAGACGCCAAGGGCGTCGGCCTCGCCCCTCAGTCGCGCGGTTCGCTCCTCCTTTCCCCACGCAATCTTCGATTGCGCGGGGGCCCCAGTGAGGCGGACGCCAATCTTTCAGCCAAAACACTACCCCCATTGCGGGTATGTGTTTGGCGGTAAAAGCTTAATATGGTGGGTGTAGCTCAGTTGGTTAGAGCACCGGATTGTGGTTCCGGGTGTCGAGGGTTCGAGTCCCTTTACCCACCCCATGCGTTGACGCCGCCTGAAGGCGGCGTCAACATGTAAATAGAAAATAGGGATGTCGCCAAGCGGTAAGGCACAGGACTTTGACTCCTGCATTCGTGGGTTCGAGTCCCGCCATCCCTGCCAACGTCAAAAGCGCGCCCGCGGCGCGTGTAATATAGCGTCACCACGACTTGGTAGCTCAGTAGGCAGAGCACCTGCCTTTTAAGCAGGGTGTCCCGGGTTCGAATCCCGGCCAGGTCACCAAAAAAAGACCGCCTTTGGGCGGCCTTTTTTTAGCCTGTCGGAAAAGGCCTGCGGCCTTTCCCGACAAGAGGGGACGTGCGAAAAAATTCGCGAAAAGGTCTGCGGACCTATTCGCGATTTTTTTCTGCCGTTTTGCTCCGCGCACGGCCCGAAGGGCCGTACACTCCGCAAAACAAAAGGTAATTTTCGCGACGCGCATGTCGCCGCGAAAATTATTTGAAATGGGGTTTTGCCCTTAGCTGGGGCTTGTCAACAGACAAAAAAGACCGCCATTTGGCGGCCTTTTTGTTCGCGAGAGATTGATTTTTACGCGGTATTTCGACTTTGGTCGCGTCAAAACGCGAAGTTGCCGTTTACGAACACCGGCATCTCACGTCCGTCGTGGGTGGTACCGACGATGGTGAGGTCGGCGGAGCCAACCATGAAGTCCTCGTGGGTGATGGAGTCGTTGAGGCCAAGCTTCAGGCGCTCCTCTCTCGTCATGTCCGCGCCGCCCTTCACCGTGGGGTAGCTTGCGCCGAAGGCCAGGTGACAGCTGGCGTTCTCGTCGAAGAGTGTGTTGTAAAAAAGCGCGTCCATGTTGGAGATGGGGGAGTCAAAGGGGACCAATGCCACCTCGCCCAGATACGCCGCCCCCTCGTCAAGGCTTATCTCCGCCTCCAAAAGCTCCTTGTGGTGGGGGTCGTCGGCCTCCACCTTCACAATTTTACCCTTTTCAAATGTGAAGGCGAAGCGGTCGATTATCTCCCCGCCCACGTCGAAGGGCTTGGTGGAGACCACCCGCCCGTTTACGCCGTCCCGCTTTGGGGCGGTGAATATCTCCTCCGTGGGCATGTTGGCGTTGAACACCACGCCCTTGGCCGAGGCGGAGCTGCCGCCCTCCCAGTAGTGGCCCTCAGGGAGCTCGATTGTGAGGTCCGTGCCAAGGGAGTTTGTGTACCGGAGGGACCTGAAGTTATACTCCGTGAGCTTGCGCTTTCTCGTGTTCAGGGCCTCGTTGTGGTTTTTCCACGCCTCCACCGGGTCGTTGTCGGCGGTTATGCGCATGGTGGAGTATATGGCCTCGGTGAGCTTTTCCATGGCCTTATCGCCTGAGAGCTCCGGGAACATCTTCCTTGCCCAGGCCGGGTGGGGCAGGGCGGCCACGCACCACTGGACCTTGTCGGACATCTGCATCTCCCGGAACTCCTGTATGGCCGGGCCGAGGGCCCGGTTCTGCCTGACCGTGCGGCTGTGGTCGATGCCCTTCATGCCGTCGGGGTCGGAGCAGCCGATGCTGAGGAAGGCCGCGCCCCGGCGGGCAAGGTCGTTGAGCATGTCCGCCTGCCAGGGGTAGAAGGTGTCGAATATCTCGTCCGCCCCATATAGCAGCGTCTCCCGGCCTATAAACTGGTCGTTCCAGCGCATGACCACGTCCCGCGCGCCCACCTTGTAGGCCTCGCTTACAAGCAGTCTCGCGAAGTCCGCCCGGTCCACGGGGCAATTTATGACCAGCGTCTGCCCCTTTTGGACGTTTATCCCCACATTTATAAGCAATTTCGCGTATTTTTCAAGTCTTGTGTCCATTTCATATCTCCTTTTCTTTTTTATCCTCCATGAGGGCCGGGGGAGCGGCATTGGCAAGCTCCTCCTCAATCTCCGCCAGGAGCTTTCGCTCCTGCTTTGTGTCCTCGAATTTGAGCTTTTCGTACATATCGGGCCGCCGCAGGCGCGTGCGGATTATGGACTGCTTTCGCCGCCAGCGGGCGATCTTGGCGTGGTCGCCGGAGAGAAGTATGGGCGGCACCTTGCGGCCCAGCCACTCCTCAGGCCGGGAATACTGGGGGTACTCCAAAAGCCCCGCCCAGTGGCTCTCCTCCTGAAAGCACTCCGGGTCCGGCAAAACGCCGGGCACGAGCCGGCACACCGCGTCCGCCACCGCCATGGCCGGTATCTCCCCGCCGGTGAGGACGAAGTCCCCGATGGAGATCTCCTCGTCCACGCACTCATCAATGAACCGCTGGTCCACCCCCTCGTAGTGGCCGCAGACGAGTATGAGCTTGTCGTAGTCCGCGGCCAGCCGCTTGGCGTCAGATTGCGTGAACACCTTCCCGCAGGGGGACATGTATATGGTGTGCACGCGCTCACCGTGGCTCTCGCATATGTGCTTCCAGCAGTCGTGAAGGGGCTGGGCCTGCATGACGCACCCCCGGCCCCCGCCGTAGGGGTAGTCGTCCACCTGATTTTGCTTGTTGGCGGTGTAGTCCCGTATCTGGTGTGTCTCTATGCGTATATACCCCCGGTCCTGGGCGCGGCCGAGTATGCTCTCGTTCATAAGGTCCCCCACGGTGTCGGGGAACAGCGTCATAATGTCTATCCAGTAATTCATCACATGCCCTCGATTAGCCTGAGCGTCACCCTCTTGCCCTCAAGGTCCACGTCCGTCACAAATTCGCGGTTCAGGGGGACCAGTATCTCCCGCGCCCCGTTCACCTCAAGGACCTCGCCCCGTGGAAGGGTGATGATGCCGGTCACCTTCCCAAGCTCCTCTCCGTCCTCCGAAAACGCCGCGCACCCCACAAGGTCGCCAATGAGGTACCCGCCGTCGGGAAGCTCGATGTCCTCGCGGGGAACGTAGACGGTCTTGTTTTTCAGCCTCTCGGCCTCGTCGATGGAGTTGACGCCGTCGAGCTTGGCTATGACGAAGCCCTTCTGCGCCCTCGCGCGCTCCACCCTGTGCTCCGCCCCGTCAATAAAAAGCCTCTCAAAGCCGCAAAAATCCTCCGCCGAGTTTGCCCAAGGGTCGATCTTCACCTCCCCGCGCAGCGCGTGAGTATTTATGATCTTCCCAGTCTCAATAAGCTCAAATTCCATATAAAACCCCAGAAGGCGGGCCACCGGCCCGCCCCAGCAAAAAATTTCAAATATTTTTCGCAAGGACATGCGCCTTGCGAAAAATCCCTCTTGTTTTGCGAAGTGCCGCCTTCGGCGGCGCGGAGCAAAACGGCAGGATAAAAATTTTGAAATTCCAATTTCAAAATTTTTATCCGCACGTCCCCCTCTGATTTAAAAGCCCGAAGGGCTTTTAAATCAAGGTTAGTCTACTATATCCACGCTTATATGCAGTCCCTGCCTCTGGGCGACGGAGCGCATGAGGGCGCGGATCTCTTTGGCGATCTTCCCGTGGCGGCCGATGACCTTGCCCATGTCGTCCGGGGCCACACGGAGCTCATAGACGGTCCTGTCGCCGTCCACCCGCTCGGTGACCTTCACGTCGTCCGGGCTGTCCACGAGATTGCGCGCTATATAGATCAGCAGTTCCTTCATGGTGGACCACCAGATCAAAGCACGCCGGCGTTCTTGAGAAGCTTCCTGACGGTGTCGGTGGGCTGAGCGCCGTTCTTTATCCACTCCTTGGCCTTGTCGCCGTCTACCTTGACGGAATTGGGCTCGGTACGGGGATCGTAGGTGCCAAGCTCCTCGATGAAGCGGCCGTCACGGGGATAGCGTGAGTCGGCCACCACGATCCTGTAAAAGGGAGCCTTCTTGGCGCCCATTCTGCGAAGTCTGATCTTTACCATTTTGTTTGTACCTCCAGATATGATGTGTAAAATAGTTTATTTCAAATATCCTTTATAAAGATAATTGATTACCTTGTACTCCGTACTCCAAACTCAAATAATTTTCGCGGCGACATGTGCGTCGCGAAAATTACCTCTTGTTTTGCGCAGTGTGCGGCCCTTCGGGCCGTGCGCGGAGCAAAACGGCAGGAATAAATTTTTTGAATTTCGCAAAATTCAAAAAATTTATTCCGCACGCTCCCCTTTGTCGGAAAAAGGCCGTCAGGCCTTTTTCGACAGTCTCGTTAGAACGGGAACCCTCCGCGCCTCTTTCCGCCGCCGAGGAAGGAGGGCAGGCGGCCCTTTGACATCTGGCGTGTTATGTCCCGCATCATCTCGTACTGCTTTAAAAGCCTGTTCACGTCCACCACATCGGTGCCGGAGCCGGCGGCAATGCGCTTTTTGCGGCTGGAATTTATGATGGAGGGGTCCTCCCGCTCACGCTTTGTCATGGAGAGGATAATGGCCTCCGTCTTGACGAGCTGGCTTTCGTCTATCTTCGCCCCCTGCATGGCCTTGCCCATGCCGCCGGGGAGCATGGAGGCGATGTCGCCAAGGCCGCCCATGCCCTTGAGCTGTTGGAGCTGGTCGTAGTAGTCCGAGAGGGTGAAGGCGTTTTTGCGCATCTTATCGGCAAGCTCGCGGGCCTTCTTCTCGTCAAAGCTCTGCTCGGCCTTCTCGATAAGCGTCAGCACGTCGCCCATGCCGAGTATCCGGCTTGCCATTCTGTCGGGGTGGAAGGGCTCGATGGCGTCGAGCTTCTCGCCCACGCCGCAGAATTTGATTGGCTTGCCCGTCACCGCCCGGACCGACAGGGCCGCGCCGCCTCTTGCGTCGCCGTCTAATTTCGTGAGCATGACGCCGGTGATGCCCAGCGCCTCGTCAAAGGCCGCGGCGGCGTTCACCGCGTCCTGACCGGTCATGGCGTCCACGACAAGAAGTATCTCGTCGGGCTCCACCTCGCGCTTTATGGACTTGAGCTCCTCCATGAGCTCCTCGTCTATGTGGAGCCGCCCGGCTGTATCGAGTATCACAAGGTCGTTGCCGTGCTTTTTGGCGTGGGAGACGGCGGCTTTCGCAATGTTCACCGGGTTTTCCGTGCCCATCTGGAATACGGGGATATTGAGCTGTCCGCCCACGGTCTCAAGCTGTTTTATGGCGGCGGGGCGGTATATGTCGCAGGCCACCAATAAGGGCCGCTTGCTGTTTTGCTTGCGCAGAAGTGCGGCCAGCTTTGCCCCGTTCGTCGTCTTGCCCGCGCCCTGAAGGCCCACCAGCATGACCACCGTCAGGCCCTTGGAGCTCATGTTGAGCTTGGCGTTGGTGGAGCCCATGAGCTTTACAAGCTCCTCGTTGACTATCTTTATGACCATCTGGGCGGGGGTGAGGGACTCAAGCACGTCCGTACCCACGGCACGGGCGGAGACGTCCTTTATGAAGTCCCGAACCACCTTGTAGCTCACGTCGGCCTCCAAAAGGGCCATTCGGACCTCCCGCATGGCCTCCTTTATGTCGGCCTCGGAGAGGCGGCCCTTGCCCCGGAGCTTCTTAAATACGTTTCCTAATTTTTCGGAAAGGGATTCAAATGCCATAGCTTAACCTTTCAGGTCGTCAAGACCGTCGTATATGCGTCCGGCGAGCTCGTTCGCCTCGCCGTCCGTAAGCTCCATAAGCTTCCTTGTCTGCGCCCGCAGGGCGTCGATCTTACCGTCAAGCTCCGTAAAGCGCCGGACCACGCCGGTGCGGGCCTCGTACCCGCGCAGCAGCTCCTCCGCCCTTCGCAGAACGCCCCGGACCCCCTGACGGGATACGCCCGTGAGCTCGCTTATCTCGCCAAGGCTCAAATCGTCTGAGTAATAGTACTCAAAATACTCCCGCTGAGTATCGGTCAGGAGCTCGCCGAAGAAATCGTAGAGCATGGTGAGCTCGTAAGTCCTGTTTTCCATCACGTCACCTGTAAAACGTTTTTGTTTTACAGCGGCTATTATACATGGGACCATCACGTTTGTCAAGGAATATTTTCACTTTTCGGGGCAGATAATAATGTGACGCTGTCGCGAGGGCCGGTAAGGCCACGCGCGACATGGACGCGAAGAGCGTCAGGGAGGTCAGGACCCATGAAGGACACGGGAATATACATGGAAAACGAGACTTTGGGAAATTTCGCCCGGAACACGGCCGCCATGCTGGAGCCGGAGGGGGAGATACCCGCAAGACGGGAGGCCGCGGCCACGAGCGCGGTATTGAGACGCCTGAAGTCTAAGCTTTCGCGGGAGGACCGGGGGGAGCGGACCGGGGCCATGGAGTGGTTTTCGGATAACTGGTATCTGGCCGAGCGCGAGGGGCTGGAGGCCGCGGCGAGGCTAAAGACCGCCGGGCGTCTCCCCAAGGCCCCGGAGGGGAGAAGCTCATGCGTATCGGAGGCCGCCTCGGCCCTCATACGCTCAGGCCGGGGACGTGTGACGGGGGAGAGGATAGGCATATTTCTGGACGAGTACCAGAAAAACCGCGTCCTCACCCAGCGGGAGCTTTCGGTATTCGTGCCGGAGCTTAAATCCCAGCTGTGCCTATTTTTAGAGGAGGTCATGGCCCTTCGTGGAAACGAGGAGGAGCGGACGGAGCTTGCGGGGAACATCTTCACGTCCTTAAGGCTTCTGGGCGGCCTTGACGTGTCGGACATACTTGAGGGCGTGAACCGGGTGGAGGCGCTTCTGCGCCGGGACCCGGCGGGCGTCTATACCCTCATGGACGAGGAGACGAGGGACCTATATAGGCGGGAGCTTTCAAAGCTTGCCGCGCGGCACGGTATCACCGAGGAGGCGGCGGCGGAGAAGGTGCTGGAGCTTGCCGAAAATGGGGAGGATAAGCACGTCGGCACGTATATCCTCCAAAAGCCCTTGGGGCGGGAGAGACGCCCGGCCTCCGGGGGGACGTATATGGGCGTTATCGTCCTCTCCACGCTCTTTTTCTCGGTGCTTTTGGGTGTGCTCTCAGGGTCCGTGGCGGCATTTTTCCTTGCGGTACTGCCAATATCCGAGATAGTGAAGAACCTCACGGACCTTGTGTGCCTGCGCCTTATAAGGCCAAGGGCGCTTCCCAAGCTTGAGCTTGAGGGCGGCATACCCAAAAAGGGCCGGACCGTATGCGTCATCTCCGCCCTTCTCACGGGCCCCGGCGACGGGAAAAGGTACGCGAAGATGCTGGAGGAGTATAGGCTTTTAAACCGTGACGCGGGGGAAAATCTGGCCTTCGGCATACTGGCGGACCTGCCGGAGAGCCGTGAGCCAAAGGGCCGCGACGACGGGCGGATACTTGAGAGCGCCATAAAGGCCGTGGACGGGCTCAACGAAAAATACTCAGGCGGGTTTTACCTCTTCTTCCGTGAGCGGGAGCTTTCGGGCCCGGACAACATCTGGATGGGCCGGGAGAGAAAAAGGGGCGCCGTGGAGGAGCTGGTGAGGCTCCTGAGCGGCGAGAAAAGCGCCCTGCGGGTGGCGTCGGGGGACGGTACGAAGCTCCCCGGCACGCCCTTTATCCTGACTCTGGACACGGATACAAGGCTCACGAGGGGCGCGGCCAGAAGGCTCGTGGGCGCGGCGCTCCACCCCCTGAACGTGCCGGTCATAGACGAAAAGCTGGGCCGGGTGGTCTCCGGCTACGGCATATTTGAGCCCAGAGTTGCCGTGGAGCTCAAAGCCGCCGTGAAAAGCGGCTTTTCCAGAGTATTCGCCGGCGAGGGCGGCGTGGACCCATACAGCTCCACGTCGTCGGACCTGTATCAGGACCTTTTCGGCGAGGGGACCTTCATGGGCAAGGGCCTCATAAACGTGCCGGTCTACAAGCGCCTCCTTGACGGCACGTTCCCGGACAACACGGTGCTGTCCCACGACATACTTGAGGGGTCCTACACCAGATGCGCCTACGTCTCCGACGTGGAGCTCACCGACGGCTGGCCATATAAGGTCACCTCATATTTCGCCCGTCAGGAGCGCTGGACCAGGGGCGACTGGCAAAATATCCGCTGGTGCACAGCCTACGTCCGCCGCCGGGACGGGAGCCTTATAAAAAATAACCTCACACAGCTGAGCCGCTGGAAGCTTGCGGACAACCTGAGAAGGAGCCTCCTTCCGGCCTTCACCTTCGCCGCCCTTTTGGCGGGGGCGGTGTCGGGCTCCGCCGGCCTCAGGGCGGCGGCAATTGTGGCCCTCGCCTCCACGGCCTTTACGGTCATAGTCACGGCGGCGGAGCTTGTGGCCCGTCACGACGGCGCGGGCCGGGCCAGATACCAGTCCCCCATAATCGCGGGCCTTCCCGGCTGCGCGGCCCGGTGGGGGCTGGAGCTCATGCTGCTGCCCGCCAGGGCGTGGATACAGCTCCGGGCCGCCCTCACGGCCATATGGCGTATGTGCGTGAGCCACCGGGGTATGCTCAAGTGGGTCACCGCCTCCCAGTCCGAGGCGGGGCGTGGGAACACGCTGTTGACAAACTACCGGGCACTTCTTGCCTGCCCGCTGGCGGGGGCCGCCGCCGTCTTTCTCGCCTCAAGCCCCGTGGCCATCGTATTTGGCCTTGCGTGGCTTTTCGCCCCGGCGGCGGCGTGGAGGCTCTCCATGGAGATAAGGAAGGCCCGCCCGCTTGCGCAGTCCGACAGGTCGTGGCTCATGGCGCGGGCCGGGGAGATATGGAGCTATTTCGAGGATAACCTCACTAAGGAGGACAACTTCCTTCCCCCCGACAACGTTCAGGAGGAGCCCGATATAGGCAAGGCCCACCGCACCAGTCCCACGAACATCGGCCTTGCGCTCCTGTCCTGCGCCGCGGCGGCGGATTTGGGGATAATACGTGAGGACAGAGCCGCCCTCATAGCGAAGAGGATACTCGACACGGTGGAGAAGGCCGACAAGTGGCGGGGACACCTCTATAACTGGTACGACACCAGGACGCTTACGCCCATGGAGCCCAGGTATATCTCCACCGTGGACAGCGGTAACCTCATGGGGGCACTCATCGCCGCGAATCGCTGGTTTTTGGAGCTTGGGGACAGCGACAGCGCCGCAAGATGTGAAAAACTGGTGGAAAATGTGGACCTTGCGCCCCTTTACGACAAAAAGCGCCGGCTTTTTTATATAGGCTGGGACATCGAAAAAAATTCGCCCAGCGAGGGCCGTTACGACCTTCTTGCCAGCGAGGCCCGCGAGACAAGCTACATCGCCGTAGCTCTGGGAAAAGCGCCGGTGAAGCACTGGCGGGCCCTTGGCCGGGCCCTTGTGAGCCTTGACGGCTACTCCGGTATGGCAAGCTGGACCGGGACCATGTTCGAGTACCTCATGCCGAATCTTCTCCTGCCATGCCCTGAGTGCAGTGCCATCTCCGAGTCCTCCCGCTTTTGCCTCTACGCCCAGAGGCGGGCCTTCCCAAAGCTTCCCTGGGGCATATCCGAGAGCGCCTACTACGCCTTCGACCCCGGCCTTGCCTACCGCTATAAGGCCCACGGGGTCCAGACGCTGGCCCTCAAGCGGGGAATGGGGGCGGAGCGGGTCGTCTCGCCCTACTCAAGCTACCTCGCTCTGCCACTGGCCCCCACGGCGGCGGTGAAAAACCTAAAGCGCCTTGAGGCCATGGGCCTTTCGGGGAAATACGGCCTATACGAGGCGGCGGACTTCACCCAGTCCCGGACCGGGACGGGGAGCTTCGAGGCCGTGAGGACCTTTATGGCCCACCATCTTGGCATGAGCCTTGTGGCCATAGCGAACACACTCTGCGACGATATATTCCCGCGTCGCTTCATGTCCGACGAGCGCATGGGGGCGTACAGGGAGCTATTGGAGGAGCGTATACCCACGGGACAGGTCAGGCTCCGCCAGCCCGCGCGGGACGTGCCCGCCACCATAAAGCGCCACGAGAGCTCCGGCTTTGAGGAGAGCTTCTCCGAGCTCGACGGCGTAAAGCCCCGGTGCGCGGCCCTGTCAAACGGGAGCTACCGGGCCATATTTGCCGAGACCGGGGCGGTGAGCTCCGAATATAAGGGCCTCGCCGTCACGCGCTTTGACCCGCGTTACCCTTGGCGGCCCGGCGTCGCCGTGACGCTGGTCACCCCGTCGGGCGAGATACCCGTGACGGCCGCGCCGTATTTTGACGGGACGGTGAGCTACGAAAGCTCCCTTGCCGACATGTCCTGCGCCGTCCGGGCCAAAAAGGCGGGGTACAGCGCCGTTATGACGCTTACGGTCCCGCCCTCCGCCTCCGGGGAGCTCCGGACGGTGGAGATCTCCGCCCCCGCCGGGGTGGAGGAGGTGGCCGTGGTATTTGAGCTTGAGCCGGTGCTCAGCTCATTCCGGGACTTTGAGGCCCACCCGGCCTTCTCAAAGCTTGCCCTTCAGGCCGCCTTCACCGGCGGGATACTGACTGTCAGGAGAAGGGCCAAGCCGGGGGAGCGTGACGTATTTCTGGCCGTGGCCGGGGACGGGCCCTTCACCGCCTCCACCCACTCACGGCGCGGCGACGGCACGGGGGAGGGGGCCATGCTCTCCTCCTCCCCGGATATGCTCGTAAAGCTCACCTTCAATATAAAGCTCACCTCCGGCCGTGGGAGCGCCTCCGTGGCCCTCGCCGTGGGATATGACCGGGAGGAGACGCGCAATTTAGCGCGGGATATGCTGACGCGCCCATCTGTCGGCGGCGTCAGCCGCGTCTCCGCCGCCGCGCTGATGCTGGGCATGGGAGGAGCCGATGTGAGGGCCGCCATGGAGCTCATAACGCCCCTCATATTCGGCGGCGTGAGCTCAGATAAGCGCCGTGAGAAGCGCCTTTCGGGAAAATACGGCGTTCAGGACCTGTGGGCCCTTGGCATATCCGGGGACCTGCCCCTCATTGCCGGCAGGGTCGACGGGGAGAGCGCCCTTGAGGGGGCGCTGTCGCTGGTGCGCCGCCACGCCTTTTTGGCGGAAAACGGCGTATATTCTGACCTTGCCCTCATTCTCACCGACGCCGGGGACTACCGCGCGCCCCAGCGCCAGAAGCTCACGGAGCTTCTGCGCTCACTGGGCCGGGACAGAACGCTTGGCAAGCCGGGGGGAGTTTATCTTCTCAGCGGGAACGACCCTGAGAGCGACTGCGCCGAGGCGCTGGCGGAGGTGTTCGTCCGTCTCGACGCGGTGCCCGCCTCCCCGGCCCACCGGGCGAGAACGCCGAGGAGCGCGGAGAGGTATGTCCGGGGAAGCCACGCCCCTGCGTGGAAAACAGAGCCCGACGGCACCTTCAGGCTGGCCCTCCGGGACGCGCTGCCTGAGGCGGCGTGGAGCCACGTGCTGGCAAACGACAGCTTCGGGTATCTCGCCACCGAGTGCGGCGGGGGGTATATGTGGTACGGAAATTCCCGCCTCATGAAGCTGACCCCAGCCCCCGACGACGCCCGCGCCGCCGGGGGAGCCGAGAGGGCGGAGCTTATCTTGGGCGACGAGCGCCTCAGCCTCTTTGCCGACGGCTCCGGCGTCCAGACGCTGGTGGAGTACGGCTTCGGCTGGGCAACCTGGGAGCGGGATCTGGGACAGGTCCGCTCACGGGTCACGGCCTTCGTGCCGGAAAATCTGCCGGCGCGGCTTATGGTAATTGAGCTTGAGGGCGAGCTTTCTGAGGCGGAGCTTGAGTACAGCTGTGAGCTCTCCATGTCGGAGACCGGGCGGGACCGGGTGCTGACAAAAAGGGAGGGAAACTGCCTCACGGCGGAGAACACCTCAGGGCCCTTTAAAAATACCATCTTCCACATGCTCGCCGACCGGGAGCTTGAGAGCTTCACCACCGATGGCCTCAGCCTCGATACCGGCGTCCTCGACGGTTACGCCGGAGCTCCCGACAGGCCGGTCTTCGCCGTGAGACTGAGAGCCGACAAGAGGACGGTCATCGCCTCCGGCTGCGCGGACGAGGGAACGCTCTTGGACGCCGTGAGGGACTGGGAGAGGCTTCTTGACGAGACGAAATCCTACTGGCGGGAGAGAGTGGACAGGGTGAAGACGACAAGCGGCAACGCGGACATCGACGCCTACATGTCCGGCTGGGCCGTCTATCAGACGCTGGCCTGCCGGATAAAGGCAAAAACAGGGCTCTACCAGAACGGCGGAGCCACGGGCTTTCGTGACCAGCTCCAAGACGCCTGCGCCCTTATAGCGGTGGACCCGAAAATAGCGAGGGACCAGATAATCGCCGCCGCCGGCCACCAGTTTTCCGAGGGCGACGTGGCCCACTGGTGGCACCGTACCCCGGAGGGGGATATTGGGGTCCGGACCAGATGCTCCGACGACCTTCTGTGGCTCCCTTGGGCGCTGACGGATTATGTAAACCGCACCGGGGACATGTCGGTACTCACTGAGCAGGCGCCCTTTTTGACGTCCCCGGTCCTGTCCGATACCGAGCGGGACAGGTATGAGCGGCTTAGGGTGTCGGGGGAGCGGGCCACGGTGCTGGACCACGCCCTTTTGGCCTGCCGGACCTTTATCTCACGGGGAACGGGGAGCCACGGGCTGGCCCTCATACTCTCCGGGGACTGGAACGACGGCTTTGACGGCGTGGGGAGGGAGGGCCGCGGCGAGAGCGTGTGGCTATCCTTCTTCGGGAGCCTGACCCTTCGCAAAATGGCCGAGCTTTGCGAGAATATCGGGAAAAGCGAGGAATGTCCAAAGCTCCGGCGCTTCGCCGACGGACTTCTGCGCGCCTGCGAGAGCGCATGGACGGGCAAGTGGTATCTGAGGGGCTACTACGACGACGGAAGGCCCCTCGGCGCTCCGGGGGATACGGAGTGCGAGATAGACTCCATCGCCCAGTCCTTCGCCGTATTCGCCGGGGCCGACAGGCTCCGTGCCCGCGAGGCGGTCATTACGGCCTACGAGCGCCTATTTGACCCCAACACCCGCACGGTGAAGCTCTTTGACCCGCCCTTTGCCGACGGGGACAGGGAGCCGGGGTATATCAGGACCTACGCCCCCGGCTACCGGGAGAACGGCGGACAGTACACCCACGCCGCCGTGTGGCTGGCAATGGCCCTCATAAAGGTAGGGGAGCGGGAGCGCGGCGAAAGGCTCCTGGCCGCCATCTCCCCATGGGGCCGGGACAGCGCCCGCTACGCCCTTGAGCCCTACGTGCTCGCCGGGGACGTGTCCACCGCCCCCGGACACGAGGGCCGTGGCGGCTGGAGCTGGTACACCGGCTCCGCCGGGTGGTATTTCCGGGCCGTGACGGAGCTCCTCACGGAAAGCCCCGCCGTGGCGATTTAAAGCCTTGCTAAGTGTGAAATAATGTGCTATAATTACTTTTAATTGAAAATTTGACCGAAAATTTTAATACCAAAGGAGGCGGGGATATGGACACGGTGACTGAGCTTGAGCTCATGCGCGGCGTGCGCCTCACATGCGTCAGGGCCGACAGGTTCAAGACCGGCTGTCTGTCCATGACCTTCCTCGCCCCCCACACGAAAAAGACGGCGGCTTTAAACGCCGTACTGCCCTACGTCCTGCGCCGGGGCACGGCCAGGTGTCCGGACACGGAGGCGCTGGCCGCGGCCCTTGACGACCTCTACGGGGCCAGAATAGAACCCGCCATCAGAAAGCGGGGCGAGGTGGCGGCGCTGGGCTTTTGCGCGGACTTCCCCGACGGGGCCTTTTTGCCGGGGAAAATAGACGTGCTGTCGGGCGTGGCCGGCCTTATGGGGGAGCTCATACTGTCCCCCGCCACCTTCGGCGGAAGGCTCAGGGCCGAGACAGTCGAGACCGAGCGGGAAAACCTCATCGACGACATAAACGCCGAGATAAACGACAAGCGCTCCTACGTGGCCTTGAGGCTGGTGGAGTCCATGTACCGGGGCCAGAGCTACGGCGTGGCCAAGCTTGGGAGCCTCGCGGACGCCTCGCGCGTGACCGTCTTTAACCTGACGAGACACTATAAGGAGATAATAAGCTCCGCTCCCTTAGAGGTCTTTTACTGCGGGGCGGAGATGCCGGAGCGTGTGGCCGCCGTGGTCAAATCGTCCCTCTCGGCCCTGCCGAGATTAGGCATGTGCCCCATGCCGGGGACGGCGGTGGACGCCGGTACGCCCACGGGGAGCGTAAAGCGGGGCGTGGAGCGCATGGACGTGACCCAAGGGCGGCTCATGATGGGCTTTCGGCTTGGGAAGGTCATGGAGGAGCCGGACCACGCGGCCCTGACGGTGTTCAACGCCCTATTTGGCGGGAGCGTCACCAGCAAGCTCTTTTTGAACGTCCGTGAAAAGCTGGGGCTGTGCTACTACGTAAGCTCCGCCGTGGACCGGCACAAGGGGGCAATGTTCGTCTCCGCCGGTATGGACTTTGACCGGGAGCGCGACGTGGAGGAGGAGGTCCTCCACCAGCTTCAGGCCATCGCCGAGGGCGACGTGGGGGAGAGGGAGCTGGAGGGCGCGAAAAAATGCGTCATAAGCTCAATTTTGACCTCCCTTGACGACCCCATGGGCCTTGAGAGCCTCTACCTTGACAGGGCCATTTTAGGGGCCCACGGCACAATGACGGCCCTTGCTAAGAGATGCGGCCGGGTCACCGTGGAGGAGCTATCGAGGATAGCGGCCTCGGCCAAGCTCTCCCATACATATTTTCTGACCTCCGGCGAGGAGGTGGAGACATGAAAAAGCTTGAGTTTCCCCGCCTTGGGGAGCTTATCTGGCGGGAGGAGCTGGAGTCCGGCCTTCGCGTGTCCGTGGTCCCGAAGCCCGGCTTTAAAAAGGCCATGGCCTTTCTTGCCGTAAATTACGGCGGGGCCGACAGGAGCTTTGAGCTTCAGGGCCAAAGCTACCACACCCCCGCCGGCGTGGCCCACTTTTTGGAGCACAAGCTCTTTGAGCAGGAGGACGGCGTCAACGCCCTGACGGCCCTATCCGAGCGGGGGGCTAACGCCAACGCCTTCACCGCCCCGGACATGACGGCCTACCACTTCGAGTGCGCCGATATGTTCTACGAAAATCTTGAGCTCCTCCTGAAATTCGTAAGGGAGCCCTACTTCACCGACGAGTCCGTGGAGCGCGAGCGGGCCATAATAGCCCATGAGATACGCATGACGGAGGACGACCCGGACGACGCCATGTACTACGCGCTCCTCCGGTGCCTCTACGAGCACTCCCCCATACGCGAGAGCGTGGCGGGGACCACGGAGAGCATAGAAAAAATAACCGCGGACACCCTCTACACCTGCCACCGGGCCTTCTACACCCCCTCCAATATGGCGCTGGTGGTGGTGGGGGACGTGGACCACAGGCGCGTGGCGGATATGGCGGGGGAGGCGTTTTCGGATATGCTCGTGCCCACCGCCAAAAAGCTCCCCCCGAAGCCTGAGGGCCCCCTCCCGGCGGTCACCGTGACGGAGCGGGAAATGGACGTGGGCGCGCCCATGTTCTTGGCCGGGGCAAGGACCGAGCCGGACCTTCGGGGCCTTGAGAGCGTCCGCCACGAGCTTACGGCCAGTCTCGCCCTATCCGGCCTCATGGGCTCGGCCTCACGGCTGTACAGGGAGCTTTACGACGGCGGCCTCATAAACGAGACCTTCGGCTGCGACTTTGAAAATACCGCCGGGGCGGCCCATCTCACCTTCGGCGGGGAGACGCGGGACATACAGAAGGTGTGCCTTCGTGTATTCGAGGCCGCCGCCGACGTGGCCGCCCGCGGCTTCGACCCGGCCTTCTTCGAGCGCCGGAGAAAGACCGTCCTCGGCGGGGCAATACGGGCCCTCAACTCCTTCGACAACATCTGCTACAACATCGCCGCCGGGTCCTTCGCGGGGTATGAGTACTTCGACACCGTGGACGTGCTGGGTACCGTAACTCAGGAGGACGCGCGGGCGTTTTTGGGGACATACCTCACGCCGGACAGGTGCGCCGTCTCCGTTGTGAACAACAAACCAAACTCATAAAAGGACAGGTGATCTTATGCCTCAGAGCTTACCGGACGCGTCCATCTCCTTCCCCATGCTTGGGGACTGGTCCATCGACCCGCCCACCTACTTCAAGCTTGGCCCCCTCAATATCCACTTCTACGGCCTCATAATCGCCACGGGCTTCCTTCTGGCGGTGCTCTACTGCGCGAAAAGGTCCAGGGAGTTCGGCATGACGCCGGACAACGTCTACGACGTCATAATACTTGGCGTGCCCATGGCCGTCATATGCTCCCGCATCTACTACTGCGCCTTCCACTGGGAGAGCTACCGCGAAAACCCCATCTCCGTCCTCTATATCTGGGAGGGGGGCCTTGGCATGTACGGTGTCATCGCCGGGGCCATACTGGCCCTCGTCATCTACTGCCGGTGGAAGAAGCTCTCCATTCCCGCCTTTTTAGATATGGTCTGCTTCGGCTTCATAATCGGCCAGACGCTGGGCCGGTGGGGCAACTTCATGAACCGTGAGGCCTTCGGCTATGAGACGGACATATTCTGCCGCATGGTCCTGACCACCCCTTCGGGTAAGGTCTACTCCGTCCACCCCACGTTTTTATATGAGTCCGTGTGGAACCTCATAGGCTTCACCTTCATGCACTTTTACTCCAAAAAGCACCGGACCTACGACGGGCAGATGTTCCTCATTTATCTTGCGTGGTACGGCTTCGGCAGAATGTTCATCGAGGGCCTGCGGACGGACAGCCTCTATCTCTGGGGCACGTCCATACGCGTATCCCAGCTCGTCTCCGCCATACTTTTTGTTGCGTCGGTGACTATTTTGTTGTATAATAGGTTCAAAAGGCGCCCGGACCCCGAAAATATGTTCGTAAACCGGCAAAAAGCCGCCAATGTGGCCATAGTCGAGGGCCCCGCCGAAGCTGAGCCCGCCGCCGAGGCCCAAAATTCCGGGGAATTACCGGAGGAGGCCGAAAAAGAGGCGAAAGAGGAACCGGAAATAAAAGAGGACACGGAGGGGAAGGACAGTGGAGAATGAGGAGCTTGACGAGGCGCTGAGGCCCCTTCAGGACCTGCTGGACCGCCGCCAGACGTTCTCTTTTGAAAAAAGAGGAGCTTTTACAACAAAACAAAATAATCATATGGAGGTAAACCTTATGGCAAGCATCGACTTTGAGAACATACTTCAGAAGGTGAAGGACGCCGCCGGGAGCGTGGCGGATTTCACCACCAAGACCGCCAAGACCGTGGCCAGCAAGTCCACCGAGGCGGCCAAGACCGTGGCGGGGAAGGCACAGGACACCGCCAAAAAGACAAAGCTGAGCGCTCAGATCGCCGCCCAGCGGGAGGCCATGAAGAAAAAGTACACGGAGCTTGGCAAGCTCTACTATGAGAAGTACGCCGGCAACACCGACCCCGACTTTGCCGAGTCCGTCAGCGCCATCGAGGCCGCCCTCGCCGACATCGCCGCCAAGCAGGAGGAGCTGGACTCCCTCTCCGCCGTGGAGGAGGACGTGGAGATCGAGGTTGAGCCCGACCACATCGTGGACGACATAGAGGCCACCGTTGAGGCCCAGGCCGAGGCCGCCGCGGACGTGGCCGAGGAGGCCGCCGGCGAGGCCGCCAAGGCCTTCGACGACGCCGCCTCCACCGTAAATAAACCGCAGGAGTAATTTGTTGACAAACTTACCCGGAGCGAGCTTTTTAAGCCCGTTCCGGGATTTTCTTACACTTTTATCCGTTATATGTTATTGTGCAAAAAAACATCGAGTAAAAATTAACAAACACCCTTGAAATGTGCGTAAAGTTGTACTAAAATAGTCATGCGTGTTTAGTTGAGGAGTGAGGGCTGTTGGTAAATATAGTGCTTGTTGAGCCGGAGATACCGCAAAATTGCGGGAACATCGCCCGGACCTGCGCCGCCACGCGCTCACGCCTCCACCTTGTGCGCCCGCTGGGCTTTGACATATCCGACCGGGCCGTGAAGCGTGCCGGACTTGACTACTGGCACATGGTGGACATCACCGTGTACGACGGCCTTGAGGAGTTTTTATCCCTCCACGCGGGCGACGATCTGTGGCTGGCCACAACGAAAGCGCCGAGAGCCTACCACGAGGCGGAATATAAGGACGGCTGCTGGCTCGTCTTCGGCAAGGAGACGGCTGGCCTTCCTGAGTTTTTCCGTCAGCGTTACTACGGTAAATGCGTGCGTATCCCCATGCGCGAGGACGCAAGGAGCTTAAATCTCGCAAACTCCGTGGCGGTACTTTGCTACGAGGCCTTAAGACAGCAGGGCTTCCCGGACCTTGCCGGTACGGGGTCAATGCTGAGATAATTTCGCGCGTTATCCCTTAACGGGTCAATAATATAATCAATATTTTATGGATAGGAGAAGAACCATGAACTACAACAAGAAATCAGTCCGTGACATCGACCTTGCCGGTAAGAAGGTGCTCCTTCGCTGTGACTTCAACGTCCCCCTCAAGGGCGGAGTCATCACCAGCGACAAGCGCATCGTGGCGGCTGTCCCCACCATCAAATACCTCCTTGATCAAGGTTGCGCTGTCATCGCCTGTTCACATCTTGGAAAGCCGGAGCCCAGCTTCGATAAGTGGGCCAAGAAGCAGGCCGAGAAGGGCAAGGCCCCTGAGGACCTGACCGAGGCCAAGTGGCAGAAGTCCCTTGAGGCACTGTGCATGGAGCCCGTGGCGAAGCGCCTGAGCGAACTGCTCGGCAAGCCGGTGACGCTGGCCGGCGACATCAATGTGGTGAATGACGACGTCAAGGCCAAGGCCGCCGCGCTGAAGCCCGGCGAGATCATGCTTCTCCAGAACACCCGTTTCAATAAGGGCGAGACCAAGAACGACCCGGAGTTTGCCAAGGAGCTGGCAAGCCTTGCCGACGTCTACGTCTCCGACGCCTTCGGCGCCGTCCACCGCGCCCACGCCTCCACCGCCGGCGTGGCCCAGTACCTGCCCGCCGTCTCCGGCTTCCTTATTGAGAAGGAGCTGGGCGTCATGGGCAAGGCACTTGCAAACCCCGACCGCCCCTTTGTGGCCATTCTGGGCGGGGCCAAGGTCTCCGATAAGCTCAACGTCATCTCCAACCTCCTTGAGAAGGTGGACACCCTCATCATCGGCGGCGGCATGGCCTACACCTTCATGGCCGCCAAGGGCTATTCCGTTGGCACCAGCCTTCTTGACAGCGAGAAGTTAGATTACTGCAAGGACATGATGGCCAAGGCCGAGAAGAACGGCGTAAAGCTCCTCCTGCCCGTTGACACCGTTGTGGCCCCCTCCTTCCCCGACCCCATCGACGGCCCCATCGCCGTTGAGACCGTGGCCTCCGACGCCATACCCGCCGACAAGATGGGTCTCGACATCGGCGAGAAGACCCGCGAGATATTCGCCAAGGCCGTCATGGAGGCCAAGACCGTCGTCTGGAACGGCCCCATGGGCGTATTTGAGAATCCCACCCTTGCCGCCGGCACCGTCGCCGTGGCAAAGGCCCTGGCCGACTCCGACTGCATCTCCATCGTGGGCGGCGGCGACTCCGCGGCGGCCTGCGAACAGCTTGGCTTTGCCGACAAGATAACCCACATCTCCACCGGCGGCGGCGCGTCCCTTGAGTTTTTGGAGGGCAAGGAGCTGCCGGGCGTAGCGTGCCTCTTAGACAGGTAAGGAGAACTAAGCGGCATGAACAGGAAATATCGCAGAGTTATAATAGCAGGCAACTGGAAAATGAACATGGTGCCCTCCGTGGTCCGGGGCTTTGCCGAGGCCGTGAGGAGCATCGTCCCCCGCAACAAGTGGTGTGAGGCCGTCATATGCGCCCCCTTCGTGGACCTTCACGTCGCCAGCCGCGTCCTCTGGGGCAACCACATAAACGTGGGTGCCCAGAACATAAGCGAGTATGAGCGCGGGGCCTACACCGGCGAGGTCTCCGGCGAGATGCTCAGGGATCTTGGCGTGAAGTACGTCATAGTGGGCCACTCCGAGCGCCGCCAGTATTTCGGCGAGACGGACGTGACCGTCAACAAGAAGGTAAAGACCGCCATCGAGGCCGGCCTCATGCCCATAATCTGCGTGGGCGAGAGCTTAGAGCAGCGTGACATGGGCGTCACCGAGGAGCTCATACGCTATCAGGTCAAGACCGCTATCGCCGGCGTGCCCACCGAGAAGATACGCAAGATCGTCATAGCCTACGAGCCCATCTGGGCCATCGGCACCGGCCGCACCGCCACCCCGGAGGACGCCAACGAGATATGCAAGCTCATAAGGGCCGTCATTCGCAGTCTCCACGGGGCGAGAGTGGCCCGCGCCACCCCGATCCTCTACGGCGGCTCCATGAACGAGAAGAACGCCTACGACCTTCTGGCCCAGCCGGACATCGACGGCGGCCTCATCGGCGGCGCGTCCCTTGTCCCTGAGAAGTACGCGGCAATAATCAACGCCGCCAATCAGGAAGAATAAAAATCCATATAATGGCCGCCCCTTTGGGCGGCCATTCGGGATATTCCCGCATGGGCCGGAAAAAACCTGCCCGCCCCTCTAAATTTTCTGGGAGGTATTTTTATGAAAAGACCCGTAACTTTGATTATAATGGACGGCTTCGGCATCGACGCTCCCGACCCCAAGATAAACGCCATCGCCGCCGCGAAAACTCCGAATCTTGATAAGCTCATGGCCGAAAGCCCCATGTGCAAGCTTCAGGCCAGCGGCGAGGACGTGGGCCTGCCGGCGGGCCAGATGGGCAACAGCGAGGTTGGCCACACCAACATCGGCGCCGGCCGCGTGGTGTTTCAGGACCTGCCCCGCATAACCGTGGCCATCAGGGACGGAAGCTTCTTTGAAAACAAGGAGTACATCGCCGCCATGGACGCGGCCAAGGAGAGCGGCGGGGCGTTGCACCTCATGGGCCTCATGTCCCCCGGCGGCGTCCACAGCCACAACACCCACACATGGGCCTTCCTTGAGATGGCCAAGCGCCGGGGCCTTTCCAAGGTCTATATCCACTGCTTCATGGACGGCCGGGACGTGCCCCCCTCCTCCGGCAAGGAGTACATCGAGGAGTGCGTCAATAAGTGCGCTGAGATCGGCGTTGGCAAGATAGCCACCATCGCCGGGCGCTTTTACGCCATGGACCGGGATAACCGCTGGGACAGAGTGGAGAAGGCCTATAACGCCATGGTCTGCGGCGAGGGCAACATCGACCCCGACCCCGTCCACGTGATGCAGGCAAGCTACGACGCCGGCGTCACCGACGAGTTCGTGGTCCCCACGGTCTGCGCCCCTGAGGGCACTGTCAAGGCCGGGGACAGCGTCATCTTTACAAACTTCCGCCCCGACAGGGCCCGTGAGATCACCCGGACCTTTGTGGACCCGGATTTCACCGGCTTTGAGCGTAAACGCGGCTTCTTCCCCGTAAAATACGTCTGCACCACCCAGTACGACGCCACCATGCCCAACGTCACCGTGGCCTTCCCGCCGGAGGAGCTGACCAACACCTTCGGTGAGATCGTGGCAAAGCGGGGCATGAAGCAGCTCAGAATAGCCGAGACCGAGAAGTACGCCCATGTGACCTTCTTCTTCAACGGCGGCACGGAGCAGGTCTACGACGGCGAGGACCGGGCCCTTATCCCGTCCCCCAAGGAGTTCCCCACCTACGACCTCATACCCGAAATGAGCGCCCGCAAGGTGGCCGACGAGTGCGTCAAGCGCATCGAGACCGGCAAGTACGACGCCATAGTCTTAAACTTCGCAAACTGCGACATGGTTGGCCACACCGGCGTATTCGAGGCCGCCGTCAAGGCCGTTGAGACGGTTGACGAGTGCGTTGGCAAGGTGGTGGACGCCGTCATGAAGGCAGGCGGCGTGTGCCTCATAACCGCCGACCACGGCAACGCCGACAAGATGATCGCCGAGGACGGCACCCCCCACACCGCCCACACCACGAACCCCGTGCCCTTCTTCATCGTGGGCGCGCCGGAGGTCAAATCCCTCCACGACGGCCGCCTTGCCGACATCTGCCCCACCATGCTGGACCTCATGGGCATCGAAAAGCCCCACGAGATGACCGGCAAGAGCCTCATCGGCTAAAACCCCATATTAACGACAAAAGGAAGGACGCCCCCGCGTCTTTCTTTTTCAGATTGTCAAAAAACTCAAATTCAAATATTTTTTCTGATGACATGTGCGTCAGAAAAAATCCCTTTTGTTTTGCGGAGTGTGCCGCCTTTGGCGGCGCGCGAAGCAAAACGGCAGAAAAATATCGCAAATAGGCCCGCAGGCCTTTTTGCGATATTTTTCGCACGTTCCCCTTTGTCGGAAAAGGCCGCAGGCCTTTTTCGACAGGCTGAAAAGGAAGGACGCCCCGCGTCCTTCCTTTTTGCTTGCTGTATCGCTCCGCTCTGACGTTATTTCGCGGTCTATGACAGGTATTGGGCCAACGAATTTTCATACTCCGCCGTTATGTCGTCCAATATCCCGCGCTCCGCCTCCGTAAGCTCCAGCTCCGCGACGCCGTCGAGGGGGGACTGGGTCCCGGCTATGATCCATTCCCCGGTGAGAAGATCGATCGCCCCGTCCACGCTGATCTCCTTTTCCTCCGCTATGGCTCTCAAGAGCTCCCGGCGCTCGGCGGCGAAGCGGCGGGCCAGCTCGGACCCCGCGCCTTCGGCGTAGGCCCCGTCGGCACGGGCGGCGAAGTCGATGAGCTCCCGCTCAGAAAGCTCCTCCGCGTGCTCCCACGCCCAGTCCATGGTGAACCCGCCAACCGTGCCGGAGGTACCCCCGGTGTTGCCGGTCGTGCCGTCAATTTCGTCGTTGCCATTGGCATCGTTGTTGTCAATTATATCCGGAGTATCCACTTCGCCTCCGCTCGCGGGAGGCGTTTTTTCGTCGCCGCTGGCCGTCGCGAATACCGTGACGGACCCGGCCAGAACCAGTACAAGCGCAATGGACAGGGCGACAACGGAATTTTTCCTGAATTTCATGATAGCCCGTATCCTTTCCTCAGCTGTTTTTTTGCTGAAAAAGCTCCCGAATGGCGCGGGCAGAGCGCGCTTTTCCTCCATGCCGATTATGGTCTCGGCGTAGTCACGCCGCCTGCCATAGCCGTAGTGCCGCAGGACGGCCTCGTCACAGGCAAGCTCCAGGTCCCGGTCAAAGAGGAAGTACATAACCCACACCATGGGGTTGAACCAGTGTACACACAGCGCCACGTCCATGAGGAGCTTCAACGCCGCGTCAAACCTGCGTATGTGCGTGTATTCGTGGTAGAGGACGTACCCCGCCCCCTCCGTATCCGACCAGTCGAACGCGCGCGGAACGAGTATGACCGGCCTTACGATCCCGTAGGTCAGGGGAGAGGGGAGCCCCGCCAGCTCCCTAAGCCTCACCCGGCGGCGGGGCCTTTGCTCCGCCAGCCACCGGGAGGCAAATTCACTTTCCACCGGCACGGCCGTCCTCAGCTCCCGGCAAAACCGTATCCGTGAGACGGCAAAGTATAGCCCCAGCCCCAGTCCCACCGCCGCCCAGACAGCGGGAACAATGGGGAAGCTCAACTGTTCGCCACCCGCGTCCTGAGAAGGCGCCTCCGCCGGTCTCGCCGGCCCGGTGGACGGGACAGTTCCCGGAGATGTCACTGTACCCGAATGGCCGGCACTATTTAGCGGCGCGGAGGCGTCGGAAATCTCCACGACCTGACGGTCCGGAATAGTGATCGCCGGAAGCGGCACACCCGCCGGGACTGGCACGGACAGCGGCGTTAAAAGCCGCAGCAGCGCCAGACACCAGAGGGCCGGAAAGAGCCGCTTCGGGAGCCTGCTCAGTCCCAGGAGCCTTATGAGGACTATTACGGCGATGAGTATGGCGCCGCCAAGGCTCATTCGTATGATCGTCGTCTCCATGGCGTCACTCCCACTCCTCCACGATGGATTTGAGCTTCTCGATCTGCTCCGCCGTCAGCGCCTTTTTCCCCAAAAGAGCGGCAAAGAGCTTGGAGGGCGCGCCGTCGTAGAGCTTCCCGATGAGCTCGTTCGTCTCCGCCTCCTGCACGGTCTCACGTGAGATAAGAGCGTGGCACACGAAATTCGGCTCCCGCCGCTCTATGGCCCCCTTGGCGATGCAACGCTTGATGAGGGTGTAGGTGGTGTTCATGTTCCAGCCCACCTCCTCCTTCAATATGTCGGACACGCGCTTGGCGGTGGTGTCCCCCTCCCGCCACAGGACGTTCATGACCCGTATCTCCGAGTCAAAAAGCTTTGTTTCCATAAGCTCCGCTCCTTTCACACTACTACGGTAGTTTGGGCCCGGTTACATACTACCACAGTAGTGCGGATTTGTCAACACTACCGGAGTAGTTTCTTGAAAAATTTTTTTCTACCGATTTTTAAGGGCAAATTTGAAATATTTCCCGCCGTTTTCCGCCATACTAACCTCATATTACATCTTAAATCGGAGGCTAATATGCGGGAATACGTTGGCATATCTAAGGTGACAGGCCGGGAGATACTGGACTCCCGTGGAAATCCCACGGTGGAGGCGGAGGTCACGCTGGAGGACGGCTCCGCCGGCGTGGCGGCGGTGCCCTCCGGGGCGTCCACCGGGAGCTTTGAGGCCGTGGAGAGAAGGGACGGGGACAAGCTCCGCTACGGCGGCAAGGGCGTCTTGGGCGCGGCGGAGGCCGTCTCCGGGGAGATAGACGGCGCTGTTCGCGGCATGAACGCCCTTGACCAGCCGGGGCTTGACAGGGCCCTTCGTGAGCTTGACGGCACGGAGAACCTTTCCCGCCTTGGCGCAAACGCCGTACTGTCAGTGTCCGTGGCATCGGCCAAGGCCGCGGCGGTGAGCTCCGGACTGCCCTTGTGGTCATATCTTGGCGGCGTGAACGCAAGGCGGCTCCCAATGCCCATGATGAACGTCATAAACGGCGGGGCCCACGCGGCAAACTCGCTGGACGTGCAGGAATTTATGATAGTCCCCGTCGGCGCGCCCACCTTCTCCGATGCCGTGCGCTGGTGCGCGCAGGTGTTCCACACATTGGGCCGAATGACCCGCCACTCCGGCGTGGGGGACGAGGGCGGCTACGCGCCCAGCTTGGAGTCCGACGAGCAGGCGCTAAAGCTTTTGACCGAGGCCGTCGCCTCCTCCGGCTTCGCTCCGGGTAGGGACTTTAAATTCTCCATCGACGCCGCCGCCAGCGAGTGGACGGGGGAGGAGGGCGAGTACTTCCTCCCCAAGCGCAAGGAGAGTATAAGCCGTGAAAAGCTCATCGACCGTTGGCGAAGCTGGTCCGAGCGCTACCCCATGCTCTCCATCGAGGACGGCTTAGCGGAGGAGGACTGGGAGGGTTGGCGTGAGCTCACGGAGGCCCTCGGCAATAAGATCCGCCTCGTGGGGGACGACCTCTTTGTGACCAACACCGCCCGGATACGCCGGGGGATAGACATGGGCGCGGCCAACGCGGTGCTCATAAAGATGAACCAGATCGGCACTCTCACGGACACCCTTGACGCCATCGAGACCGCGGCGCGGGCCGGCTGCACCCCGGTCATATCCCACCGCTCCGGCGAGACTGAGGACGCCACCATCGCGGACCTCGCCGTGGCCGTCAACGCCCCCTTCATCAAAACCGGCGCCCCCAACCGCGGCGAGCGCACGGCGAAATATAACCGCCTCATGAAAATCGAGCTCGACCTCGGCCCCTCAGCCAGATTTTCATAAATAAATTCCCCGGAAAAATCCGGGGAATTTCGATGTGTATTGACAATTTGCATCAGAGATTATATAATGGAGTTGCCCCGTAAATGGGGTGGAGAGCGCGTAAGCGAGGGAGCCTACCAACGACGGTCTGGTCACTCTTTCCGAAAGGAGGGGGTGTAGATGTATTTTACATTTACTTTTCACCATTTGGGGTACAGATTTACTCTGCAACTTCGAGTGATAAAAGACAAAGGCCGCCGCTGACCCATAGCGACGGCCTTGTGTCTTTGCTGTGACCTTTGGTTACAGTACACACATAGCTTAAACTTTGGACCAGACCGTTAGGTGAAGCCGCTATACGCGCTCTCCTCTATCTGGTCACCTACATTATAACCCTCCTCGCCCCGCTTGTCAAGGGGTGGGCAAACGATATTTAAAAGACAAAGACCGCCGCTGAACCAGAGCGACGGCCTTGTCTTGTGCCGTGACAATTAAATTGCGGTATAAGCTTGATCCTTAGCTTTGGACCAGACCGTCAGGCAAAGCCGCTATCCGGTCATCTGGTCACCTACATTATACCCTCCCGCGCCCCGTCCGTCAAGTTTATATCACCTCATTCTTCATAGCCTCCACGGGGTTATCGCGCTTTACGATGCTCATGGAGTACATCATGGTGGCGAAAACCACCAAAAATACGCTTCCCACGGCGATAGCCACGGCGGACCAGGGGAGGTAGAAGCTCGTCTCGACGCCCTCGTTTACCGACCGGAACATGAGGTATGTCAGGCCGAAGGCCGCGGGGACGCCGAAGATGAGGGACTTTGTGCCATAAAGGACGCACTCAAAATTCATCATCTTGTTAAAGCCCCTGTTCGTCATGCCCACTGACCGGAGCATTGCAAACTCCCTCCGGCGCAGAAGTACGTTGGTTGATATGGTGTTGAACACGTTGAGGGCGGCGATAGCGGAGATAAGGATTATAAAGCCGTAGCTTATGACGTTTATGACGGTTATCAGCGCCCGCCGGCTGGCGGTCCGCTCGTAGACGTCGTAAAATTCGTCACGGCTTATGTCAAGCCCGGCGGCCTTGGCGCTGTTTACGATGTCCTCCACGCCGCGTGTGGGGTCTGACATGGTGAGGTACACGCCAATGCTCTCGCCGGAGGCGTCTATTCTCATCGCTTCACTCAGGGGCATCAGCACGCACATGAAGTTCTTGCCGTTGTTGCCGTTCAGACCCAAAATGAGCTCGTCCGTCATACAGCCTATCTCGTAGGTGTTGACGTAAGGGGCGACGGTGGCGTCTACACTCTCGCGGATCTCATCATCGTCCATGCCGCTGGCGTGGCCGGCGGAGATGGCGTCATCGACCGCGTCCCGCTGCTTTTCGGGAATGAGGCTTATACTGCGGGCGTCCTTCCGGAGAAAATCCATGCGCTCCATGCGCCCGGTGTCGCTGTTATAATATCTCTTTGTGGTCCTGACCACCACCTTGGGGTGCTCGCCCATGTATTCCTCCTCCGAAAGGCCGTGGGCGGCGAGGTATCTCCGGTATGTCTCGTCCTCCACGCCGTAAATATTGACCGGGGTGGTGCAATAGGGGGAGTCAGATATGGAGGACCGTGTATCCTCCGGAATGTCGTCAACGTCCAAAAGGGCGCAGGCGCCCACTTTTTTCGTGGCCGAGACCTCCTTGACGGTATCTGAGCTTGAGAGAGCGAAGGCCAAAAGCTCAAGCTTTTCGGGGCCTATGGGGTCGGTCAGCTGGTCCTGAGTGCCGCGGTAGTGGTGATACTCCACGTCGTAGTCGTAATCCTTGAAGGCCTCCTCCACCGCGTCCGTGAGGTGCCGGCAAAAGGAGCTGGCGGAGATAAACAGCACCACGGACATAAATAGGCTCACCACCGTGGCCCGGTAGCGCCTGCGGTTACGCTTGAAGTGCTTTGAGGCGATGGCCCCCTCCAGGCCAAAGAGCTTGTAGGTGAGGGGAGAGGTCCTGACCTCCCGGCGCTTCACGGACACGTCGTTTGACTGGCGTATGGCCTCGATAGCCGAGATCCTCATAGCCCGGCGGGAGGGTACCCAAGCGGATATGAGCACCGTCACAAAGCCGATAACTGCGGCTGAAATGACGGCCAAGAGCGTCACGTGCATTCTGAGTACCACGCTGGTGCCGGTGTCGAACATGGTGGCGAGCTCCCCGCCGATGAAGTGGAAGGTCACCGTCATGCCCAGTATGCCGGAGAGTATGCCAAGTGGTATGCCGATGGCGCTGACGGTCACGGCCTCGGTAAATACCATTCGCCGTATCTGCTTTTTCGTGGCCCCCACGGACCGGAGAAGGCCGAACTGCTTTGTCCTCTCGGCCACGGAGATGGAGAAGGCGTTGTAAATCAAGGACACGGAGCCAAACATTATGAGGAATATGAGTATGGCGCCGAGGCTGTACAGCACCGTGTAGAAGCTATCGTACCTGACGATACCGAGGGTCGTGAGGTAGCTTGAATTGTCCTTGGACTTATATGCCCCGGCGGGGAAATCCGCCTGAAAGCTGAATATATCCTTGGGGTCCTTCAGAAGGAACCAGCTCTCAAGGTATGGCGCGTCGAGCTCGTCGTCCCAGTATGTCAGCGCCATCTGGCCGGGAAGGCCGTAGTCCTCGTAATCGGGCCTCTCCATATAGCCCACCACGGTGTAGGTCCGTGTAAGGTTTACGTGGAGCTCCTCGTCCATGTCATAGTTATCGTAGGTGTCAAGTATTTTCCCGTCAAGGAGCCTGTCGCCCATGGGAAGCGTTACGGTGTCGCCTATTTTCACCTGCGTATCCCCGGCCTGCCCGTGCCTGAGGACTATCTCGTCCGGCTTTTCCGGGAGCCGCCCGTCGGTGATATTTACGGGCATACGCTCAAAAAACGTCCCGTCCGCGCCCAGAACGTAGAGATACGGGTAATGGGACTCGTCGTTATCGAGCACGCGGCTGTAACCCATTATCTGGGCGTAAGCGGCGGAATCGACATGTTCGTCCGCCTCCAGCCGTGCCCTGTCCGAGGCGGGCATGTAGCAAAATGAGCCGTGCCACAGGCCCTCCCTTGCCACCATCACGTCCTGCAAATACCGCTCGAAGCTGGATATACTGCTGGTCACCGCCGTTATCATTGCGGCGGAGAGGATTATGCCCACGACGGTCACTGATATGCTCCCCCTATAGTAGACAGCGAAAAGGAAAAACACTGTCGAGATAGGGGGAGCATAGTTATATGAAGGAC
>CANREY010000008.1 GCA_947629755.1 uncultured Oscillospiraceae bacterium | reverse complement strand
GCGCGCGGAGCCCCATCACGTTGGGGTTATTTACTTTTTTAACGTTCTCGTCAGGTTTTTTCTTAGGCATGGGTATCCTGTCCTTCTCGTTGGTTTACATAACGCTTAATCCCGCATGGGATTTACAGATTTCATTCTCCCCGTCTCCGTCCCCGCGAGGCCGGCTTCGCCCGTCTCTTTGAGGGACGTGGACATACGCTCGCCGACGTCGCGCATGGCGTCGAATACCTCGTCGGGGGGCACGCGGCTTTTTATTCCCGCAAGGCTCATCTCGGCGCAGGAGACGGCGTTCACAGCGCCGATGACGTTGCGCTTGACGCATGGCACCTCCACAAGTCCCCCCACCGGGTCGCACACTAAGCCCAGAAGGGCCTTCATGGCGAGGGCGGCGGCGTTGGCCATCTGCTCGTTCGTGCCGCCGGCCATATGGGTAAGGGCCGCCGCGGCCATGGCCGAGGCCGTGCCGATCTCCGCCTGACAGCCGCACTCAGCGCCTGAGATGCTGGCCCGCTGGGCGATTATCTCCCCCACCCCGGCGGCCACGTAGAGGGCCTCCACCATCACATCGTCTGACGCGTTCAGCGCCCTGCCGCAGGGCAGTATCACCGCCGGGAGTACACCGCAGGCCCCGGCCGTGGGGGCGGCCACTATGCGCTTCATGCAGGCGTTGCACTCGCCCATTCTCAGTGCCGCCGCGATTATCTCGCCCATAAGGGGACCTGAGATATTTTTCCCGGAGGCCACGTAGTCCTCCATAAGTCCCCCGTCGCCGCCGGAAAGGCCGCTCAAGGAGCGCTGGCGCCTGTCGTAGCCACTATCCGAGGCGCGCATGACCTCAAGCATATTTTTTACGCTCTCGCGGGAGCTCTCGGCCGTCATGTTCTGGGACGCGCAGTTAAGCTCCTCGACGGCCCGCCAGAGAGGCAGGTCCCTCTCCCCGGCATATTTGAGAAGCTCCGACATTGATGAAAGGTCGCTCATTTTGACTCCTCCCCCGGATTTAATCGGGTGACCTTCTTTACTCCCTCGATGGCCGTGATGGCCACCTTCACCTTGTAGGGTATGCGCTGGTCGCACTCTATGACCATTATGGCCCGGCCTCCCCGCTCCTCACGCTCCACCCGGAGCTTGGACATATTTATCCCCTGGGCGGCGATAACGCCGGTGACGCGGCTTACGTACCCCGGCTTGTCGTCGCTTTTGACGATGAGCGTGGGGGCCTCGCCGGTGAAGCTCACCGGAAGGCCGTCAAGCTCAAATACCTGTATCCTTCCCCCGCCGGGAGAGGACGCGCCGACCCTTACGGTCTCGGTCCCCCGCGCCGCCGTTATGAGGGCGGAGTTAGGGTGGGCGTCCCGAAGGTTCACTGTCCCGAAGGTGAAGTCCATACCGTGCTCCCTCGCAATATCGAAGCTATTCGGTATGCGCTCGTCGTCCGGGCCCATGCCCATAAGGCCCGCCACGATGGCTCTCGGCGTCCCGTGGCCCTCCCCGGTGGAGGCGAAGGAGCCGGAGAGCAGTATCTCCGCCCGCTCAGGCTCGCCCCCAAGGAGCCTTCTCGTTATCTGCCCTATCCTCACGGCCCCCGCCGTGTGGGAGCTGGACGGCCCCACCATCACGGGGCCCAGTATGTCGAATATGTTCATAAAAGCTCCCTCCCGTACAGTCCACCTTAAGATATATCCGCAAGGTCAAGATATTTATAGCCGTCGGTGGCGATGTGGTCCTTTCTGGCCTGTATATTGTCGCCAAGGAGCATGTCGAACACGCGGGCGGTCTCCTCGGCGTCTGTGGGCAGGACCTTCACCAGCCGCCTCGTCTCCGGGTTCATGGTGGTCATCCACATCATCTCCGGGTCGTTCTCGCCAAGGCCCTTACTGCGGGCCACGGTGTATTTCTTCCCCTCAAGCTTTGCCAGTATATCCGCCTTCTCCTTCTCGGTGTAGGCAAACCATGTCTTCTCCCCGCAGTTTATCTCATAAAGGGGCGACTCGGCAATAAAGACTCTCCCCTCCTCTATAAGCTTCGGCATGAGCCTGTATATCATGGTGAGTATGAGCGTCCTTATCTGGTAGCCGTCATAGTCGGCATCGGTGCAGATTATGACCTTGCTCCAGCGAAGGGAGTCGAGGTCAAAGGCCGTAAGGTCGCTTTTTATCTTGACGGGCACGGAGACGCCGCACCCCAAGACCTTCACAAGGTCCGTTATAATGTCGCTTTTGAAGATGCGGGCAAAGTCGGCCTTCAGGCAATTTAGTATCTTGCCCCGGACGGGCATGACCCCCTGAAACTCAGCGTCCCTTGAAAGCTTCACGCTTCCCAGAGCCGAGTCGCCCTCCACGATGTAGAGCTCCCGGCGGGTCACGTCCCTTGAGCGGCAGTCCACGAATTTTTGCACCCGGTTCGCTATGTCGATACTGCCGGAGAGCTTCTTTTTTATGGTAACTCTGGCCTTCTCCGCCTGCTCGCGGCTTCTTTTGTTGACAAGTATCTGGTCGCAGACCCGGTCGGCCTCGGCCTTGTGCTCAATGAAGTATATCTCAAGCTGTGAGCGGAGAAACTCGGTCATGGCCATCTGAATGAATTTATTCGTTATGGCCTTTTTCGTCTGGTTTTCGTAGCTGGTCTGTGTGGAGAAGCAGTTTGTCACCAGAATGAGGCAGTCGGCCACGTCCTGAAAGCTTATCTTCGTCTCATTTTTCTGGTACTTGTTCCCCTGCCGGAGATAGGCGTCCACCGCCGAGACAAAGGCGCTTTTCGCCGCCTTGTCCGGGGCCCCGCCGTGCTCAAGCCAGCTTGAGTTGTGGTAGTACTCGATTATATTTACCTGATTTGAAAAGCAGAAGGCCGCGGAGAGCTTCACCTTGTACTCCGGCTTGTCCTCCCGGTCCCGGCCCTTGCGCTCCCCCTCGATGAAATAGGGCGCGGTCAGCGGGTTTTCCCCGGCAAGCTCCGCCACGTAGTCAAGGATACCGTTTTCGTAGAGGTACTCCCGCTCCTCAAATCTGTTCCCCGTCTGGGCCCGGAAGACGAACTTCACTCCGGGGTTCACCACGGACTGCTTTTTCAGCACGTCCTCAAAATATTCTCTGGGGATATTTGTGTCGGTGAAGACCTCCCGGTCGGGCCGCCACTTCATAAGTGAGCCCGTCCGCCGTCCGCCGTAGGGCTCGGACTTGAGCCCCCCAACGTTCTCGCCCTTTTCAAAGTGGAGGGAGTATTTCTTCCCGTCGCGCCAGACGGTGACGTCCATGTACTCCGAGCTGTACTGTGTGGCGCAGGTGCCAAGGCCGTTGAGGCCGAGGGAGTACTCGTAGTCTCCGCCGTTGTCGTTTTTATATTTGCCCCCGGCGTAGAGCTCGCAGAACACCAGCTCCCAGTTATACCTCTCCTCCACGCTGTTCCAGTCCACGGGGCAGCCACGGCCGAAGTCCTCCACCTCGATAGAGCCGTCGGAGTAGCTTGTTAATATTATCTGGCTGCCGTGGCCCTCTCTGGCCTCGTCGATGGAGTTTGACAGTATCTCGAATACCGAGTGCTCGCACCCCTCAAGCCCGTCGGAGCCGAAAATGACGCCGGGGCGCTTGCGGACGCGGTCAGCTCCCTTGAGCTGGCTTATGCTCTCGTTGCCGTACTCCTGTTTTACACCTTTTTTCATCACGTTTCACCTGTGTTTCGCCTATATATTGTGTTAATTTTACAGATTTAGCAGTTAATTATACCATATGTTTTGCAATAAATCAAGCCCCGGCGCACATAATACACTCAGACGCGAGCGCGGCCTTCAATCAGACCGGTATCCAAGGACGATAAACAAAAAAGCTCCGCAGATGAAAGGTCAAAGGTCCCGTGAAAAAGGAGCTCCCTGCTCTGGTGGCAGGGCACCTCCTGAAAGCGTCTTTAAATAAGAGGAGGGCACAAAATGTGTCCTCCTCTTGAGGTTATCGGAAAAAGCCCTGCGGGCTTTTTCCGATAAGGGGAACGTGAGAAAAAAGTCACGAAAAGGCCTGCGGGCCTATTCACGACTTTTTTCTGCCGTCACGCCGCGCGCGCCGCAAGCGGCACACTTGCGTGACAAAAGGTAATTTTCGCGACGTACATGCCGCCGCGAAAATTATTGATTTGGGGTTCGCTGGTCCGAAGCTTGTCGACGTGATGAGAGGGGGCGCAAAGGTTCACACGCTCTTTTCACAATGACACGCGGTGGCAAACATATTCCCCCACGCATCGGAAGCCCATGGCCAGAGCGTCGGCTTGGCTCTCGCTTTCGTTGAAAAACGTCATGGCTCCGGACCCGTCGGCTTTGGCCCCGTTCAGGGCCGCCGTCACCAACGCCCGGTACACCCCGGCATCATAGGCGGTCGCGAAGAACAGGGCGAATATCTCCCCCATCACACTGTCCTTCCGGGCCTGCAATGCTCCCGCCGGCACACCGTGGGGCATATACATGAGCAACCGCCATTCGTCCATGTCCGTAAGCAAGCGGTCCGAGTTCCAGTACATACCCTCGTCCTGGGCGTGGAGTGTCCGGAACAGGTCAAAATTCTCCCTTGTCACCGGCACCACGTCCGGGTCCGGCTGCCGGGGCTCGTAGCGGTCCATGTCGAACACGTCGTTGAAGTCCCGCTCGATGCAGGTAAAGCCCCCGGCCTCCAGCGCCTTTATCGCCTCAGTATTCTCTCCGGGAAAGCCCAGATAGAGCTCGTACCCGCGGAAGCGCTCACGGGCAAAGTCGATAAATTCTCCGATGGCGTCGCCCATTCCCTCGGCGATACAGAAGGAGCAGGTGTCAAGATATTTGTCCTCAGGCAGGTAATAATAGTGTATCCACCCGGCGGCCCTGCCCTCCCGCTCATAGAGCAGAATGTCCTCGTTCTCCCGCTCAAAGGCCCGCAGGGACCGCTCCACAAAATCCGCCCTGGTCTTGACCCCGTCCGTGTAGGTGGGATAGCCCGACCTTGCCGGGTCCAGAGCGAGAGCGTATATAAAGTCTATGTACTTATCAAATTCCTCTCTCTTAAGCGGCGTAAGCATCGCCCCGCCTCCTTTCCCGCGTGTCGCGTGTCCTTAATATTTAATGCTTTTTCCCAATGAATAATTAAATTATTGCTGGACAATTGATTCGTATATTATTTTTGTCTGTTCTGCCAAATCAATATACATAGTGTAATCCATTAAGCATTCTCCCGTATGCCAAAAGACAAAGTGATCCTTAAATAGGGATTGAAGCTCCTCTTCAGTAAACGACTGTTTTAACTCGTCACTTATAATTAAACCATTTTGAATAAATAAATCAAGCAACTCGTCCGCGGGTAATTCGCACATTTCTTTGTAGGTGTATGCACCTTTGGTTTCGTTCGCAGTAACAGTATAACTATCTTTTTTCATCGTATCAGAGGGTTCTTGTTGTTTGTCAGAAATTCGTTCCTGTTGTTCATTTCCCTCATTATTACAAGCATTTAAGGTTAATATACAAACCAACACCATTACAAAAGATAATACCTTTTTCATATTTTTCCCTCCAATCCAAAAAATATAAGTCAGTTAATATAAATGCAAATTCTCCGAAAATAGTTCGTTACCTGTAAGACCAGACTTGATATTGATTTCGCTTGCCGCCCCAATGTTAAATCTCATAGAGCAGCCAGTCAGACATAAAACACAGGCTATTATCAAAGGAAAGCCATCAACTTTTTATACCGTTACGTTCCTTTCTCAAATGACATCATACCACATAAAACCGTAATATGCAACTGCTACAATGGGTAATTGTAAAATGTCAACACAAAATTCCCGGCCCCACGCGCCTTGACAGGGGGCCGGGAGTGGGGTAAAATAGGCTTGATCTTAACGTGACGAGAGGGGGCGTCGGATTGAAGACGAAGCGGAAAATACCTGTAATATCCGTTATCGCGATAGCGGTGGCGGTAGTTATTTTGGCGGCGGTGGCCTTTTTCATACTGCGGGACAGGCTGCCGTGGGCGACGAGGATATCTGACAGCGAGATAAGGGAGGCCTTTCAGGAGCTGTCCGAGAAAAACCCGGAGGCAAGGGACTACATAAACGCCTATAACGGCGTCACGGAGTTTGACCTGACGCTGGATCTTACAGGCGAGCTCACGGCGGGAAAGATACCCTACTACACCCAGTGGGACGCCCGCTGGGGCTACTGCCGTTATAGCTCCGGCCTTGTGGGCTGGACCGGTTGCGGGCCCACGGCCCTATCCATGGTGGCCATGGGCCTTACCGGGGACGGGAGGCTGACGCCGGCATACATGGCGGACCTTGCCGCCAAGAAGGGCTACTGCGTCAAGGGCTCCGGCACAAGCTGGACCTTCTTCACCGAGGGCGCGGCCATGGTGGGCCTCACCGCGAAGGAGCTCATACTGTGGGAGGACACCATGCGCGCCGAGCTTAACGCCGGAAAGCCCATAATCTGCGTCATGGGTAAGGGATATTTCACCGACTCCGGCCATTACATAGTGCTGACCGGCTGTGACGAGGAGGGCTTTCAGGTCTACGACCCCTTCAGGCCCTCAAACTGCCGGACCTTCACCTACGACGAGCTCGCGCCGGAGATAAAAAATCTGTGGTCGTACACGGTGTAAGCCACATCAAAAATATTAAGGACGGAAACGCTTCCGTCCTTAATTTTATAATTTTATGGTTTTTTATGTCTCTGGGGTTGTGTCTGAGGGGTGGGCGATTAGGTCTTCATGAGGCGTCGCCGGCGGTATCGGGAGGTCGGCTATCGGGGCGGCCAAGTTGAGGGCGGCCGAGGCGGTGAGGGCGCAGAATGCCAGCCACCAGCCCCAGCGGCAGCTCACGTCCACAAGGTCGTAGGCGTGCTCCACCGATCCCGCGCCCAAAGCGCGGACCATCAGCGCAAGGCCAACAGCGCCGAGGGCGGAGAAGGCTCCGGGGACGAGGCTGCCCAGCCTGCCCGGAAATTTTTTGAGCGCCGCGGCCAGCACCGCGCCGAGTATGGCCAAAACATACCAGAAAAGCACGCCGCCCGCGACCTTGCCGGACATGCCGGCCAGTCCCGCGCCGACGCCGGCAAGAGTGCCGCCGAAAAGCGTTATCATGCTCTCCCCCGCTCCCACGCCAACCATGGGGCAGAAGCAGCCGACGACGGCGGCGCTTGTGAGCGCCGCGGACATTGTCCGAAGGCGCTTGCCGGGGGTGGTGATTGCGTGTCTCTCTGAGCGTATCTTCCCCACCCATGCAAGGGCGGCGGCGATAACGGGGGCGATAAGTATTATGTAGTACCCCGCGCCGAGGTTTAAAAATTTGATGTCGCCAAGGTCCACAAAAGCCTCGATAAAATCGTCCATCAGGCTCTCCACCTCGGAGATGATGTGAAAGACGCTGAATATGGACAGGTTTATCGCCACGGACAGCTCGCAGAGCCCTCCGGGGACGCCGTAACGGCTCTTTTTCCCGAAGGAGAACACGAAAGCCAGCACAAGGGCCAGCGCCGCGACCATGGCGGCGGCCCAGGCGGCCATAAGTCCCACGCCGATCCACCTGTTGTCCTCGCCGTACTCCCTGGCGTACTCAGGAAGGAGCGTCAACAGCTCATAGCCGAAGATGCTCACCGTGTCGTCCCCGCCGCCGGAGGTTATGACGGGAAGGGCGTAGCCCGCGAGGGAGAGAAGGACCGACAGCCTCACTCCCCACAAAATTCCTCTCTTTTCTCCCATTTTTGCTCTCCTTTTGCTCCGACGCCTGAAAAAAGCGCGCGAATTAGGTCAGTAGACCATGGGAGGCTTCTCGTTTTTGGCAAGGGAGCAGCCGTAAAGGGCCGCGCAGGCGGAGAGGACGGAGGCTGTGAGCGCCAGCCACCAGCCGGCGCCGGTCATGCTCAGCCCAAGGAGCGCAAGGCCGGAGCCCCGGCTGACGGTGCTGAGGGCTATACTGCCGAGAATGAGCGTGACGGCGGATATAACGGAGCAAATACCGGCAAGGCGCAGTCCCTCGCCCTTGCCGCCAACGGGGGCTATGCCGAGGGCGAAGACTATTGACGCCAGAAGCGACAGGAATGCCACGATGATCCATATGGACATCACCGAGGCGTTGCCGTTAAAAATGTCGTGGGAAAAGAGCTCCGCAAAGAGCTTAAAGCCTGAAAAGGAGTCGGTCAGGGGCCGGTCCACCACGGCAAAGGGCAGGAAATAGCACACCGCGCCAAGAAAGCTCAGGGCCGCGGATACGATGGCCAATATCTTTTTATCCTTTAAAACCATGTTCTATCCTCCGTTTTTTTATAGTATTTCTCATTTGGATCTTCGCGGGTGGAAAATAGATTTATAAAAATATTATACGGTTTTTTCCACCGTTTGTAAAGGGCTTTTAAACTGTTTTTACTATCGAGTACCTGGCGGCAAGGAGGGCCCAGTTCTGGTTGAAGGCCCGCATGATGTTCCAGTAGCCCACGCCGAGGATATTGTATTCGTCCGTGAGCTCCAGCTTGGCCTTTATACTGCGCACGTCCTCGAACCACACGATGTGCCGCCGGCCGCCGGTGTAGTACTCAAAGTACGGTGACTGGGCAGTCTCGTCAAACTGTATCTCCGCGCCGTATCTGGCGGCCCTGAGCACCGCCCCCTGGTTTCCGATGTTCTCGGCCCTCGTTATCCCCTGCTCGTAGGGGAGCGTCCAGTCGTAGCCGTAATTCGGTATGCCCATGAGTATCTTCTCTCTTGGTATCTCCGTCACGGCGTAGCTCACAACACGGCGCACCTGATTTAAGGGCGCTACGGCCATTGGCGGGCCGTAGGTGTAGCCCCACTCGTAGGTCATCAAAAGCACCCTGTCAACTATGGCCCCGATGGCGGCATAGTCGTGGGCCTCGTATAAAAGGCCCGGCTGGCTGGCGCTCGTCTTGGGGGCCAGAGCCGCGCTGACGGTGAAGCCCTCCGGCTCCATGACGTCCCTCGCCCTCGTGAGAAAGTTCTGGTACCCTTGGGCGTCCTCCGGGGCGATGTACTCAAAGTCCATGTCAATCCCCACGTAGCCCTTTTGGCGCATGACGGTGAGGAGATTTGAGAGTACCCTGTCCTGAAGGGCCGTGTCGGAAAACAATATGGCCGCGCGCTCAGTGGAGAAGCCGCCGGAGTCGTCGATGCTGGAAAAGACGAGTATGGGCGCGGCGCGGTACTCATACGCCGCGGCGATGAGGGCCGTGTCCTCCGCCGGTATGAGCGTCCCGGACTCGGTAAAGCCGTAGGAGAATACGGCGAGGTATGTAAGGTAAGGAAGCGCCCTCAAAAGTACGCTCCGGTTTATGCTGGGGTAGGCGTAGCCCAGAGTGACGATGTCTCGTATCTTGCCGCCCTGAAAGCTCACGGTCAGCTGTTGGCCGGGGCGGATAGTCTCGTTTTGTATGAGCTCCGGATTATTTTGTATGAGCTCAATGACGCTGACGCCGAACCTGCCCGCTATGGAATATAGCGTGTCCCCCGCCCGGACGGTGTAGACCCGGCTGGGGAGCGTGACGATAAGTGCCTGCCCCACTACCAGTACCTGATTTTCCGTAAGGCCGTTGTCCGTTCTCAGCCTCGCTACCGAGACGCCGTAACGGCGGGCTATGGAATAGAGCGTGTCCCCCCGCCGCACCACATGAATAAGCATATTTATCCCTCCTCACCCCATTATATGCGCTTTTCACGCGCTGTGCCCCTTTGGCGTATAATGGCGGGAAGGAGTGATATTATGTTAACTTATGTCCCCTATGACCGGGCCGCCGCGGTGGAGTACGCGAGAGCGTGGGCGCTCACGCGCAACCCAAAATATTATGATTTTCAGGAGATAGGCGGCGACTGCACGAATTTCGCCTCCCAGTGTATCTTCGCCGGCGCGGGCGTGATGAACTACACCCCCGTCACCGGGTGGTACTACGTCAACGCCAATGACCGTACCGCCTCCTGGACGGGGGTGGAATATCTGTACGATTTTTTAATTAATAACGAGGGCCCCGGCCCATGGGCCACGGAGGTCTCCGAGGAGGAGGCGCGGCCGGGAGACATCGTCCAGCTTGGAGGCGTCTCCGGCTTTTACCACTCCCCCGTCATAGTCGCCGTGAGGCCAATTTTAGTCTGCGCCCACACCTACGACGCGCTGGACAGGCCGCTTAGCTCTTACGTATACTCAAAAGCCCGGTTTTTGCGCATAGAGGGCGCGCGAAAATGGGCTCAGTGAAGCTGTGAAAAAACCTCACCGATCCTGTCTGCTATGACCAGCTCCGCCATGCTGTCCATGTTCGTCGGGGACTTATTTATGAGCACAAGATGCTTCCCGCCGAAATACCGCACCAGCCCCGCCGCGGGGTACACGGCCAAGGACGTGCCGCCTATGATGAGCATGTCGGCGCGGGAGATCTCCGTCACGGACCGGGTCAGCACGTCGGAGTCGAGGCTCTCCTCATATAGCACGATGTCGGGCCTGACTATCCCGCCGCAGGAGCACCGGGGCACGTCGGCGGCGTTCTGAACAAAGTCCGCGTCATAGCGCTTGCCGCACCTTACGCAGTAGTTTTTCAAAAGCGTCCCGTGGAGCTCCAGCACGTTTTTACTCCCGGCGGCCTGATGGAGGCCGTCGATGTTCTGGGTCACCACCGCCCGGAGCTTGCCCCGCTTTTCAAGCTCCGCAAGGTAGATGTGGGCGGCGTTGGGCTTGGCCCCACGGACGATGAGCTTGTCCCGGTAAAACCGGTAAAATTCCTCAGGATCTCGCCTGAAAAAGCTGGCACTCAGTATCTCCTCCGGCGGGAAGCGGTACTTCTGGTTATAAAGCCCGTCCACCCCGCGAAAATCCGGTATCCCGCTCTCCGTTGACACCCCCGCCCCGCCGAAGAAAACTATGCGGGAGCTTTCGTCTATGAGCTCCTGAAGCTTTTTTATCTTCCCGTCCATGGCGATACCTCCATTAAAATTATCGGAAATTTGCGTATGATCACATATAAATCATAACACGGCGGTGGCTATTGCAAGTGAACAACTACATTCTTGTAGCGAACGCTTCACACCATACCTTAACCGTTCCGTCTTTCATGGTCGACTCGTTTTGCCAGTGAAATTTGTCCGGCGCGATCTCCGTAAATACCCACCGATTTCGTCTGCTGTTTATGTTTGTTAATACAACGCGGCCATCTTCTTTTGTTCCGACAAAACGGCTCATAGTTTTATAGCAGGTATATACCATGTCCCATTTATTAGTACCCGGATTAAACATTCTTATAGTCGCGCCATATTCCTCCGACGCTTTGGAGGGCTTTGATCTTAATCCCCTCGCGGGACAGATGAAAACGTCCTGAATACCGAGGCCTTCCAAGATCCTCGCAAAGTGCCATTCACCTTTAATATGCCGCTCTTTTTCTGTTCCCCGGTTATATACAAAATCCAAGTCCCAACTGCCTATTACGTCCTTCCAATAGTCGTATTCGTCAGGAATTAAACTGCTTTTTTCTTCGCTGATAAGAGCATCTACAAATCTATTCATTTTGAAATACCTCCAAATTTCGAGTTGTAGCTCTGCTTAGTCATGTTGAAATTATAGCACACAAAGGAAACCGTTTCAAGCGGGTGCTTTTGTTCCTGAATGGGGGTGTGGAATACTACGACAAAATTTGAAAATATGCGGCGCGTGAAAGCGAAATTCCTCGATCAGCGTTTTGTACACAGTTGTACGTTAAAAAAGCTCCCCGGCTTTTAAGCCGGGGAGGTTGGGGGTCATTTGTTCTTTCCGTTGACGGTATTTTCCTTCAGCACCACGTCGTGGGCGCCGCCTTCGACGATGCTGGTGGCGGAGACCAGCGTGAGCTTGGCCTTCTTCTGGAGCTCCGGGATAGTCACCGCGCCGCAGTTGCACATGGTGTGCTTGACCTTCGAGAGGGTCAGGGCCACGTTGTCGTGGAGGGGGCCGGCGTAGGGGACGTAGGAGTCCACGCCCTCCTCAAAGGCCATGCCCTCCTTGCCGCCCACGTCGTAGCGCTGCCAGTTGCGGGCGCGGGAGCTGCCCTCGCCCCAGTACTCCTTCATATAGTTGCCGCCGATGGAGACGCGGCGGGAGGGGCTCTCGTCAAATCTGGCGAAGTACCGGCCGAGCATCAGGAAATCCGCGCCCATTGCAAGGGCCAGAGTGAAGTGGTAGTCGTGGACGATGCCGCCGTCGGAGCAGACAGGCACATATACGCCGGTCTCCTCAAAGTACTTGTCCCGCTCGCGGCACACGTCGATGAGGGCCGTGGCCTGTCCGCGGCCAATGCCCTTCTGCTCGCGGGTGATGCAGATGGAGCCGCCGCCGATGCCGACCTTAACAAAGTCCGCCCCGGCCTCGGCCAGAAAGCGGAACCCGTCCGCGTCCACCACGTTGCCCGCGCCCACCTTTACGGTGTCGCCGTAGTGCTCGCGTATCCAGTTTATGGTCATTCTCTGCCACTCGGAGAAGCCCTCGG
The DNA here is from genome assembly GCA_947629755.1 of uncultured Oscillospiraceae bacterium. Lineage (GTDB taxonomy): Bacteria > Bacillota > Clostridia > Oscillospirales > Oscillospiraceae > RUG626. Next base: position 30,304 of record CANREY010000008.1, on the reverse strand, counting down.
AGGAGTCGATGCACAGAACGTCCGCTCCGGCCTCCACAAGAGCCGGGACGCGGGTGGCGTAGTCGCGGGTGTTTATGCCAGCGCCGACCACGTACTTTTTGTCCGCGTCAAGGAGCTCCAGCGGGTTTTCCTTGTGGGAGTCGTAGTCCTTGCGGAAGACGAAGTAGACAAGCCCGCCGTTGTCGTCAACTATTGGCAGGGTGTTGACCTTGTGCTCCCAGATTATATCGTTGGCCTCCTTAAGAGTGGTGCTGGCCGGGGCCGTAACCAGCTTGTCAAGGGGTGTCATGAAGCTCTCCACGCTCTCCATGCCGGTCATGCGGGAAAGCCGGTAGTCACGGCGTGTGACCATGCCCAGAAGCTTGCCGTTGGGGCCGCCGTCCTCGGTGACCGCCACGGTGGAGTGGCCCGTGCGCTCGGTGAGGCTGAGAAGCTCATTTAGCGTGCCGGTGGGCTTTATGTTGGAGTCGGAGACCACGAAGCCGGACTTGTACGCCTTGGCTCTGGCAACCATGGCTGCCTGATCCGCCACGGTCTGGGAGCCGTAGATGAAGCTGACGCCGCCCTCGCGGGCCAATGCCACAGCCATCTTGTCGTCGGATACCGCCTGCATTATGGCGGAGGTCATGGGTATGTTCATGGAGATCGCCGGCTCCTCGCCCTTCTTGAACTTCACAAGGGGCGTGCGAAGGCTCACGTTGTCGGGAATACAGTTGGGCCCGGAGTAGCCGGGGACGAGAAGATACTCGCTGAAGGTCCTTGACGGTTCAGGATAGATATAGGCCATGATGTGCTCCTCCCTCAAAAATCAGAAATATATTGTCTCGTATGTTATCATTTTTCGCCCGTATGTGTCAAGAGTTTTCCCGCTGATAATAAAACATGTATTGCTGGGCAAGTCCGGCGTTTTCGCCAAATATCGAGCTGTCAAAGCCGTCGGGGTAGTGTTCGGCGATGGCTTTTTTCATCCACACGTCCACGGGGAAGGCCGAGCCGAGACGAAGGGAGAACAGTATGACGCAGTTTGCCACCTTCTCCCCTATGCCGGGGAGGGCCGTCAGCGCCTTTTTGGCGGTGGCAAGGTCGGTCCTTGAGAGGGCCTCCAAGTCAAGCGTCCCCTCGTCCACAGCTCTCGCCGCCGCGATTATGTAGGGCGCGCGGTAGCCGCAGCGCAAGGGAGCTAAGTCCTCCGGCTCAAGCCGCGCCACGGTCTTGGCGTCGGGGAAGGTGTAGAAGCGCTCATTTTCAAGATAAGTCTCCTCCCCGAAGCACCGGCACATGGTCTCAACTATCTTTTTTATTCTGGGAATATTGTTGCACTGGGAGATTATGAAGGAGCACAGCGTCTCCCACCTGTCCTGATTTAGTATCCTTATCCCCGCGCCGTAGTCCGAGGCGGCTTTCATGTAGTCGTCCACGCAGACGCTCCGCCTGAGCGACCTGTAATCACGGTCAAGGTCAAAATACTGACGCCAGACCTCCTCAACGTCCCGCTCAGTGCCGGTTATGAGTATCCTGTCCCCGTCCCTGCGTATCCTCGCGGCCCTGCCCATGGCCACGCCCAGGTAGGACCCGTCGGGACACCCGTTCCAGCGGAAGCACTGGCCGCACTCGAATATTTTTTTAAGGTCAAAGTCGTCTCTCGTCTTTATCTGCGTCTCTGTCATTGCCCGCTCCTTATTTTCGTCTTTTTTCGATGATAGATGATTATATCACCTTTTTCACGAAAGGTAAATTCACAGCGGTGAATTTTTTCGCGAAGGCGTGGAAATATAACGGTGAATTTTATTTAAAGGTGATATGATGGCATCAAAACTTTCCGGTAAACAGACCTTTTTCATGTATAATCCCCCCTCCTTCGCCGGCCACGCCTGCGTGGTGGGCAAAAAGGAGGGCGAGGGGCCATTGAGGGACAGCTTCGATTTTATAACCGAGGACTCGTTTTTAGGTGAAAAGACCTGGGAGAAGGCCGAGAGCGCCCTTGTCAAGAAGGCCGCCTCACTGGCGCTGAGTAAGGCGGGGCTGTCAAGCCCCCAGATAAACTGCATGTTCTGCGGGGACCTTTTAAATCAGTGCGTGGGCACCACCTTCGGCGTGCGGGAGCTGGGCATACCTATGTTCGGCGTCTACGGGGCATGCTCCACCATGGCCGAGAGTCTGGCGCTTGCGGCGCTGACGGTGGACGGCGGCTTTGCCGACTACGCCCTCGCGGTGACGAGCTCCCACTTCTGCTCCGCCGAGAGGCAGTTCCGCACGCCCCTTGAGTACGGCGGCCAGCGCCCGCCCTCGGCCCAGTGGACCGTCACCGGCTCCGGGGCGGCGGTGCTGTCGCTGGAGGGGCCGGGGCCCTATATAACCCACGTGACCCCCGGTAAGATGGTGGACAACGGCGTCACCGACGCCAACAACATGGGCGCGGCCATGGCCCCGGCGGCATACGACACCATAAAACAGCATTTTGAGGACCTGTCCGTGGGGCCGGACGCCTATGACCTCATCGTCACCGGGGATCTGGGCGAGGTGGGGAGCGCCATACTTTGCGACTTCTTCGCCTCCGACGGGGTGGACCTGGCCTCCCGGCACGCAGACTGCGGGCTTTTGATTTTCGACAGGAAAAAGCAGGACGTCCACGCGGGAGGCTCCGGGTGCGGGTGCGCCGCCTCGGTGCTGTGCGGGTACCTGCTCAACGGCATACGTGAGGGGCGCTGGAATAAGATACTTTTCACCGCCACCGGGGCGCTCCTCTCCCCTACCACCACCATGCAGGGCGAGTCCATTCCCTCCATCGCCTGCTCGGTGGCCATCTCAAAGACGAAGTGAGGCGTAGAAATGAAATTTGACATTATGCAGTATCTGCGGGCCTTTCTGGCAGGCGGGGCATTGTGCCTCATCGGGCAGATACTCATTGACAAGACTAAGCTCACCCCCGCGAGGATACTGACCTCATACGTGGTGGCGGGGGTGCTGTTGGGCGCTCTTGGCATCTACCAGCCCTTCGCCGACTGGGCCGGGGCCGGGGCCACCGTGCCCCTCACGGGCTTTGGAAATAATCTCGCGAAGGGCGTAAAAAAGGCCGTGGAGGAGAAGGGCCTTCTGGGCGCTTTCACCGGCGGCTTCACCGCCGCCGCTGGAGGCGTCGCCGCCGCGGTGTTTTTCGGGTATATAGTGTCAGTTATATTCAAGCCGGGCGATAAGAGCTAAAGCTGTATTGCCCCTCCCGCCGGGAGGGGCTTTTACGCACTTTTTTACCAACTTTCGTGGCTTCCGCGGCCGATTTAACATTGAAAAAACTATGAAAAAGCGGTAAAATGGAGGTATATTTACAGGGCGGAGGGGATCGCGGTGGAAAATTGCAGGGTCGGGTTCAACGAGGACTGGCGCTTTTGTCTCACGGAGGATAGCAAAGCGGTCGATTTTGATTTTGACGACGGGAGCTTTCGTAATGTAGACTTGCCCCACGACTGGCAGATAGAGGGCCGAAGGTCCGAGGACGGCGATAAATCCCAAGGGTTTTTCCCACGGGGCGGCGTGGGGGTGTACAGGCGCCGCTTTACCGCGCCGGAGGAGTGGAAAAACAAGAGCGTGCGGGTGCTCTTTGACGGGGTACAGCGCTTTTGTAAGGTTTATTTAAACGGACAGCTCATCGGCGGGAGGGCCTACGGATACCTGCCGGCGCTGTGCGACATGACGGATAAGCTGCGTATCGGCGGCGAGAACGTCTTAGCCGTCCGTGTGGACAACAGGAACACCGGCGACTGGCTGGTCGGCGGCGGCGACAGGTGGTACTCCGGGGCGGGCATCTACCGGAACGTGTGGCTTCTTGTACAAGACAGTGGGCGCATAGCTCACGACGGCATAAGGATAAACGCCGTCCCCGTGACGAGAGGGCCGAAGGGCGACGTGCCCGACGTGGAGGGCATACGGTGCGACCTTGCCCACGTACATATGGACATTGAGGCCGAGGGGGAGTACTCAGGCTGTGAAATAAGCGTGGAGATCCTCGCCCCCGACGGGACAAACGTATATTCACGCGCCGTAGACGCCGATAAAAAGGTAAGTCTCGATTTTGACCTCCGCTCTCCCCTTCTCTGGTCGCCGGAGAGCCCCGCCCTCTATACGGCGAGGGTGACGCTCACGGGTAAGGGCGTGGAGGACGGACACACGGTGCGCTTTGGCGTGCGGAAGGCGGAGTTTGACTGTGAGGACGGGTTTTTATTAAACTCCAGAAAGACAAAGCTCTGGGGCGTAAATCTCCACCACGACGGCGGGGTCTTCGGCGCGGCGGCGCCCATCGAGGTGTGGCGGCGCAGACTGACGGCCCTTAAATCTCTTGGCGTAAACACCATAAGGGCGAGCCATAACCCCATGGCAGAGGAGGTATACGACCTCATTGACGAGATGGGCTTTTTCCTCATCGACGAGCTATATGACAAGTGGGACCACAGCCTCATGTACTTTGACGCCATATCGGACGCGGAGAGGCTTTCGGACCTTGAGACCATGATCCGCCGGGACGCGAACCACCCGTCGATAATCTTGTGGAGCGTGGGAAACGAGGTCCGGGGGCAGTATACGGAGCGCTTTTATGGTACGCTCAAAACGCTTTGCGACGCGTGTCGGGCTCTCGACCCCACCCGCGCCGTCACATGCGTGCTCATCGGCTTTGTGCTGCCGGAGGCCAACGACACCACGCCCCTCGGAAAAAGGCTTGAGATGGCCCGGAGGTACGCGGACATTGTGGACGTATTTTGCGGAAATTACATGGAGCAGTTTTACGAAAAGCTCCGGGAGAGCGGAATGCGAAAGCCCGTCATCGGCTCCGAGGTGAGGACCCTCTACCGTGGGGACTCCCGGTATGCCGACCACGTGAACATGAGCCCTGAGGGGACATGGGAGGTGGTACGGCGCTATGACTGGGTGGCCGGGGCCATACTCTGGGCCGGAGTTGACTACCTTGGCGAGAGCCCCTTCTGGCCCCTTCGGGGCTGGACAGGGTGCGTACTCGACTCCACGGGGGATATAAAGCTCCGGGGCTGGTACTGCGCCTCAAGATGGCTCGATAAGCCAATGCTGAAGCTTGCCGTATTCGACGAGTCCGAGCCCTGGGACGGGGCCCGTGGCATGTGGGGCTTTCCCCAGATGAGGCGGCACTGGAGCTACACTCAGTTTGAAAAGGTCATGCACGTGGCGGCCTTCACGAATTGCGACACGGTGAGGCTCTATCAAAACTCACAGCCATATAGGACCGGGCGTCTTGCCGATTTTCCCGACGGCATGATACACTTCCGCCTGCCGTTCATTCCCGGCGTGCTGAGGGCCGAGGGGTATGTGGGGAACATGAAGGTCTGCGAGGATATACTCTACTCCGATCACGCCCCCGCGGCCTTGGAGATAAAGGCGGACAGGACCGCTCTCCCCGCCGACGGGCACAGCGTGGCCTTCGTGGACGTGTACATAAACGACGCCCACGGCATACGCTTCGCCATTGACGAGCGTGAGGTCAGCTGGGAATATTCCGGCGGCGGCGAGATACTGGCCGACAACGGCGACGCTTGGGCGGACTTCGGTTTTGGTAAAAAGTGCTTGCCAACTCACTTCGGACATGTTATGCTATCCGTAAGGGCGCCAAAGGCGCCGGGAAGGGCCGTACTCTCCATAGACGTGGAGGGCTTCGACCGGCGGACAGTGGAATTTGACTTTACTTAAGGGGGCGGGCAAATGGGACACGTCAGCGTCAAAAACGTGGTAGTCTCCGACCCCTTCTGGTCAAAAATACTGGGTCTTGTGAAAGACGTCATGCTCCCCTACCAGTGGCGGGCCCTGAATGACGAGGTGGAGGGCGCGGAGAAAAGCTTCTGCGTACACAATTTCAAGGCCGCGGCGCGTCTCAATGCCCGCCGGGGCGAGCCGGATTTTCGTGAGCCCCGGTGGTCCGATCCCGGCTTCTCCGTATTTCCAAAGGAGAACGAGACCCCGGACCCGGATAAATTCTACGGCTTTGTGTTTCAGGACTCGGACCTCTATAAATGGCTGGAGGCGGCGGCATATGTGCTTGCCTCGGAAAAGGACCCGGAGCTTGAGGAAAAATGCGACGGGGCCATTGACCTCATTGCCTCGGCCCAGCTCCCCTCCGGCTATATAGACACGTACTACATACTCTCCGGCATGGAGAGGGCCCTGACTAACCTCCGTGACAACCACGAGCTATACTGCATGGGCCACCTCATAGAGGCCGCCTGCGCCTACTATGAGGCCACGGGGAAGGATAAGCTCCTTAACGTCGCCCGTGGCTTTGCCGACTTTGTATATGACAAGCTGGGCCCTACTGGGCGGCCCGGATACCCCGGACACGAGATAGCCGAGATGGCCTTAGCGAGGCTGTCGGAGCTCACGGGGGAGCGTAAATATCTTGAGCTTTCGGAGCTCTTCATAAAGCGGCGGGGCACGGAGCCCAACTATTTTACCGCGGAAAAGCGGAAAAACGCCGCTCTTGACAATAAGGCCGTGAGCGAGGACACGCCTGAGAGGCTGGACTACTACCAAGCCGCGAAGCCGGTGACGGAGCAGGCCGAGGCCGTGGGCCACGCCGTGCGGTGCATGTATCTTGCCTCCGGCGTCGCCGACGCGGCGAGACTTACCGGGGATAAGGAGCTTTATGATGCCTGCGACAGGCTGTGGAACAGCGCGGTACATGAAAAAATGTACATAACCGGCGGCGTGGGCGGCACAAGGGACGGTGAGGCCTTCTCCTACCCCTTCGATCTTCCCTCCGACGATGCCTACTCCGAGACCTGCGCCGCCGTGGGGCTTGTGTTCTTCTCAAGGCGTATGCTTGAGCTCCGGCCGCGGGGCGAGTACGCCGACATTATGGAGCGGGCGCTCTATAACGCCTGTCTTGCGGGCATGGCCCTTGACGGGGAGAGCTTTTTCTACGTAAACCCCCTTGAGGTCGTGCCGGAGGCGGTGAGGCGGGATTCCCGCCTGAGCCACGTGGACACAAGGCGGCAAAAGTGGTTCGGCTGTGCCTGTTGTCCGCCAAATCTGGCAAGGCTCCTTACGTCGCTGGGCTCCTACGCCTACCTTGCGGACGGGGATACGATCTTGGTCAATCTCTATGTGGGCGGGTCGCTGGATATAGAGCTCCACGGCGCGCCCCTCAGGCTCCTTGTCCGCTCGGACATAACGAAAAGCGGCCATGTGGAGCTGACGGCGGAGCTCGAAAGGCCCTTGAGGTTCACTCTGGCCCTCCGTATACCGGGCTGGACGGAACTCAAGGGCGGCGGTATACATGTGCCGCCGGGAAAGACCTGCGAGACGAAGGACGGCTACATGTACATATCCGGCCCGTGGAATCCCGGCGACACGGTGACGGCGGATTTCCCCATGCCGGTCAAATTCAATGTGGCGAGCCCCGCCGTCAGGGAGTGTCTGGACAGAGTGTGCGTATCACGTGGGCCAATAGTCTACTGCGCCGAGGAGGCGGACAACGGAAAGGACTTGCACTTATTGCGGCTTGACACATCGAGAGCCGCTGAGATCGAGGTCAAAAGCGTGAAAATACTTGACCGGGAGCTCCCCGCCCTGTCCGTACCCGCGAAAAGAACGCGGGACGCCGGAGAGGGACTGTACAGGGAGCTTTCGGAGGAAAACACGGACAGTACCAGCGCGCTTCTCATTCCCTACTTCGCCTGGGCCAACCGGGCGGAGGGCGAGATGCGCGTCTGGATAAGATATTGCTAAATGAGTGAAAGGAGCGCCACCATGGAAAAAGAAAGAATATCCGCCGCAATGGCAAAATCGAGGGCCTACATCGACTCCCTCACCGTAGACTCCAAGGTCAACGTCCCTGAGGAGATCGTGGCCGACGAGCTTAAATTCTTCACTTGGGACAACGAGAAGCGCACCCCGTCAAAGCAGCCCTACCTCTTTGACTGGAGCTACTATAACGGCGTGGTCATGGAGGGCCTTTTCGACATATGGCAGGCCGACCCCGCAAACGGCGGGAAATACTTAGACTACGTGCGCCGGTACCTTGACGCCCTTATCGTCACCGGCGAGGACGGGAAAAAGCACGTAAGCCGCAATCTCGGCGGCTATGTGGACCACCACGGCGCGGACTGCTACAAGACCGCCGCCCTGCTCATAAGGGCCGCCGGGGAGGACGACGACTATATGGAGGTCTGCCGTGAGCTATATAGGGACCTTACGGACGAGACCCACGTAAACTCCACGGGACACATCGTGCCAAAGGAGTACACCGAGGAGTGTCTTGGCCACAACTACTGGCACAGCTGGCGCAACGGCAATCCGCCAAAATATAAGGTGTGGCTTGACGGCATTTACATGCTCCAGCCCTTCATCTCCCACTTTGCGGCGAAGATCGGCGATGAAAAACAGCTCGACCTTGTAAATCAGCGCCTTAACTGGGTGGCGAAGACGCTTCTGGCCCCCACGGGCATGTACTACCACGCCGCCAACTCCGCCGAGGACGTGTGCCCCTACCACTGGACGCGGGCCATGGGCTGGTACGGTATGGCCATGGTGGACGTGATGGAGGTCCTGCCGGAGAAGTATATGGACGAGAGAAAAGCGGCGCTGAAGCTATTTGTGGACGGTATGCTCAAGTATCAAAAGCCTGAGGGGCTCTGGACCAACGTGGCCGACTGGCCCACCACCGAGACCAACCTCCTTGAGACCAGCGGCACCGCTATGATAGTCTACACTATCCTAAAGGGCGTGCGCCACGGCTGGCTCGATAAGTCCTATCTTGACAGCGCCGTCCGGGGATTTGTGGCCATGGCGGAGACGAAGATAGAGGATAACCACCTCAACGACATCTATCTCAAGGCCAGTGCCAACAACACGAATAACTACGAGCTTCCTGAGTACTACCTGCCCGACGAGGGCAAGGGAGCCGGGCCCTTCATCATGGCCTGCTCGGAGATGATGTACATATGCTGAGCCTCACGCGGGCCCAGTACCGCGCATCTATAAAAGAGGGCGTCAGCGATGACGCCCTCTTGGAGGTTTTTTCACTCTGCCGCCGTGAGCTTGAGGGCAGGAAGGCCGCCGGGGAGCTCATGACTGCGGGGCTGTACAGATATAAGGATCTGCTCTTTTTGTACCTTGAGCCCATATATGAGGCGTCCATTGACTTAAGGGGGCTGGCGGACAAGTGGCTCGCTCCTCTGTCGCCCTGCTTAAAGCCATGGCCAGAATTTGACGGGGACAGGCTGTTTGCCTACATGACGCCGGTATTCTGGTTTGACGAGCCGAAGACGCCGGCGGACTACGCCCGCGCCCTCCCGCCGGAGGGACGGTGCGGGCGTATAGCTAGGCTATACGATGACAAGGTCATGTCCTACGTCACCCACCACCAATCCATAGCCGCCGAGGGACTTCTCGTCGGGGACAGGTATCAGTTTATCTCCGTACACGAGAATATCCTCTTTTCCTACTTCGAGACGCCGAGAGACCGGGAGAGGGTGAATATCCGCAAAATAAGCGGCGAGAGCACGGAGATCGCCCGCTGGAGCGACGCCGATCCCGACAGCCATTTTCAACGCTTCCCGGAGGCTCCGGGGGATAATTTCATGGTCATTAAGACGGTATTTTCACTTTAAGCATGATTTGAGGGAGGGCGACATGTCCGAATATATTGACCTCTCCGGTCGCTGGGAGTGCGAGACGGCGGAATACGCGGGCGCGGTGACGCTGCCGGGGACGCTGGACGAAAACGGCGTGGGACACGCTGACGAGGCACTGCGCCCCTGGCACCCGGACGCGAAGCTGGGGCCCATGGACAACGGCCGGGCCATCGCTACCCGCCTCACAAGGCGGCACACCTACGAGGGGCCGGCGACGTTTCGCGAAGTAATCGAGACGCCGAAAATACCGGGAAAACGGGTATTTCTTGAGATCGGCAGGGCGAGGCATCTCTCCGTGCGCGTAAACGGCGTGAGCGTCCCCCACTTCGGGCCCCACACGCTCAGCGCCCCCCAGAGCTTTGAGCTCACTGGACTTCTCACCGGGCGGGACGAGATCGAGATCGTGTCCGATAACTCCTACCCCGGCTGGCCGGCAAGGGAGATGATCTACTCCTCCGCCGCCACCGACGAGACCCAGACCAACTGGAACGGCATACTGGGCCATATATGCCTTTGCTACCGGGAGAGCTCGTTTATAAGCTCGCTGAGGGTGTACCCTAAGGTTGACATAATATCCGTACAATGGGACGTGTCCGGCCCGGCGGTGGGGAATATCTCTATCGAGAGCCCCGCCATAGACGGTCCCGTCGCCGTGCCCGCCGGAGCGGGCCGTGTTGACATACCCCTCTCCCCCGGCGTCCGGCGCTGGGACGAGGGCGAGGGGGAGCTGTACCCCCTCACCGCCAAGCTCGGAGGCGATGCCGTGACGGTGAGCTTCGGCATACGTGATTTTGCCGCTGAGAATGGCTATTTCACCCTTAACGGCCGGCGGATATTTATCAGGAGCGAGGCAAACTGCGCCGTGTTCCCTGAGACGGGCCACGAGCCCACCGATGTCGACAGCTGGCGGGAAATTTTGAGTACCTACATGTCCTACGGCGTAAATCTCCTGCGCTTTCACAGCCACTGTCCGCCGGAGGGGGCCTTCGAGGCCGCGGACGGACTGGGACTCCTGCTCCAGCCGGAGCTGTCCCACTGGAACCCGAAGGACGCTTTTGCCTCACCGGAGAGCCGGGAGTACTACCGGGAGGAGCTTTTCGCCATACTTCGCGCCTACGCAAACCACCCCTCCTTCGTGATGCTGACGCTGGGAAACGAGCTCTGGGCGGACGAGGAGGCCCATGAGTTTATGGAGGGGCTGTTGCGTGAGGCAAAAGCCTACGACCCCACGCGGCTCTACGCCGAGGGCTCAAATAACCACTACGGCCAGCGGAGGTTGAGCGCCGAGAGCGATTTTTATACCTCCGGCTCATATCTGGGCGCGGCCCTTCGGGGGACGAACGCAAACATGACCGGGTGGGTAAACGACCCGGAGGCCAACCTCACCGTAAATTACAGCGAGGGCGTGGAGAAGGTACACGCCGAGCGGAAGGTACCCGTCATATCCTTCGAGGTGGGGCAGTTTGAGATTTTGCCGGATTTTGATGAGCTTTCGGCCTTCAAGGGCGTGACGGACCCGGCAAATCTCCGGCTCATACGTGAAAAGGCCGAGAAGGCCGGACTTCTCCCCCGCTGGCGTGAGTACTGCGAGGCCACCGGGGAGCTGGCGCTGAGGTGCTACCGTATGGAGGCGGAGGCCGCCCTGCGCACGCCAATGATGGCGGGCATATCCCTTCTGGGCCTTCAGGACTTCCCCGGTCAGGGCACGGCCCTTGTTGGTATGCTCGATTCCCACCTCAGGCCCAAGCCCTACGGTTTCGCGAGGCCCGAACGGTTCAAATCCTTCTTCACCGGCATTTTGCCACTTGTGGAGCTTGAGAAATTCACGTATTCCTCACGCGATACGCTGAGCGCCAATGTAAAGCTGGCAAACTACGGGAAAGCCGATCTCACCGGCCCCGCGCTGTGGACGGTGTCCGGCGGTAATTACCGCAAGTCCGGGACGCTTGGGAGCTTTACGGCCCCCTCAGGCGCTCTCACGGACCTTGGGCGTGTGAGCGTGCCCCTTGACTTCGTGACGGAGCCGATGAAGTTGACATTAACCGTTAATTTCTGTGATTATGTTAATCAATATGACATATGGGTCTACCCGGACGCCCCCGCTCACCGGTATGAGAACGTACACATATGCCGCGCCCTCGACGACGCGGCCCGACAGGTCCTCAGCCGTGGCGGGCGGGTGTATCTGGAGCCCCGGTCCCGGCGGGAGGTACTGCGCGAGGGCGTGAAGGGCCAATTCTCCACGGACTTCTGGTCCGTGGGCACCTTCCCCACTCAGGAGGGGGGCATGGGACTTCTTATCGAAAAAGACCACCCCGTCTTCGCCTCCTTCCCCACCGATGCCCACACGGACCTTCAGTGGCGGCGGCCGGCCTCCATGTACGCCATTCCCCTGCCTGAGGGGGCCGCGCCCATTGTGACGCTCATAGACTCCTACGCCTACATGCGAAAGCTGTCATATATTTTTGAGTGTAAGTGCGGCGGGGGCAGGCTCCTTGTATCCACCTTCGGACTACCGGAGTTAGATACCTTCCCTGAGGCGAGGGCCCTGAGAAACAGCATACTTGACTACATGGCCTCCACGAGCTTCGACCCTGTGGGCGAGGTTGCGTCGGATACGATACTTAAGGCCATAACGGACAACGAATAGGAGGACAAAATGGAGTACGGATTTTCGGAGTACAGGCCCTCGGAGATACTTCGCGGGCACTTAAAGCTCGGCGGCAAAAGCCCCTCCGGCGGGAGCATCGAGGTCAATTCCCTCTACCTTGAGCGGGACGGCAGGCCATGGATCGGTGTCATGGGCGAGTACCACTTCTCCCGTGACAGCCGGGAGCGCTGGCACGACGAGCTCGCCAAAATGAAGCACGGCGGAGTTAACATAATATCCACCTATATCTTCTGGAACTACCACGAGGAGATTGAGGGGGAGTACGATTTCACCGGGGACAAGGACCTGCGGGCGTTTATAAAGGAGTGCGCCGCGTTGGGCCTTGACGTCATAATCCGCATCGGCCCCTGGTGCCACGGGGAGACGCGCTGCGGGGGGCTCCCGGACTGGCTCATGGAAAAGCCGGTGAAGCTGCGCACCAACGACCCTGAGTACATGGCCATCGCCGAAAAATGGTACAGGCGTATATTTGAGGAGGTCAGGGGGCTTTTTTACTCGGACGGCGGGCCCATCGTCGGCGTGCAGATAGAAAACGAGTTTACCCATGACGCGGACCACCTTCTGGCCCTCAAGCGTCTGGCCCAAAAGATCGGCTACAACGTGCCCCTGTGGACCGTGACCGGCTGGAACGCCACCTACGGGGCGAGGATACCGGTGGACGAGTTTCTGCCCGTGTTCAGCGGCTACGCCGACGCCCCTTGGGCGGAGACGACAAAGGAGCTTGCGCCCTCCAAGCACTTTACATTCCTTCCCATTCGCAATGAGACCTCCTGGTGGCTATCCGACCCCATGGCCACGGACACTGACGGCTGGCGTATGCCCTACGAGCGCTACCCCTTCGCCACATGCGAGCTGGGGCCCGGCCTCCAGCCCACCTACCACCGGCGGCCCACGGTGTCGCCCATGGACGCCTACGCGCTGGCGCTGGTGAAGCTGGGCTGTGGCAACAATTTGATGGGCTCCTACATGTACCACGGGGGCACAAATAAGCTGGGCAAGCTCAGCACCCTTCAGGAGTCCCGTGCCACCGGCTACCCCAACGATCTGCCCATCTTAAACTATGACTTTCAGGCCCCCATCTCCCAGTACGGGGAGGAGCGGCCACAGTACGGGCTGCTGAACCTGCTGCACCTTTTTGTTCAGGACTTCGGGGACATTCTGGCCCCCATGGAGCATGTGGGCTCCCCGGAGTATGTCCCGCCTGAGGACCGGGAGAGGCTCCGCTATGCCATGCGCACAGACGGCGAAAAGGGCTTTGTTTTCGTCAGCCGCTACCAGCGGCACATGGACATGCCCGACGCCAAAGACGTGGAGCTCTGCCCCCTCAATGTCCGCTTCCCCTCAATCACCGTACCGGGCAACTCGGCCTTTATCCTGCCCTTCAACCTGCCCGTGGGCACGGAGACGCTCAGGTGGGCCACGGCGCAGCTCATCTGCCAAGTTGGGAACACATACTATTTCGCCGCCATACCGGGCATAGCGCCGGACTACTGCTTTGAGGACGGCGAGATCAGGTCCCCGCTGCCGGACGTGGTCTCGGACTTCGACGTCGGAGGCGCGCGCATTCGGACCGTGCCATGGGAAAAGGCCCTGAGACTGCGCCGGGTGGACGGGGATATATGCTTTGATAACGGCAAGCTCCCCGCAGACACGCCGCTCACCCTCACCCCCTGCCCCCAGCCCTTCGAGCCTGAGTACATTGAGGAGCTTCGCCTCTCCGGCGACGGGCCCCTTATATGGCACAAGCTTTCAGTCCCAACTGACAAGGGCTTTGTCACCGTGCCTCTCGATTTCGACGTGGCACAAATCTACGCCGGCGGAGCTCTCGTCGCCGACAAATTCGCCGACGCCCTCCCCTGGCGCTTGCCGGCGGAGCTCATCTACGGTAAGACCGCCTACCTCGTCCACACCCCGATCAATTACGATGTATACCGCGAACCCAAAGGTTGCGCCTCCGGCGCTGATTGAAAACTTGGGCTTCGCGGCGTTCCTCTCCGTGAGCGTTGGGAGGCTGGGTGGTGTCGCCCGCGGGCGGGACGTGGGAGCGGGCGGGTCTGGGACCCGCCCCTACGGGTTGAACGGTAAATTTCCCAATAATCGCCGTAGGGGAGGGTTCTAAACCCTCCCCTATTTAAATAAGCGCCGAGGGCGCAACCATATTCCCCGCCCCCCTTTCGGAAAGGGGGCGGCCCCGCAGGGCCGGGGGGTTCGAGCTTATGCGTCGTCGCTTCCACTGTCGTCCAACGGAGGCTCTAATCCCCCCTGCCCATCTCCGGCCCAAGAGCCGCCGCGTTGCGGCGGTTGGCCTCCGAAACGCGCCTGCGGGCGCAGCCTTTTCCAAAAAGGGGGTATACCATCTCATACCCTTCTCACCGTCACGTCCGGCATATCGGCCTCAACAAATTTTACGCTTTTAAGGCCAAATTCGGACTTGAGAGCTTCGGAATTTCCGCGTTTCTGGCCCGTGGCGGCGGAGACGCGGCCTTTTTTTACGGCGAAAACCACGTCCTTCCCCCGGTCGTCGGCGCTCAGAAGCTTGCGCTCCCGGTCGAGGTACCGTCTCGCCAGCACGAGCTCCCCCAGCGCCGGGTGGTAGGCCCCGGCCACAGCGTCGCCGGAGCTTAAGTCGTCCGTTGGGTTGAGGCCCAGCCTGACCACCGGGATATGGGCCTTGTCAAATATGTCCGCAAGGACCGCGCACAGCTCCACCGCGTCACTGACCGTGTGCTCGGCGTATTCACCGGCAAGCCAGAGATCGTATAGGGGCGTGTCCCTTATTATGACCGTGGGGTATATCCTCACCCCGTCGGGGCGCATTTTCACAAACTCGCGGGCGGTCTTAATGCTTTTCTCCGGCGTGTCACCGGGAAGGCCGGTCATCATCTGCAAAATGAGCTCAAAGCCCGCGTCCTTCACCGCTTTCGCCGCCCTCCGGGCGTCTTCGGCTGTGTGGCCCCGCTCGGACAGGCGCAGGACCTCCCCGTCCATGGACTGTACTCCCAGCTCCACGGTCCTGACGCCGTATTTTTTGAGCCTCTCCAGCGTTACGGCATCGACCGCGTCGGGCCGGGTGGACAGGCGTATGTCGCGTATCTGGCCGGAGCGCAAAAAAGGCAACGCCGCGCCGAGAAGCTCCTCCTGCTCCTCCGCCGGTATTGCCGTAAAGCTCCCGCCGTAAAAGGCCAACGTGGCCCCGGCGTTATCCCCCAGCCGCCCAAGGCCCTCCCTGACGGCTCTCGTGACGTCCTCCGCCCTCGCCGGGGACTGCTCGCCGGAGATGCGCCGCTGATTGCAAAATACGCACATGTGGGGGCACCCCAAATGGGGCACGAAGACCGGGATTATACTTCTTTTAGCCGTCACTTCAGCGCCTCCAGCGCCGCGGCGGCGGCGTGCTGCTCCGCGTCCTTCTTACTGCGTCCCTCGGCCCTTGATACGGCGTTGCCGTTCAGCGCCACCTCCACGGTGAAGACCTTCATGTGGTCCGGGCCCGACTCGGACACGTGGCGGTACTCCAGCACCTGGCCGCTTTTCTGCTGTACGAGCTCCTGAAGCTCGGACTTGTAGTCCCGCTCCGGGTGGGAGTTGCCGGCCTCGAATACGTCGATTATGAATTTACGTATAAATTTCTCCGCCGCCGAAAGTCCGCCGTCAAGATAGATGGCGGCGATAAGTGCCTCCACCGCGTCGGCGTTGATGCTCGGCCGCTCCCGGCCGCCGTTAAGGTTCTCCCCGTGGCCTAAAAGCAGGTACTCCCCAAGGCCGATGGCCTGAGACACATTGTTTAGGCCCCGCTCGCACACAAGCTCCGCCCGGAGCCGCGTCATACGCCCCTCAGGCAGGTTGGGGAATTTCCCGTAGAGGTACCCCGCCACGATGAAGCCCACCACCGCGTCTCCCAGAAACTCAAGCCGCTCGTTGCAGGGCACAGCAAGGCTCCTGTTCTCGTTGGAGTAGGAGCTGTGGGTCAGTGCGTTATTGAGCAGTCCGGGATTTTTGAAACGGTAGCCTATTCGTTCTTCTAATCTCTCCATGTCACCGCTCCTTTACTGGACGGACTCCACCTTCATGTACTCTATGTTCTCGGCGATGGTCCCGGCCACGTCGCTCTCCACCGCCGCCATGGCCTGACGTATGGCCGAGCGTATGGCGTAGGCGTCGGAGGAGCCGTGGGCCTTTATGACCGGCTTTTGTATCCCCAAAAGCGCCGTGCCGCCCACCTCGTCGGAGCTCACCTGCTTTTTAAGGGCCGTCAGGTCCTTTTTAAGTATGAGGGCCGCCACCTTGGATACGGCGTTCTTTTTGAGCATGGACTTTATCTCCCGCATGAAATATATGCCCATGCCCTCAAAGGATTTTAAGAGCACATTGCCCGTAAAGCCGTCGGAGACCAGCACGTCGCACACGCCGTCCATGAGCTCTCTGGCCTCCACGTTGCCGATGAAGTTTATCCTTCCCTCGTCCCCGGCCTTTTTGAGGAGCTTGTACGTCTCCTTATATAGCTCGTTGCCCTTCGTCTCCTCAACGCCGATGTTGAGAAGGCCCACCTTCGGCCTGTCTATGCCCTTGACGGATTTCGCGAAATAGTAGCCCATGAAGGCGAATTGAAGAAGATACTCCGGGGTGCACTCGGCGTTGGCCCCCACGTCCACCAGCACCGTGCCGCCGTTTGAGGGCGTGGGCGCTACGGGGGCGAGGCAGGCCCGGCGGACGCCCTTCACCCGCTTTACCACCAGCGTGGCCCCGGAGAGGAGCGCCCCGGTGGACCCGGCGGAGACCATGGCGTCGGCCTTGCCCTCGTGAAGGAGCTTTAAGCCCACGGTCATGGAGGAGTCGGCCTTGAACTTCGTCACCGTGGCGGGATCGTCCTCCATCTCCACGACTTGGGTGGCGTTGGCTATCTCCACATTGCCGGGAAGGTCCCCCTCCCCCAGCTCCTCAAGGGAGCGCAATATGGCCTCGCCCTGCCCAACAAGAGTTATGTCAACTCCAAACTCCTTCGCGGCCATAAGCGCGCCCTTGACGATCTCCAGTGGGGCGTTGTCCCCTCCCATGGCGTCCACTATGATTTTCATGTGTATCCCTCTTTCTCTTGGATTTTCAAGAGTTTATCGCTGTTTAATGTCTCGTTACGAGCTCCGTCAGGTCCCGCGTCCTCTCGGCCCTCGGCGTCCGCGCTCACAGTCCGGCCCTCATGTTCTCTATAATATCAAGACTGCGCTCAGATATGGCGGCGTTTTTGTTGCGCTTGCCCCGGACCTTGTAGCCGAGTGGCGCGATGATGCCGAAATTTATGTTCATTGGGGCGAAGTCCCCCACGCTCCCGCCGGAGATATAGAGCGCCAGCGCGCCGATGGCGGTCTCCTGCGGGAAGTCCGCCGGGGGCATGTCCAAAACCTCCCGCGCCGTCTCGATGCCCGCCAGCATACCGGAGGCAGCGGACTCGATATATCCCTCCACCCCGGTCATCTGCCCGGCGAAGGAGATACGGGGCTCGACTTTTAAACGGTAGTACCTGTCAAGGAGCTTTGGCGAATTTAAGTACGTATTGCGGTGCATGACCCCGTAGCGCACAAACCGGGCGTTTTTAAGGGCCGGTATCATGGAAAATACACGCCGCTGCTCCGGGAATTTAAGGTGGGTCTGAAATCCAACCAGATTATATAGCGTGCCCTCGGCGTTGTCCATGCGAAGCTGTACCACGGCGTAGGGCTCCCGGCCCGTCTTCGGGTCCCGAAGTCCCACGGGCTTCATGGGGCCGTAGCGGAGAGTGTCGAGGCCGCGCCTCGCCATGACCTCCACGGGCATACACCCCTCGAAAACCCCTGAGTCCTCAAAGCCGTGAAGCTCCGCCTGCTGAGCGGCGCACAGCTCGTTAACGAAGGCGATGTACTCTTCCTTCTCCATGGGGCAGTTTACATAATCTGCTGTCCCCTTGTCGTAGCGGGAGGCGAACCATGCGCTCTCCATGTCCACGCTCTCCAGCGTCACGATGGGGGCCACCGCGTCGAAAAAGTGAAGGTCCGTACCGGGGCAAAGCCGCTCAATCTCCTCCGCCATGGCCCCCTCGGTCAGGGGCCCGGTAGCGATTATTACGCGCCCCTCCGGTATTTTGGTGACCTCGCCGGAGCGGACAGTTATGTTGGGGTGGGCCTTTATCCTCTCCGTCACGTCCTTTGAAAAGCCCTCCCGGTCCACGGCCAGGGCTCCCCCGGCGGGGACACGGTGGGCGTCGGCGCAGGACATTATGACGGAGCCCAAGCGCCGCATCTCCTCCTTCAAAAGCCCCACGGCGTTTGAAAGCTCGTCGGACCTTAAGGAGTTGGAGCACACAAGCTCGGCAAAGCTGTCCGACACGTGAGCCGGTGAGCGCTTTTCGGGCTTCATCTCCC
This sequence comes from uncultured Oscillospiraceae bacterium, assembly GCA_947629755.1. GTDB lineage: Bacteria > Bacillota > Clostridia > Oscillospirales > Oscillospiraceae > RUG626. Next base: position 11,594 of record CANREY010000008.1, on the reverse strand, counting down.
AAAGCGTAACCTCAATGCCCCTCTCGGCCAGCTGCCAGGCGGCCTCGCACCCGGCAAGGCCCGCGCCAACCACCGTGACGCCCATCAGCTCTCTCCCCCGGTCTTACGGGCGGCGGGCCTCTTGGCGGAGGCGGTCGTCTTGGCGGCTGTCTTTTTCGTGGCGCCGGTGGTCTTTTTTGCGGTACCGGCTGTCTTTTTCGTAGTACCGGCTGACTTTTTCGTGGCTCCCGCCGTCTTTTTGGCGGTATCCTTATTCTCTGCGGGCGCATCTTCCGTATTTGCCGCCTCGCCCTCACCCGCGCTCTTGCGCTTATAGCCGCGCTTGTCCTCAGGGACGAACCGGGAGCAGTGCTCGTTTACGCAGAAGGCCTTCTGGAACCCCCTGCCGCTTTTCTTAAACAACGTGTGGCCGCACTCCGGGCAGTTGTCCTTTGTGGGCACGTCCCAGGTCATAAAGCCGCACTCGCGCTTTTCGCAGGCGTAGTAGGTGTAGCCGTTCTTGCTGGTGCGCTTTAAGATGCGCGAGCCGCACTTGGGGCACTTTCCGGGCATCTCCACCACGATGGGCTTTGTGAATTTACACTCCGGAAATCCGGGGCAGGCAAGAAACCGCCCGAACCGGCCGTTTTTCACCACCAGCTTACGCCCGCACTCAGGGCAGACCTCGTCCGTCTCCTCGTCGGGTATCTTTAGATGTGTCCCCTCCAGCGCCTTCTCCGCGTCCTCCAGCGACTGGGCAAAGCCGCCGTAAAACTCGGACAGCACCTGCTTCCATGGCTTCTCGCCCTTCTCAACGCTGTCAAGCGTCTCCTCCATACCGGCGGTGAAGCCGGGAGAGACGATGTCGGCGAAGCGCTCCTTCATGAGCTTTGTCACCACCTCGCCCAATGGCGTGGGCTTTAAGCTCTTGCCGTCCTTCACCACGTATTCCCTGTCAAGGATAGTCGATATGGTGGGGGCGTAGGTGGAGGGCCGGCCGATGCCCGTCTCCTCCATCTCCCGAATTAAGCTCGCCTCGGTGTATCTGGTGGGCGGCTGGGTGAATTTCTGCTCCTTTATGAGCTCCGCAAGCTCCACCGTCTCACCCTCGCGCAAAACAGGCAGCGCCGTCTGGCGCTCGCTTGACTCCTCGTCACGGCCCTCCTCGTATACGGCGGTAAAGCCGGGGAATTTCACGGCCTGATAGCCGGTCCTGAAGGTGTGGCCGTTGGCGTCGATGTCCATGGACACGCTGTCGTATATTGCTTGGGCCATCTGGCTTGCAATAAATCTGTTCCACACAAGCTTATATAGCCTGTACTGCTCAGGCAAGAGGGAGGCGCGGACCCTGTCGGGCGTGAGCTCCGGGACCGAGGGTCTTATTGCCTCGTGTGCGTCCTGAGCGGAATTTTTGTTCTTAAAGCGCCGTGGGGAGCCGTTATAATATTCCTCCCCGTATCTGGCCCTTATGAGCCCTCCGGCGGCGGCCAGAGCCTCCTCGGAAAGGCGCAGGGAGTCGGTACGCATGTAGGTGATAAGTCCCACGGTGCCCACGCCCTCGATGTCCACGCCCTCATAGAGCTGTTGGGCCACGGCCATTGTGCGCTTGGGCGTCATGCCAAGCTTACGGCTGGCCTCCTGCTGTAAGCTGGAGGTTATGAAGGGGGGCGCGGGGGAGCGCTTTACGTCCTTACGCTTGACGGAGGACACGGTGAAGACGGCGTTCCTCACCTCGTCCTCCACGGCCTTCACGTCCGCCTCAGCTCTGAGCTCCGCCTTCTTCCCGGCCCTTCCCACGTATTTTGCGGTGAAAAGCTCGCCGGAGGAGTGCCGGAGCCGGGCGTCCAGCGTCCAGTATTCCTCAGGGACGAAGGCCCGTATCTCCTCCTCCCTGTCCACCACGAGCCTTGTGGCCACGGACTGGACACGTCCGGCGGATAGGCCGTATTTGAGCTTAGTCCACAGAAGGGGCGAGAGCTTGTAGCCCACTATCCGGTCAAGTATCCTCCTTGCCTGCTGGGCGTCCACCAGGTCCTGATCTATGGGCCGTGGGTGCTTGATGCTCTCATTCACCACCCGCTTTGTTATCTCGTTGAAGGTCACCCTGTACACCTCGTCGTCGGGTATGTGCAGAAGCTCCTTTAAATGCCAGCTTATGGCCTCGCCCTCCCGGTCCGGGTCGGTGGCCAGATACACGCGCTTTGATGCCTTCGCGGCCTTCTCAAGCTCACGTATTGTCTCCTCCCGCCCCTTCACGGGCCGGTAGTCGGGCACGAAGCCGGCCTCTATGTCCACGCCCATGGTGCTCTTGGGGAGGTCCCGCAGATGCCCCATGGAGGCCGTGACCTTGTACTCAGGCCCCAGATATTTTCCGATAGTCTTGGCCTTCGCCGGAGACTCGACTATAACAAGATTGTCAGCTTTCGCCATCTCAAAAACCTGTCCTTCTCAATTTTCAAACGCCAAAATGCTTTAACTGCTGAATTTGTAGTGGGGAACGAAGAATTTCCCCGGCTCTTGGGTGACAAGGCCCGTTATCTCCAGCATCGTCAGCGCCGACATCACCGCTTGGGCCGGAAGGCCGCTCTTTACGGTTATGTCGTCGATGTGGGTCTTGCCCTCCATTGCCGCGAGGACCGCCCGCTCGTCAAGCGTCAGCGTGTCCGGGTCTACTATTATGTCAATATAACCCGGCCCATCGCCGTTGTCAATTACTTTTTTTGTCGAAGGGCGCTTTGGGCGCTCCTCCGCGGGCCGTTTTTTCTTTTTCCCCGCCTCGGATAGCTCTCCCTTTAAAAGCTTATCCTTAGCGTCCTCCTCAAGGTCCTTGAGCTTTCCGCCCTCAGGGGCCGTGACCTTGTCTGGATACATCGCCTCATATGAGCCCACGATGTCCCAGCCGGAAAATACGGGGCTGGCCCCCTCACGCAAAAGGCCGTTGGAACCCCGGCAGGAGTCCGCGTCTATATTCCCCGGCACCACGAAAACGTCCCGGCCCTGCTCCAGCGCAAGAGACGCCGTTATCAGCGCCCCGGAGCGCTCCGGGGCCTCTATGAGCGTCACCCCAAGGCTTATGCCGGAGAGTATCCTGTTTCTTATGGGAAAATTCCTGCCCTCCGGCGGTGTGCCGGGGGCAAATTCCGTAATGATCGCTCCCGTGGCGGCCACGTCGTCAAATAGCCCGGCGTTGGACTTGGGGTACACTATGTCTATCCCGTTGCCCAGAACGCCCACCACGCGTCCTCCGGCCCTCAGGGCCCCGCGGGCCGCGGCGGAGTCGATGCCACGGGCGAGGCCCGTGACCACCACCGCGCCGCTTCTGGCCATCTCGTAGCCTATCTTCTCGGCGGTGACCACACCGTAGGGCGTACAGCTCCGTGTGCCCACCACCGCCACGGCCACCTCCTCGTCCAAATTTGGGAGCCGCCCGCGTATGTAGAGCACCAGCGGCGGGTCAAATATATTCTTGAGCCTTGCCGGGTATGACGCGTCGGCAAGTGTCATCACCGTATAGCCGTTTTCTCCGCAAAACGACATTATGCCCTTTGCCTCCGAAAGGTCCTTATTCAAAAGGGGCTCGTATCCCCGCTCAAGGACTGAGCCGAGCTCTCGCTCTCTTGCGAAATATATCCCCTCAGGCGAGCCGAAGTGCTCAAGGAGCTTAAGCTCGTCCGCTCTTGCAACGCCCCGGATATTTGAAAGCCATATCCAATATTTAAGCTCCGCCACCTTCCCCGCCTCCTTTTACGCCTTTCTTCCCGCCATCTCCCACATGACCACCGCGGCCGCCGCCCCGGCATTCAAGGACTCGCAGCATGGGCTCATGGGTATGATCACCGTCCCCCGGCACATGGCAAGGAGCCGATCGGTGAGCCCCGATCCCTCGTTACCTATTGCCACCGCCGCACCTTCAAGGTCCGCCCTTCTTATATCCACCGCGTCGTCTCTCAGCGCCGCGCCGTATATTGGCGTGACGGCCGCGAGATCCTCAAGCTCCTCATAGCTCACGCTTCGGACCCTTTGGCGGAATACGGCCCCCATGGAGGCCCGGACGGCCTTTGGCGAAAATATGTCCGCGCACTCCCCCACCGTCACCACCGCCGGGATATTGAAGGCGTTGGCGGTCCTGAGCACCGTGCCCAAGTTCCCCGGATCTTGGATATTTTCGGCTATCACCGCCCCGGCGATGTCCTCACAGCCCCTGTTCTCCGTAAGCTCCACAGTGAATACCACGCCCTGAGGCGACCTCATGGGGGATACGGCCTCCATGACCTCCTCCGTCACCCGGTACGCCCGGACGGTCTCGGAAAGTCCCATGGGCCTTTCGCCAGTGTACATCACCTCGCGTATCCCGGCCCCCCACCTTATGGCCTCCTCAAGGAGCTTCGGGCTGTCGCAGAGATACTCCCCGCACTCGCGCCGAAATCTTGCCGAGGCGGCCAGCTTTTTAAACCGGGCCACCTTTTCGTTTTTACGGCTCGTAATGTCCATTTTCAATCCTCAATGACGCCGAGAGCCCTCAGCGTCTCTCTGGCGCTCTCGGCGCCGGTGAAGAGCTCGCCCCTTATCCCTGCGGCCCGCGCCCCAGCCACGTTGCGCTCCATGTCGTCAAAAAATACCGTCTCCTCCGGTTTTATCCCCGTGTCCTGAAGGAGCCTTTCGTAAATACGTATGTCCGGCTTTGTCAGGTGCACCTCAAAGGACGCCACGCCACCCTCAAATATGTCCCGAAGTCCGCGGGCGATGAGCATATCCCAAATATCGGCGGGCATGTTGGTGAGATAATATACATGCGCGCCCCTCGCCCGAAGCTCGCCTATAAGCTCCACCGTGTCCTCCTTCGTGCCCAGCATATCCCCGGCCCAGTGCTCCAGCACATACCGGACGTCCTCTCCGTGGCCGTCCCTGTCGGCTCTCTCAAGCATCGGGGCGTACACCTCCGCCCTTGTGACCGTCCCCATATCCAGCATCGCCCAAGAGGGGGAGCCAAAGACGTTGTCGAGAATATACCTTCCCCTCTCACTTTTTCCGTAAAGCCCCTCCACATACCCCGCCGGGTCGTACCCAACCGTCACTCCGCCGAAGTCAAAAGCCACGTTCCTAATCATACCCTCGCCCTTCCGAAAATTTTATACTTATAATTATATAACATTATACATTATTTTTCCACACAATGCAATCCCAAAACCAGGGTTGATTAACGAGTAAACAATCTGTGAACAAATCACCCTTATGTTGGTCTAAAACGTCCATGCAAAGACCCACAGTCGACCGTTGAACCATGTGCATGGCACTCTTGCAAATCAATCTATGGGGTACAGTGTGAGTGTTACCAGCTGATTGTTGAGTATTTGTTCATACTTTGTTAATTCGTTAATTGACCCTGTCCCCCATTCTCCCCCCGCACCCTCGTCTCCCGTCCCTCGTCTCCCGTCCCTCGTCTCCCGTCCCTCGTCCCCCGTCCCCCCCGTCCCCTGATCAAAATAATTTTCGCGGCGACATGCGCGTCGCGAAAATTACCTTTTGTTTTGCGGAGTGCCGCCTCCGGCGGCGCGGAGCAAAACGGCAGGAATAAATTTTTTGAATTTCGCAAAATTCAAAAAATTTATTCCTCTCGCTCCCCTATTTTAAAAAAAGCCGGACTTTTGTCCGGCTTTTTTTAAATGATTTGTCTCCCCTCCAGCGCCCGCATCAGCGTGGCGTCGTCGGCAAACTCAAGGCTGGCCCCCACGGGGATACCGTAGGCAAGGCGTGTGACCTTGACGCCAAAGGGCTTTAAAAGCCTTGATATATACTTGGCGGTGGTCTCGCCCTCGGTGTCGGGGTTCATGGCCATGATGACCTCCTCTATTCCCCCGGCGGCCACCCGGTCCACCAGCTCCTTTATGCGTATATCGTCGGGCCCGATGTGGTTTAAGGGCGATATGACGCCGTGGAGCACGTGGTACCGGCCGTTATACTCGTGGGCCCTCTCCATTGCGGCCACGTCCTTGGGGCTGGCGACGACGCATATGAGGCCCTCGTCCCTCGTCACGGAGCGGCAGATGGAGCACTCCTCCTGGTCCGTAAGATTTTGGCACACGCGGCAGGTGCGCACGTTCTCCCTTGCGTTGACGATGGCGTCAGCAAAGCTCCTGGCCTCCTCCTTCGGAAGGCCCAGTATGTGGAAGGCCAGCCGCTGGGCGGACTTCAGGCCCACGCCGGGAAGGGAGGCGAATTTCTCCACAAGCTCGTCAAGAGCGGACGGAAAAAAGCTCATTTTCAGTTACCTCTCAGTATCATGATTTCCTCCGCCCTGTCGGCGGCGTGAAAAACGGAGCTGCCCGCCACTAAGATAGTGGCCCCGGCGTTTTCGCACTGTCTGGCGGTGACACGGTTTATGCCCCCGTCCACCTCGATGTCGCATTTTATGCCGAGCCTATTTACCAGCGCCGCGGCCTCCTCTATCTTCGGAAGTGCCTCCGGCATGAAGCCTTGGCCGCCGAAGCCCGGCTCCACGGACATTATGAGTATATGGTCGAGACTCTCGGCATAAGGCTCAAGCTCCGACACGGGCGTTCCCGGCTTGACGGAAAGCCCCACCTTTTTCCCTTTGGCTTTCACCTCACGTATGCCTTTTTTTATCTCCCACGGCTCCTCGGCCTCCACGTGGAGGACCACGATGTCCGCGCCGAGGTCGCAAAACTTACCGATATATTTTCCGGGGAATTTTATCATAAGGTGCACGTCCAGTGGCATATCGGTCACCCGGCGCACGTCCTTTATGACCGGAAGGCCGAAGGAGATGTTGGGCACAAAGACGCCGTCCATCACGTCAAAATGCAGAAGATCCGCGGTTTTTATGCTGTCGATGTCCTCGCCCAGCCTTGTAAAATCCGCCGCCAAAATGGACGGCGCTATCTTTATCATATCCTGTCCCCCCGTAACTTGAGGTCCCGCGGGCGCATAAAATTAAGTAGCCGGTCGGCGCCGGCCGACTTTCATATAGGGGCCACCGGGGGGCGCTTCCGCCCTCCGGCCCCGTCAGGCCCGCCGCTTTTTATAGTATTATATAACCCCAAAATCCCCCGGTCAAGGTCTTTCCCGCCCAAAAACCGCTTTTGAAAACATGAAAAGCTGTCGAAAAGTCCTGATTGCGGCCTCCGACGACAAAAAATCAGGAGCGCCAGCGGGCGCTCCTGATTTGATGATAAAGTTTGCTTACTTTATGACCTTCTCCGTCTCGCCGTCAAAGAGGTAGACGCTCTCGTAGGGGATCGAGAAGCTGATGGTGGAGTCGGTGGCGGGAGTGTCGTGGGGATCGACCTTCAAAATGGCCTTATCCTCGTCGGCGGTGATGTAGACGTTGGTGTTGTCGCCCAGCATCTCCGTGAGCTCCACGTCGGCCTTGACCACGTAAGCGTTGCTCTTTTCGCCAAGCTCGATGGACTCAGGACGGAAGCCGAAGACGATCTCCTTGCCCTCGTAGTCCTTGGCCTTCGCGCCAAGCTTCTTGGCGACGTCAAGCTCGTTCTTGCCGAAGGTGAGCTTGCCGCCCTTGAGCTTGCCGCGGACGAAGTTCATGGGCGGCTCGCCGATGAACCCGGCCACGAACACGTTGACCGGCTCATAGTAGAGGTCATAAGGCGTGCCGACCTGCTGTATGTAGCCGTCCTTCATGACGACTATGCGGTCAGCCAGAGTCATGGCCTCGGTCTGGTCGTGGGTGACGTAGATGGTAGTAGCGCCTGTACTGCGGTGGATCTGAGCGATCTCGGAACGCATGGTCACGCGCTGCTTGGCGTCCAGGTTGGAGAGCGGCTCGTCCATGAGGAACACGCCCACCTTGCGGATAATGGCGCGGCCTATGGCAACACGCTGTCTCTGGCCGCCGGAGAGAGCCCTGGGGAAGCGGTCAAGGTAATCCGTCAGGCCCAAAATGGCGGCGGTGTGCTTGACCTTCTCCTCGATAACGTCCTCGTCAACGCCCTGGAGGGTAAGTCCGAAGGCTATGTTGTCGTAGACGGTCATCTGGGGATAGAGGGCGTAGCTCTGGAAGACCATGGCTATCTCACGCTCACGGGGGCCCATCTCATTGGCGCGCTTGTCGTTGATGTAGAAGTCGCCCTTGGATATGTCCTCCAAACCCGCTATCATGCGCAGGGTGGTGGATTTTCCGCAACCGGAGGGCCCGACGAACACGATGAACTCACCCTTCTCGATGGTCAGGTTGAAATCGTGCACCGCGTGGAAGCCGTTGGGATAGATCTTGTTTATATCTTTCAGGGTCAAATACGACATAGATTTGTCTCCTTACACATGATTTTTGCTGTGGGGTCAGGAAACAACGGTTCGACTTACTCGCTGTCAAATCCGGAGGTCTCGACGCGCTCACTGTTGACAGTGATGAGCTTCTCCCCCTCCACGCCGCGGAGCTTCACGTTCTTGACCGTGACATTCCGGACGTTGTTCATGTAAAGTCCCAGCTTGCGCTTGGGCTCCATGAACTCCTGCATTGCGGGAAGTCCGGGCTTGGCGTCGTCGGCGAAGGAGACGCTGACGTTCTCCAGCGTGACGCTCTCTATTGGCATCTCTGTAAGGCCGTCTATGTAGCAGGCGGCGACCTCGGTGTCCACACATTCCATGTTGCGGAATGTGAAGGAACCCATGTGGGGCGTTCTGTCGTCAACCGGCAGCTTCTCCCGGCTCCAGACGTACTCACTGTGGGCGTCCGGATCACAGCAGTTGTACCAGAGATTGATGACGATGGGCGTGAGGACCCTCTCCATCTTGATGTTGTCAAAGAGGATATTGGTTATCACGCTGTCCTTTCCCCGGCCGCGGCGGGACTTTATCCTCAGGCCCCTGTCCGTCGCCCTGAAAAGACACTTGCTCACATTGAGGTTCGTAACGCCGGCCGACGCCTCGCTCCCAAGCGTCACCGCCCCGTGTCCGAACTGCATGATGCAGTTGCGTATGGTGTAGCGGTCCGCGGGAGATAAGTACTTCACAGCCATTTCAAGCTTGCCCGATTTGATGGCGATGCAGTCGTCACCGACTGAGAATTTACAGCCGATGATATTTACGGTATCACAGCTCTCCGGGTCGCACCCGTCGGTGTTGGGGCTGTCCTTGGGGGCTGTGATAAAGCAGTTGAGAACGGAGACGTCCTTGGAGAAAAACGGGTGAATGTGCCATGAGGCGCCGTTTTTCACCGTGACCCCGTGGAGAATTATGTTCTTGCACCTGTTCAGGAAGAAGACGCGCGGTCTCGCCGCCGGAAAGCTCTCGAAGCCGTGCCACCAGTCGCCGTTCTGTCCGTTGCCGTCCACGGTGCCGGGGCCCACGATGGCCACGTCCTCGCAGAAGGAGCCTTGGATCAGCGACTGATAGGCGGGCCTTTCGAGCCCTTCAAAGCTGGCGAGAGGTATCTCGTCGCCCGTTTCAAGGTCCGTCGCCAGACCGGTTATCACGGGATAGCGCTCCCTGTCGGTGGAACCGAGTATGGTGGCGCCCTCCTGAAGCTCGATGGTGATGTGGCTTTTGAGCGAAAGCGGCAGTGTGAGATATGTCCCCGCGGGGAACACTATCCTCCCGCCGTCGGGTGTGAAGTTTATGGCCGCCTGGAGGGAGGCGGTGTCCTCATGGACGCCGTCGCCCACGGCGCCGAAATCCTTCACCGACATTGCGCGGGTCTCGCAAGCCGTTTTGAGCGCGACCCGGTCGACCTCGCCGTCGTCAAAGCGCACCTCAACATCGTATTCGCTTCCGGGCTTGAGCCCGTAGAGCGAGAAAACATTTGTGTCGCCGCGGAGCCTCATCTCCCCGCCCACGTACACGCCGTAAGTGCACCGGGAGAAATGCGGGGCCGTCCCCTCTATCTCAAAGCAGGCGGACGTACTTCCGCGGTATAAGATCTGAGTCATTTCAAACTCCTCATCGAGCGGCCTTCTTTTTGGCGTCGTCAAGTATCTTCACGAAGACGTTTTTCATCATCACAAAGAGCATGTCGATAGCCAGATAGAAAAGCCCGAATATAAGCGGCTCTACTCCCAGCTCCGGGGCCACGGTCGTCGGATCGGTGACGCCCTTGAGCTCGTTTATGGCCATATTTATCTTCTCATAGAGCTTGTACTCCAGGAAGAAGACCAGAACGGAGTAAAGTATATTCACGGGGAAGCTGTAATAGCCCTTTTTGGGGAACATCATGTACTTGGCGCTGGAGCCGGGCTCGGACTCCAAAAATCTCATGGCGTTGTTGACGAGAAGGTCGTTGACCATACCCAGCACTATACCCACGATGACTATAATGTCCAGTCCGTTCCTCAGGCCCAGTCCCCACAGGAAGAAGAAGCACACGCAACCGGCGAACCACCACTTTATGAAGCACATCTTGATCCACTCAGGGATCTTGAACTTCAGTCCCGATTTGTACTTGTTTATTTCCTTCTTCGAGACAGGAGGCGAATTCTCCTTGTTTGCCGAGACCAGGTCGTCAACGGCCTTGGTCTTGAGCTCGTAATATTCCGCGGGCTTGAACTGCTCCTCCTGGGGAGCGCCCTTTTTATCCTTTTTGCTCATGGATGCTCCTCTTAGCTTACGGGAGGCTCGTCGACCGGGCCTCCCATCAGCTCAAGGCCCTCTCAGGCCTGCTCGGTTTAGTTATTCGCTTGCCAGATCGATGGCGCCCATGTCGCTGTTGCCCTCGACCTCAACGTTGGTGTTGATCTTCCTAAGGAGCTTCTTGTACACGGGCATAAGCGCCGTAAGGACCACGCCGATGCACAGTATGATGATGTGCACCTGAAGGTAATAGGGCGCGTAGGCCAGATATTCGGTCTCCTTGGTGATCGCCACGGCCGTCTGAGGATCGCCCTGGACGGTGTTGACAGCGTTGATGTAGAACACATCGCAGACGATGATTATCGCAATCATGACCAGCATCAGCACCAGCATGGGCACGTTGACCTTCTTGCGGTACTGGAAGGCGTTCATGAAGCACACCAGCGACAGCATGGACAGAAGCATGATCACAAATTCCGCAAGGCCCATGTTTGTAAGCAGGAGCTTGGCGGTGGTGTTGGAGAAGGTGGACAGATTCAGGGAGTAGACCAGGAAGGCGATGATAAACGCGGCAAAGGCGATGTTCTGCGGCCTGCGCTTGAGGGAGACGATGAATTTACGGCACATCTCCTTCAGGGCGTGGACAAAGCCCTTGTTGGGGTTCTTCTCCTTCGGGGCCTTCGTTTTCTTATCCGCCATCACTTATCCCCCCTTATCGCGTTGGTGGTCTCCTTGTCAAAGAAGTGCTTCCTGACGATGGAGAAGCCGGCGGTGTCGCCGTTCTTGTAATTCTTCCAGCCCTTGAGCTTGGCGGTGACCTTCACGCCCGTGTTGCCCACGTTGCCGTAGACCAGAGTGTTCATACCCAGGTTCTCGTTATTGGTGACGGTGACCTTGATGTCGTCGCCCTCCACGAAGTTCTCAGGCCGCACGCCCAAGGTGATCTCCTTGCCCTCATAAGCGGCAAGGGTCTTCTTCTCGTCGGCTGTAAGAGACGCCTTGAAGCCGTTGCCCACAAGCTCGTTGCCGGAGACCTTCACGTCGTAGAAGTTCATGGGAGGAAGTCCGATGAA
>CANREY010000007.1 GCA_947629755.1 uncultured Oscillospiraceae bacterium | reverse complement strand
TGGTCTTTTTTTATAACTTTCGAGTTGTGTCTCGAAAAGATCGTGTAGCATTCCTGCCTTTATATTTGTGTACTTCTTAATGAATTTCCTCGTCTTATTGATAACCGCATCAATAGCTTCCAAGACCTCCACGATTTTTTTCTGCGTCGGCACGTCAGGAGCCTCAAATACAAATTTATAAAAATTCCCCTGAGTCAACCCTTTTATGGTCGTTCCTGTGAGTATGTTCTTCATAAAATCCGCAAAGATATACGAGTTCAAAACATAGTACAGATATTCCGGCTCGACAGAGCCGTCCTTGGAACGGACCAGGAATATATGGCTATTAAGAGTAGCCTGCTCTGGGCAATCCACTACAAAGGCGGTCTTACCAACAGTACCATCCTTTGTTACAAGTAGGTCGTTTTCTCGAAGCTGGATGCCTTTATCCTGTTCGTAACGGTCAATGGAAACATGATAACAGTCATCCCAATCGACTTTGCCATTATGGAAGTCTACACCCGTTACAAGATATGGTCCCTCAGTCTTAAATTCATCCGACCGCAAGCCCTGCCAGCCGATGCGGGCGCGTAGGGAAAAACAGTCGATCAGAGTATGTTTTGTCATGGAGGTCATGCGCCAACCTCCTTTTTCGGTATATATCCCAACTGTGCGAGAAATCCGTTCAGCTTGTCCTCGGCTTTCTTCCGCTCATCCAACAGCGCGGTGACAGAAACGTGGTATTTTTCCCACAGTTTGTTGACCGCACGAATGGTTTTCTGAACCCCGGCGGAAAGGTAGGCGTCCAGTTCCTCGACGAACCCGTCATGAAGAAGTTGCATTACAAGGTCTTCGCACTGCTCCTCGGTCAATTCCTCGCGAATAGCGTCGATTTTTTCTTGCAGTTCGGATTCCTTTTTCTTGACCACCCTTTTCAGGCGATTCTTTTCTTTTTTAAGGGCGGCAATCTGTTTCAGAGAAGCCTTCGCCTCGTCTGTTCCGAGGCTTTTAAGATAGGTTTCCACTTCCTTGACGGACGGTTCCTTCGGCTCTTTCTCCTCATCGCCATCATAAGAATCGTCGTCATCGGTTTCTATCTCGATAGAAGCCACATAAGCCAGCAAATCAGCCTGAGCGTTTTCTGCATCCTCGCGGAGCTTTTTCAGGGCAGCAAGCTCATCAGCAAAGTGAACCTCGGCAATCTTGTCATCGCTGACCAGAGAGGAGACAAAGCCCTCTGCATTGATCGTCTTAAAGACGTTCTTGATGCGGATGACTTCTTTCACATCCACTTTGACTTCCTTACCCTCGGCAGACTGTTCGATATCCGTATATTCCCGGACCGTATAGCTGTGTTCCCACCAGTTGGCGAACACGCCGCGGCTCTGGAACTGATCCAGAATACCCAGCGGCTGCAGTTTCTTCACGAGCAAGGTGGTAAAGGTCATGGCAAATTCTGCAATACCCATATCCGTATGAACGCTACTGACTGCGGGCGCGGCTTCCGCCCAAAACTCTTCAAAAGCGGAAATCATCTTTTCGTGAGCGGTTACGACTCCGCTGTGGGAAGAGACAAAATCCTTGATGAGTCCCTTCGTAGTACAGCAAGCATTGAAATCAGAATAGCCTGTTCCACGGTCGGTAAAAATGTCCTGTGCGGGAATACTATACTTGGAGATTGCCGCCCCAAGAGCCTCAATCTCTGCATTTGGAACGCCCCCGAGCATATGCGCACGAACATCCTGCGGTTCAAGCGCAGGAGCATTATCGACGTACCTTGTGATATTCAGGTTGGTGTCATTCTTCTTTTCATCCAGAATATCGGTTATGGAAACGATAGACGAATAGCCGGGAACTTCCACCACGTGGTCAAACACCCAGACGATTTTCTCGGTGTCCTCCGGGCGGAGGAAGTTCTGGTTTTTCCCTTCGCCATACTCGGCATCCGCGTTGATAATCAGGATTTTTCCGGCGAGCGCAGCAGGCTTCTTCTTATTGATGACGAGTAGGCAGGTCGGAATGGTGGTTCCGTAGAACAAATCCGGCGGCAGGCTGATGATAGCCTGTACGATATCCCGCTTATCTTCAAGAATGCCCTTGCGGATGGTTTTTTCCGCTCCTCCGCGGAACAGAACTCCATGTGGCATGACAGTAATCATCATCCCGTTCGGCTTTGTGCTGGCAATCATATGTTGCACAAACATCAGATCGGCCTTCTTGCCAGTCTGCGGAGTCCAGCCGTACACAAAGCGGTTCTGGCATTTCATCTTGTCACTCTTCGTGTAGTTCTGAGAGAAGGGTGGATTGGCAATGACCCTGTCGAACTGGCGAACAACGCCATCCTTCTGCCAGTAAGGTTCCATGATGGTATCGCCGTGCTGGATGTCAGCGTCTTGGATGTCGTGCATGATCATGTTCATCTTGCAGATGGACCATACCGTGGCCGCGTCATCTTGCCCGAAGAGCGACAGTTTGCTTCCATCACCGCCTTGTTCCTCAACAAACTGCTTGCTGTGAATCAGCATACCGCCGCTGCCGACCGTGGGATCATACACTTCCATGTTCTCCTGCGGCTTGATGAGGCGTACCATCAGTTGAACGACCGTTGAGGGTGTGTAGAATTCTCCGCCCTTCTTCCCGGCAGAATCGGCGAAGTTCTTAATCATGTATTCGTAGGCTGCACCGAGCAGGTCCGGGAACACAAAGTTATCGTTCGTCAGCCTGTACTTGTTAAAATGCCAAACCAGCTGCACAAGGCGCTCGTTGGTAATGATCTGCTTATTCTTTACCTTGCGGGCAAAGTCGATATTCCGTAGCACACCATCCAGCTGTATGTTTTCCTTTTCAATGGCGATGAGCGCCCGCTTCAGCTTTGACGCTACATCGACCTTCACATGGAGCAGACCTGTCCAGCCATCCCCGTTGTCTTCGCATTCCCAGCGGGCGATGCGAGGAACGAAGAACGTGCTACCGTACGAAGTCTTGTCCTCCAAAAAGTCCTCAAGATCTTCCGGGGAGAGGTCTCCTTTATACTCGGCTTCCAGTTCCCTGCGTTTCTGGGCAAAGTTGTCCGACAGCCTTTTCAAGAACAGAATACCAAAAATGTATTCCTTAAACTCTGACGCATCCATCTTGCCGCGCAGAATGTCTGCCGCTTTTAGCAGATGGCTTTCTAATTGGGAAATGGTTAACTTTGGCATGGCTTACTCTCCTCGCTTGCGGCCGCTGCGACCTTTGACTATGTCCGTAGCCGTGCTTCAGCGACCTCTATTCTTTTGACACGGGAGTCTGCGTACTTCTGCAGGCTCTCAAGGATGATTCCCTCACAGCTTTTGACGAAGGGAATCTGTTCTGTATCAGTGATGAAAATCACCATATCATCGTAATCGTATAACGCGATGCTGCCCTCCAGGGCAGCATGAAGTTCTGTTTCAAACTTCCACTTCCGAATCACCATTACAATGAAATCCCAATAATCGCATTCGATGTAGTCTTCGTACTTCGCATCAATCACAAGTTCGTCGTAGTTCAGATGGGGACCCGTCACGCCGTTCACCTCATTCAGGAAACGGAAGAAGTGACGGAACAGCGTATCCTCCTCTTTTGTAGGGAAGGGAATCCTCTTCCCGCTTTTCAGCAGGCTCAATTCCTCCAAACAGTTCTTTGACGCTTCTTCGGATAGCTCGCACATCTCCATGTAATCATAAGCAGTCTTCACGGAAGGAATCCTGTTCATGATTGTCATGGGCGCCAGGAGGTTGACTGCAAAGCAGTCGGCCTCCCTTTCCAGTACATAGTACTCCGCTTCAGTCAGGCTACCCCTGCAAAGAGCCGTAGCGTCAAAGGACACTAAGTGGCCCAATACGATGTGACCGATCTCATGCGCGACCGTCCACCGAATCCTGCTGGGACTCAGAACCCTGTCATCATAAACAACCAGGTAGTCGTCCCTTCCCCTGATATGCTGCGTCTTGGCGTCAGCGCCTTCCTCGTCAATGGACAAGGGGTCAGCCTGATGGCAGTTATCCCGCAGTTCCGTCCATTTCAGAACATGGACATTTGGCAGCGAGTTCGCAATGGCCCATGGATCGATAGGAAGTCTGTCTATCTCCAATTCGCAAAGTAGCCGATATGCCCGCTGCCGTGCGTAAGAATACCGTGGTTTATCAGGAATCTGAGTTTTTCTTGGCATAGTCCAGATACATCTCCACCTGTCGAACAAGCTCGTCGTACTGAGCATCCTTTAATTGACTGTTTCTGGATAGACCATCGACAATTTTCTGCGCGGTTTCCTGTTGCTTTGGCGTTTTAAGGTCGGGGAACACCCGCTCTATCATAGGGATATTGTCATCATCGGTCTTGTACCCGGCCAGCACAAGGATGTCATCCTGTGGAATCCCCAAAGCGTTCGCCAGCGCGATAAGCATCGGAACGGAGGGGTTCTGACGCTCCCCGTTCTCAATACGGTGAACCTCAGAATGGCTGATACCTGCTTTTTCAGCAAGCTGACGCTTAGACAGCCCCTTCGCCAGACGCCGTTCTCTAATAAAATCACCCACTTTGCTCATGGCGCACCTCCTTGGCACACATTATAACACAAGTGTAGCCATTTGGCGATATAAAAAAGCGAATATTGCACAGAATAAATGAAATCCGTATCCTATAAACAATAAATACAAAAACATGTTGACAATCGGGTACGGCTGCGATATAATACAAGTAGAAGCTATGTTTTAAGGAATACTCATGTTATTTGTAGCGTCGTATCGTTTGTTGCATTTGAGGATGCACTATCAGCTTGTTACCAAGCTACTTATTTTACCATAAGTGTAACCGATTGTCAACGCAGAGCAGATAACAGCTTCTCAAAGGCAACAATACGATCTAGAAGAAACATAGCTAAGGCAGGAAGCGTTTTTCTCTATTTACGAAGGAGGTGGCGCCCTATGAGGGTATAAAAATGACGGCTAACCTGTGTGCAGACAAATCAACCGTCAAATACGAATTTCCTATAAAAAAATAACATCAAATGCTTGCCTCGTCAAGCGGAAAGGTTTTTACCATGTATCAATTCTACTATGTCAACGATGACCAGACCCACAACCCCGGTCTGCATCATGAGGTGCACACCGAGGAGCACGCGAAAAGACTTGGAATCCGAAGTAAGACATATGTCGGCTATTTCTCAAACGAAATCGATGCCGTCGCGAAAGCAAAGACGATTTACCGGGATGCGGATGGCTGCGCCACCTGCTGCCCGAGAGCTCATAGGGGGTAAAACAATGGCAAGATATACTCATCATGTTGTTCACAACCCGAATGGTGGTTGGGACGTAAAGAAAGGCGGAGCGCAGCGCGCCAGCGGTCACTTCGAAACGAAAAAACAAGCTATTAATGCTGGACGCAAGATCAGCCAAAACCAGAGAACTGAGTTCGTGATTCACGGGATGAACGGTAAAATACAGGATGCCGACAGTCACGGCGGAGATCCGTATCCGCCCAAGGGATAATTTCTCTCGCATAGATAGCAGCGTTTCCACCTTCGGCGGGGCGCTGCTATCTTTCATTTTCCCTTGCCGCTGCAAACTCACTTTTCAATTTTGCAGCACGCCGGGGAAAATGAATACCGGCAAAAAGCATTTCTGTCCGACGCGCGAAAATGATGTTGCCGGTATCCAAAGGAGGGCTAGTAAGCCTGCCTTTGGCGCCCTGCAAAGTCTAGTGTGTTATACCTTTTGCGACCACTGACGGCGGAAAGGGACTGCCCGTATTCAGCAGCGCGTTTCCGATGGCAGCAGAACAGCTCTTTTACAATGCCATCTCCAACATGTTCAGTTAGTACGTCTCCGTATTTACCCAACTCTTGAATTATTCTTCTGTAGAGCGCCGCATCTTCACGGCCACCCCGGATTGACCCAGCAAAATACAGTTTGTTCATGCTATCGTCTCCTTTCGGTCTAAATCGTCTGATGCTTAAGTGTCACTAATGTTGAATGTTGTGTAAAACGCTTCGGCACCCCGTTGTAAGGAACGATTGCCTCACCGCGAAGAAAGAATTGCGTCCGATTGAAAGAATACGCTCTAAAATGACAAATGACCTGTTTTGCGGTGCTTTCTTTTGAGCTAAAGATAGTTTCTAAAAAGCCTAATTATGGCAGTTTTAGGAATCATCGACATCGCCGCAGTCGTTCTGGTGACTGATTATCACCCTTCTTCTTTGCTATTCTGCCGTGCAATCGTTTTGACTGTCTTTTCTGTTTCTTTGATGGTTTCAAGATATGCTTCTTCCACAGGGGACAGCGTCTGCACCTGATATTTTCTGTATTCCGCAGCCGCCTTCTCCATAGCCTCTTTGTGGCTGACTTTTCCTGCGTCAAGCAGAAGGTTTTCGCCAGTCGCAGACAGGATGGAATCCAGGTGTTCAATGTAGTCTCTCATATACATCGGACGCTTTCTCATGGCCTGCACTTCTGCAAAGTCAAAATATCCCGAAACAAGGTTTCCGAGCACTTTCAATTCGTCCTCGGTGAGATAGTTTTTGGCGATCTTCGCGTCTGCCAACGTGGGGAAATCTCCCTTGAATGCTGTCATTCCCATAAAGGGCTTGTCGGCGTCGGCCCGTTCATAGATCACTTCCGCGGCGGTATGCCCATGGGCGGCATAATGCAGTTTGTTCTGCACGATTTTGAAAAACTGAACGGACTGCTCACTCTTCGGGTCGTAATCAACGCTTGTGGCGTAAAGATCAAGGACCTGACGGTACAGCACTTTTTCTGAAGAGCGAATATCACGGATACGCGCAAGCAGCTCTTTCCAATACTGCCCGCCGCCGTAGCCCTTCAAGCGCTCGTCGTCCATGGTAAAGCCCTTAATCATGTACTCCTTCAGGCGTTGGGTCGCCCAGATGCGAAAATGGGTCGCTGTGATACTGCGGATACGATACCCCAGTGATATGATCATATCCAAATTATAGTATTTGACATTATATATTTTTCCGTCTGAAGCAGTTGTTCGGAACTTCCGAACAACTGACCCTTCGTCCAATTCGCCGTCCTCAAAGATATGCTTGATATGCTCACTTACATTTGATTTGGTGGTTTGATAAAGCTCTACAAGCTGCGCTTGTGTCAGCCAAACGTTTTCGTTTTCCATGCGGACATCGATTTTTGTCTTTCCGTTTTCGGACTGGTAAATGACGATCTCGCCCTGCGGTATCATCTGGTTCTCCATTTTACAGCACCTTCCTTGCTAACTCGTCTACATTATACGGCCTAATCAAACCACCGTGCAGGCGCTCTCACAGCTTATTCAGCTCCCGCCGAACCTCCTCTGCGATTTGGTTCCGCGCCTCACCGTGGGCGCGGTTGTAGCGGGGGAGGGCGGCGTCGCGAATCTGCTCGGCAGAACGAGCCCACTGCTCGAACTCCGGTTTGGTCATTTTCTTTTTCAACACACGGGCGTAATATTTCTTGTAGGCCCGCTGGTGGATCGTCCAGATCTTATTCTCCTGCACCTTCTCCCGGAAACTGGCGAGGGCACCCACGTCCCGGCAGGTCCGCTCCGTCTCCCCTGGCGCGATGTTGGCGCAGTAAGAGTAGGACACTCCCGGTGTCTGCAAAAACCATTTGCCGCAGTTGAGGCACCGGCGCGGCACATAACCCTTCTGCAATCCCTTCATCAGCTCCACATAGACAAAATCCCGGAGCCGGTCGAAGTACATCTTTTCCACGACCTCCGCGTGGACCTCGCCGGTCTCCTTGTCATCTGTCGTGCGGATGGCATACTGTACGTTGACCTGCGGAGCGTCTACTTCAGAGTCCTCGCCCAGGCTTACGCCGCTGACAAAGGCATCCACGTTGCCCCAATAGACCTGCTCCGGAAGAGAGAATTTCTTCTGGAGCTTTTTTTCTTTGCGCCGGGACTTGGCCATCTCGTCCAAAAACCAGGCGTACCGCCGCTGGATGAGCAAAAGGTCATCCCGTGCCCGGAGGTACTTGTTCAGAATCGCGCCGTTGTCATTTATTATATCGTCCGCGAGTGCAGTCCTCGCCTCCCCGGCGAATGCCCTATGGAATAATTCAACCTCCATAAGGCCGGCTTCCTTGATGAAAAGATTGTACAGCGGCAGACGCACGAACTCGTCCAACATCGGATAAAAAGCCTCCAGCGTTCCCTCGCGGTCACGGGCCGCGATCCTGTCCTCGAGGCGCTCCACAAGGCCGCAGTATTTTCGGGCATCAAGCATCAAAACAGCGAGAAGCGTCGTTCCGTATGGTATGACCCCCGGCTCGTCCTCGATCCAATACCCGTCCTCACCAAACTGGACCTTGACGTGAGTAAAGGGTCGCCGAAAGTCAAGAAGGTCTTTTCTCAAAACACCCATGGTGCACCTCCATAGATAATGCGGTCAATGCGGTAGTGTATGTATTTTAAGTGTATATTATCGTTTGACAAAAGTCAAGAGGGTATGTTACAATGATAATAGATAATTAGAATTGAGAATGAATTATCGATATTCGGAGGCGTGGCTGTTTGGAAATCAACATTCGAGATGACCAGAAAATTATTGAGATTTGGTTGAGCAAGGCTGAGTGGGGCGACCCAAGCCTGAGCAATACCCTGCGGAAACTCTGCGTGGAGTACGGTCCGCGCAAATACACCGTCGCCGTGTTCAAGTCCGGCGAGGAGGACCTCTGCGATCTGACCTCCGGACTACTGCTCTCCAACCGGCGCAAGCTGGCGGAGCGGGAAACGGAGAGTGAGCGTATGGCGGGAGCGTCAATGACAGTGGGGATGTAACTGCTATATAGTAGTGAATTGAAACTAAAAGCAAATTAACGAGGAGGATAAAAATAAAAACCACAGAACGATTAAAAACCGTCACGGGCGAGGAACTGATGAACGAACCCATCCGCCCGCCCAACTTTGTTGTAGACTCCCTGCTGTCCCAGGGCCTGCACATCCTGGCGGGTGCGCCGATGGTGGGGAAATCCTGGCTGGCGCTGTGGCTGGCCGTAACGGCGGCAAAGGGGGAGCCGGTGTGGGGGATGAGCGTGAGGCAGGGAACGACGCTCTATCTCTGTCTTGAGGATTCGACCCTGCGAATCCAGAACAGGCTCTTCGAGATCGCCGAGGACGCCCCAGCCAACGTCCACTTCTGCACGGAGAGCCGAGTAGTGGGTGCGGGGCTGGAGGAACAGCTTGAAACATTCCTCACCGAGCACATGGATACGTCGCTGGTCATTATCGACACTCTCCAGATGGTCCGCAACGCCAAGCGGGACAACACCTACGCCAACGACTACTCGGACCTGTCGGCGCTGAAGAAGATCGCCGACGCTCACAGCCTCGCTATCCTGCTCATCCACCACCTGCGGAAAGAGAACGCGGACGATGATGTGTTCAAACGGATCTCCGGCACCACCGCCATCAGCGGAGCGGTGGACTCCAGCTTCACGCTGGTGGAGGAAGGACGCGGGAGCGGACGGGCAACACTCTACTGTATCGGTAGGGACATCGAGTACCGGGACACAACTCTCAGCATCCGCCTCTCCCAACTTGAGCTGGACGTCATTCGAGCCGAAGCCAAGAAGGCTCACCTCTCCCAAAGCGACTACGTCTCCCAGTGCTGCCTCGGTCAGCAGGTGGTGGTCATGGACGGACTCAAGGAAGTGCTCACGGAGCTGAAGCGCATCGGGAACAACGTCAACCAGCTGGCGGTGCTCTGCAACATGGGTAAGCTCAACGCGGTGAACCTGGACGGAGTACAGAAAGAACTCTCCGAGATTGGCCGCACGCTCCGTGAGATGCAGGAAGGCAGGTGACGCTCTTGGCGATAGTCAACTTCGTCAACTACTCCAGCCGCTCAAAGAGCAGTCAGTCCCGTGGGTGCATGAGGTCGGTGATGAAGTACGTGGCACAGAAGGCCAAGACCCAGTGGCAAGGTCACCAGCTCGTCACCGGCGTCAACTGTCAGGCCGCCTCTGCCTACGACGACTTCCTCAACACCAAGCTCCTGTACCACAAGGACGGCGGCAGGATGTTCTACCACCTGGTCCAGAGCTTCCCCAGCGGCGCGGAAGTGAATCCCGCGACCGCTCACACCGCCGCTCTCAGGTTGGCGGAGCAATTCAAGGACCACGAGGTGCTGGTCTGCACTCACACCGACCGGGACCACGTCCACTCCCACCTCATCATCAACAGCGTCAACTTCGAGACAGGCCGCAAGCTCCACGTGGATGGCGACACGATACAGCAGCTGAAAATGGTCAACGACCAAATCTGCGCCGAGCTGGGCCTGCCGGTGTTCGAGCCGCCACGGGAGAAGAAGGAGAAGCCTATGTCTTCCCGCGAGTATCGTTCGGCGTATAAAAGTCAGAGCTGGAAGTTCGCTCTGATGTCCACCATCGACCTATGCATGGCCTACGCTGGGAGCCGGAAGGAATTCGTTGAGCTCATGAAAAGCGTGGGCTACCAAGTCAAGTGGACGGACGAGCGGAAGTACATTACCTACACCACACCGGAAGACCAACGGTGCCGAGACAACAAGTTACACGAAACTAAATATTTAAAGGAGAACATGGAACATGAATTCGCAATCCGACAGGAGGCTTTCCAACGAGGAGCTGAAGGCTCTGAACAGACCCGGTCAAGTGGAGACGCTTTCGCTCCTCAGTGGTCTGCTCCAACGTCAAGCAAGAATAGAAGAGATGCTCACGACGCTGATGACGACCAAGGACGCGGAGAGGATACTAAACCAAACGGAGAATCTGAACAACCACGTCCTGTCTCTGACGGAACAGGTTGGGAAAATGCACGAGAGCAATACTACGAGCATCGAAAACACGGAGAGAGCTTCGAGGAAGTCCGTGCGCAGCTTAACGCATACCGCGAAAGCCTCAATCATCCTGACCGCGATAGTGTCTTCACTCTCGACCCTATTGCTGACGCTCTTATCTCGACTGCTGTGACCGTGGCCACCCTCTCCGACACCGGCCCCGTCCGCGACGCCACATCTATGCATCAGCACATTGACACCAAGGCGTACCGTGAGCGTCAGCGCAAGCGCATCGCCATGGGCCACAAGTCCGACGACCATGAGGATGAAGAAAATCAACCAAACCGACAGCAGACCATGTCCATGTGAATAAATCACCCCCGCCGGTGGGAAAAATAACCGGTGGGGGTGTGATATTTGGAGATCACGGTTTGCGAGGAAAGAAAAATCGTAGAGATCTGGTTGCGGAGCGGAGAGGAAGGCGCGGGGCTCCGGGAGCTGTACGCCCGGTACCGGGAGCGGGGGTATCTGGCGGCGGTGTACCGTTCCGGCGCCGAGGATCTGGCGGACCTCACCGCCGGCCTCTTGGTCCACAACCGGCTGGCGCTGGCGGAACGGGATCCGTAGGGGTACCTCAGGACCCGGCCAGCAGGTCGGGGTCCAGGAGGAAATCGTACACGTTGACCGTCAGGATTCCCCGTTCGTCGTACTGGGTGGGGATCATGTCCCGGGTGACGACGATCTTCTTAAAGGAGTCGTCGATTTTGGCAAAGGGTCTCGTCTCCTGAGCGCGTTTGTCCTCGTCGGGCAGGGACCATGCGGACTGGATGTATGCGCGGGTGGAGCCCAGATTGCAGACAAAGTCCACCTCCAGCTGCCGCCGGGTCACCCGGCCCAGCCGGTCCCTCTCCGCCACTGGGACTACGCCCACGTCCACCCGGTACCCACGCATCCGAAGCTCAGTATACAGCACGTTCTCCATGGCGTGGTTTGGCTCGAACTGCCGGAAATTCAGACGGGCGTTGCGGAGGCCCAAATCGGAGAAGTAGTATTTCCTCGGCGTCTCGATATACGCCTTCCCTTTAATGTCGTACCGCTGTGCCGCCTCCAGCAGGAATGAGTCCTGGAAATAATCGAGATACCTCTTGATGGTGGCGGAGGTGATTTTTGAACGCTTGACGCTGTGGAAGGTGTTTTTCAGCTTCTCCGGGTTGGTCAGTGACCCCACGGCTGAGGACACGATGTTCAGAAGGTCCTCCAGCTCTCCCCTGTTCCGGACCCCGTGGCGGTCCACGATGTCACGGATATATATCTCACTGAACAGATTCTCCAGCAGGGCGGCCTTGTCATGAGGGCTCTCCCGTAACACCACCAAAGGGATACCCCCGTAGAGCATGTACTGTGACAGCCCTTCATACCTGTCGCCGGGATAGGCAGTCATGAACTCCGCAAAGCTCAGGGGGTACATATGGATCTCGTCCCCCCGGCCGGCAAACTCCGTGATGATGTCGCTGGACAGGAATTTGGCGTTGCTCCCGGTCACGAACACGTCCATGTTGTCACGCCGCAGATAGCCGTTTAAAACCGCCTCGAAGGAGTCCAACATCTGCACCTCGTCCAGCAGGAGATAGTAGGTCCCGTTGCCCGTGATTTTGGTGCGGATATACGCCATAAATTTCTCTGGATCGGCGCTTCTTCCCGCCTTGCGCATGTCGATGAGGCTCTCGCCGATCAGATAAAGGTCGTCGGCGGAGTCAAAGGCAAACCGGATAATGTGGTCCTCCGGCACACCGCACTCCAACAGATGCCGGTAAAAGATGGTGTTCAGCAAATAGGACTTCCCGCACCGGCGGACGCCAGTTATGATCTTTATAAGCCCGTTTCCCTTTCGGCTGATCAGCTTGTTCAGATAGTAGTCGCGCTTGATCTCCATAAAATCACCTTTGCTATAATAGATTACTGCAACTTGATACAGTTTTCATACATATGATAGCAAATAACACGCCAAAGGTCAAGAGCCTATAATAGATTTATGCAATTTATTGCAGTTTTCTATCGCATTAAATTCTCCACTCAAGGCGCAGATTGTTCTTGCTGTTTCTCTGAGATTGTGATACAATATTATCTGCAAGGCTGCATAAGTGTGGTGATTAAAGTTGATAGAAACATATGACATCGCCGGGTACTGCCGCATCTCCGTGGACGAGGAGCTGGACAGGGACAATACGTCCATTGAGAACCAGAAGGCGATCATCGAGGATTTTGTGAAGCGGCGGTTTCCGGGGAGCGCGCTGACCTTCTATGAGGACCGGGACCGGTCGGGGTACACCTTTGACCAGCGGGAGGGCTACCAGAAAATGCGGCGGGAGCTGACGAGCCACCGGTTGGACATCTTAGTGGTGAAGGACTTCTCCCGCTTCTCCCGCCGGAACAGCCGGGGGCTGGTGGAGCTTGAGGACCTCAGGGACGCCGGGGTGCGCATCATCTCCATCGGGGACAACATCGACTTTCCCAACGACGACGACTGGCTGAAGATACAGTTCCAGTTCCTCATCAACGAGATGCCCGTCACCGACGCCAGCAAAAAGGTCAAGTCCGTGATCCGCCGGCGGCAGGAGGACGGGAAGTGGATCTGCGCCGCGCCTTACGGGTACATCGTCAACCAGCGCCAGGAGTTTGAGGTGGTCCCCACCGAGGCCCAGATCGTGCGAAAGATATTCGAGCTCTACATCTCCGGTTGGGGCTACAAGCGCATAGCAAATTATTTGACCGACGAGGGCGTCCCCACGCCGAGAATGTCGGAAAAACAACGCCGTGAGGCGGAGGGCTTAGAGTCCAACCGGGAAACCCGCCGGGAGTGGGCCATTATGACCGTGGAGGGCATTTTGAAAAATGACTTCTACATCGGCACTCTCCGGCAGGGCAAGACCACCCGCGGGAAGATAAACGGCCGTGACGTGCGGCGGGACGCGGAGGACCACATCGTCATTGAGGACCACCACCAGCCCATCATCAGCTACCGCACCTTCGCCGTCGCCCGTGCCCAGCTGGCCGAGCGGACAACCGCCCACTACCGGGGGCAGAAGAAGTACGACAACGCCTATTCCGGCTTTCTTGAGTGCGGTGACTGCGGAAGCCCCATGTTTGCCATGAGCCGGGCAGATCTGAAGGACGCCTACCGGTGCGGGCTCTACCACCGCCGGGGGCTGAAGGGCTGTACCAGCCACCATATAAGAGTGGACAAGCTGGACGAGCTTTTGAAAATATATATCCAAAAGGTCAGGGACAACTCCTCCGCCATGCTGGACCGGCTCAACGAGGAGCTTGAGCGCGAACGGGAGGACGTGGCCGAGGCGGAGCGGGCGGCGGCCAATTTGGAGGAGGTCTTGGAGGACCTGCGGGAGGAGCTCCGGGCCACAAAGCGCCAGCGTATCCGGGACATCATGAAGCACCCGGACCGGGAGGAGGCGCTGGAGGAGACCTACGACGAGCTGGAGGACGACCTTCTGCGCCGAATAGAGGGCATCGAGAACCAGATGCGCCTTGCCGCCAACAAGCGCAACACCATCATTCGGGTAAACCGGGCGGCCAAAACCGCCATGGAGGTCTTTGACGACATCTTAAACAAAGAAAAGCTGGACCGGAACGACATCCAGCTCATTGTAAAGAAAATCAAGGTCTATGAGGACCACATCGAGGTGGAGCTCCGGGCCGATATAGACAGCCTTCTCAAATGCGGGACGCTCCCGGACGCCGCAAATTTTGATTCGGACATGGCGGATAACTCACAAACAGCCGTTATTCAGTCCTCCGTTCACCACGGGGACAAGGTCTACCATGTCCATGTTGTCAGCGGCGGCGACCCGCTGGAGATTTATACGGAGAAGGACGGCGAGGTCATTTTCAAAAAGTACTCACCCATGGGGGAGCTCAGCGATTTCGCGGGGCAGATGTGCGAGACGCTCAGCAAGACCACAAACCTCCCCGCCGCCATCACCGACAGGGACAGCGTCATAGCTGTGTGCGGCATACAAAAGCGGGAGCTCACCGGGCGTCAGGTGAGCCAGGAGCTGGAGGCCATTATGGAGGGCCGACAGGTCTACCACCGGTCAAGCTCCGACAGGGCGGTGAACCCCGCCGACGGGGCGGACAAGTACACCGTCACCGTGGCCGCCCCCATACTGTCCGAGGGCGATGTCATGGGCTGTGTGCTCTTTTTCACCGAGGGCGACGGAACGGTGGGCGAGGTGGAATACAAGCTGGCCCAGACCGTGGCGTCGTTTCTGGGAAAGCAGATGGAAAACTGACTATCTCGAAAAAGGCTTTGCCTTTTTCGAGATGGGGGTGCGTGCGAAAAATACCGCAAAAAGGCCTGCGGGCCTATTTGCGGTATTTTTCTGCCGTTTTGCTTCGCGCGCCGCCGTAGGCGGCACACTCCGCAAAACAAGAGGTAATTTTCGCGACGCGCAGGTCGCCCCGGAAATTTTTTGAAATGGGGGAACACCCCACACCCTACCCCCTCCCAAGGGAGGGGCAAGAGGCACGGGCGGGGCGTGTAGGGATAAAAAAAGGAGGCGCGGGGCGCCTCCTTTTGGTTGGAGTAGTCTTTTAGATATTGAAATATCTCTCGGCGTTTTTGTAGCAGACGCCTTCGACGATCTTTTTGAGGGAGGAGTCGATGTTGGGGTACTCGCCGTTTTCGACCCAGTTGCCGATGAGGTTGCAGAAGATGCGGCGGAAGTAGTCGTGGCGGGCGTAGCTTAAGAAGCTCCTGGAGTCGGTGAGCATACCGACGAAGTTGCCCAGGAGGCCGAGGTTTGCCAGGGAGCGCATCTGGTCCTCCATGCCGGACTTGGTGTCGTTGAACCACCAGGCGGAGCCGTGCTGGATCTTGCCGGGGACCTCGTCGGACTGGAAGCAGCCCAGGATGGTGCCGATCTGCTCGTTGTCGGCGGGATTCAGGCTGTAGAGGATGGTCTTGGGGCACTCGTTCGTCTCGTCAAGCGCCGCCAGCAGGTCGGCGATGGCGCCGCCGCAGGTGTTCTGGGCGATCATGTCCACGCCGGTGTCCGGGCCCAGCTTCTTATAGAGCCTGGTGTTGGCGTTGCGCTTGCAGCTGTAGTGGAGCTGCATGGCGATACCAAGGCGGTGATACTCCTTGCCTAAGTGCATGAGGATGGCGGTCTGGTACTTCTCGGCCTCCTCCACCGTGATCTCCTCCCCGGCCATGACCTTCTTATAGATCTCGTTGACGCACTTGGGGCAGGCGGGACGGTAGGGGATGTAGTCAAGGCCGTGGTCGCTGGCGCGGCAGCCGAGCTTGGCGAAGAACTCCAGCCTCTCGGTGAGGGCGGCGCAGACGTCCTCCACGGTGTCCAGGGATTCCTTGCCCACGCTCTTGGCCAGCTTGCCGATATACTCGGCAAAGCCGGGCTTGTTGATGTTGATGGCCTTGTCGGGGCGGTAGGAGGGGGCCACCTTCACCTTGATGGTGGGGTCGGCGGCGATCTTCTCATGCCACTCCAGGCTGTCGATGGGGTCGTCGGTGGTGCCGATGAAGGCCACGTTGGCCTTCTCGATGATGCCGCGGACGGTGAGGGACGGGTCGTTCTGAAGCTTGTCGTTGACGAAATCCCAGCACTCGCGGGCGTTCTCCACGGTCAGGGGCTTATCGTAGCCGAAGAACTGCCGCAGCTCCAAATTGCACCAGTGGTACATGGGGTTGCCGATGGCCATCTCCAGGCTCTCCACGAACTTCAAAAACCGCTCGTAGCCGGGCTTGTGGCCGGTGATGTACTCCTCGGACACGCCGTTGGAGCGCATGACGCGCCACTTGTAGTGGTCGCCGAAGTAGGTGCCGTCGGGATTCTCGCCGCCCAGCCACACCTCAACGATGTCGTTGAAGCGGCGGTTCTCATAGATCTCCCTGGGGGAGATATGGCAGTGGTAATCCACCAGGGGCATATGCTCCGCGTAGTCGTGGAAGAGGTGCTTCGCGGTCTCCGTCTCCAGAAGGAAATCCTTATCCATAAATGCTTTCATAAGAATCAACTCCATTCATTATTGTCGGCAAAAGGCCGCAAGGCGGCCTTTTGCCGACAGTTATCGTTTGATGTCGTAGTTCATGTTCATCAGGTTGCGGATGGACTCCACATCGTCGGTGATGTTGCCGTCGCCGTGGATGGTGTGCTTGATAACGGAGCTGGCCACGGCGAAGTTGATCATATCCATGGGCTTGTAGTTGTTCATCATGGCGTAGATGAGGCCGCTGGCAAAGGCGTCGCCGCCGCCCACACGGTCAAGGATATTGAAGGTAAAGAGCTTACTTTCAAAGGTGTGTCCCTGATACCACATGTAGGCCATCAGGCTGTTCTCGGAGCCGGAGTGGGCGTAGCGGACGTGGCGGGCGATGCACCTTATGTTGGGGTACGCCTCCACGAAGGCCTGATTTATCTCGTCCTGCTCCTCCCAGCTGGGCTGGCGGGACTTGCCGTCCTTCACGTCGCCCTTCGAGGGGTCAGCGGGGTCCTTGTAGAGGTGGTAGGGCTCCACGCCAAAGAGCACGTCCACGTATGGAAGGCACTTTGTGCAGTAGTCGCGGGCCTCCTCCCATGACCACAGAAGCGAGCGGAAATTGCCGTCGAAGGACACGGTCATGCCCTTCTCCTTGGCGGTCTCCATGAGCTTCAAGATGAAGTCCCCGCAGGACCGGCTCAGTGCCGGGGTGATGCCCGACAGGTGGAGCCAGTCGAAGCCGTCCAGCAGGTAGTTTACGTCCACCTTACTGAAATCGTACTCCGAGATGGCGGAGTGCTTCCTGTCGTAGGTGACCTTGCTGGGGCGTATGCCGTAGCCGGTCTCCAGATAGTAGGTCCCCAGACGGTGGGTGGGCGTCTCCTCAGGCGAGGAGAGTATCACCGGGGTGCAGTGGACGTCGTTGGACCGCAGCATTCTGACGGCGCTCTTGCCCAGAGAGTTATTTGGCACTACGGAGAAGAATGTGCTGTCGATGCCAAGATTTGCAAGGGCCAAGGCGATATTCGCCTCGCTTCCGCCGTAGCTTGCCTCAAAGTTGTTGGCGGCCCTTATCTTTTCGTAATTCGGAGGGGTAAGGCGGAGCATTATCTCGCCAAAGGTTATGAACTTCTGTCCGCCCTTGTTGCCCTTCGTAAGGGGATTTGAGTGCTCCATATTTCCTCCTTGGATGTTATCTCTGGACGCGTCCGGAGGCGTCGCCGCCGGCTAACTTCTCCACCTCGGGGACGGTGGCGAAGTTGTAGTCGCCCTCGATGGAGTGCTTGAGAGCGGAGGCCGCAACGGCAAACTCCACGGCGCTCTGGGTGTTGTGGCCGGTGAGGAGGGCGTAGATGAGCCCGCCGCCGAAGCTGTCGCCGCCGCCGATGCGGTCGATGATGTGCAGGTGATAGAGCTTGGAGAAGCAGTACTCGTCGGCCTTCACGTCGTAGAGCATGGCGCTCCAGTCGTTGTCGAAGGCGGACTTGGACTCGCGCAGGGTGATGGCCACCTTCTCAAAGCCGAACCTGTCCGCCAGCTGGCGGGCCACGGACTTGTAGCCCTCTTTGTTCAGGGTGCCGGCGGTGATGTCGGTGGCCTCGGCCTCGATGCCGAACACGTCCTTGGCGTCCTCCTCGTTGGAGATGCACACGTCCACGTACTTGCAAAGCTCGGTCATGGCGGCGCGGGCCTGATCGCGGGTCCACAGCTTGCCGCGGTAGTTAAGATCGCAGGAGATCTTCACGCCGTGCTCATGGGCGACCTTGCAGGCCTCAAGGCAGGCGGTGACCATGTTGGGGCCAAGGGCCGGGGTGATGCCGGTGAAGTGGAACCAGTCGGCGCCCTCAAAGATCTCGTCCCAGTTGAACTCGCTGGGGTCGGACTCCTGGATGGCGGAGTGGGCGCGGTCATAGATGCACACGCTGGGACGCTGGGAGGCGCCCTTCTCGTTGAAGTAGATGCCCACACGGTCGCCGCCGCGGACGATCTTGCTGGTGTCAACGCCGTAACGGCGGAGGCTGTTCACAGCCGCCTGGCCGATGGCGTGGGCGGGGAGCTTGGTGACAAAGACGGCGTCCGCGCCGTAGTTGGCGAGGGACACGGCCACGTTGGCCTCGCCGCCGCCGAAGGTGAACTCCAGGTGGTCGGCCTGAACGAAGCGCTCATAGTTGTAGGGCTGGAGGCGAATCATAAGCTCGCCGAAGGTTACGACTTTCATGGGAATTATCTCCTTTTCAAATAGTTTTTGTTAAAGCGTCCGGGCTTGCCGCCGGGCTTTTATTTTTTCATGACATGGACGGCGAAGCCGCCGATCTCGCCCTGGAGGTAGACGTTCTTGGCCTGCCCCTTGTCATTGTAGGAGATGGAGCTCTCGTCGAACACCACGCCCTGACGGCCCAGATGGTACATGGCGCGGTCCACGCTGTTGGCGCCGATGGCGATGTGACCGTGAGTGCCGCGGCCGGGCTTCTTCATGCACTCAACGACGGTACCGGCAAAGTCGGAGCTGTTGCCGGCCTTGTAGGCGAAGCCAAAGAGGGCCTCGAAGGACTTGGCCACGCTGGCGGCCTCGTCGGGGTCGGCGCAGTTTATGCCCACGTGCATGAGCTGAAGGCCCAGCATGGTCTTGACCGCGTCCTTGCAGATGGCGGTGATCTCGTCCCACCTCTCGCCGTCGATGAGCTCCGGCTTTACCATCCAGGTGCCGCCGCAGGCCACGATCTGGTCAAAGGAGAGATAGTCCATCAGGTTCTTTGTGGTCACGCCGCCGGTGGGCATCCACTTGAGCTTCTTGTAGGGTCCGGCGAGGGCCTTGATCTTGGCGATGCCGCCGTTCTGCTCGGCGGGGAAGAACTTCACCACGTCAAGCCCAAGGGCCATGGCCTGCTCCATCTCGCCGCCGGTGGCGGTGCCGGGGAGCATGAGAGCGCCCTTGGAGAGGCCGTATTTTACCATTTCCGGGTTGAAGCCGGGGCTGACGATGAACTTCGAGCCCGCGTCCAGTGCCCGGTCGAGCTGCTCCGGGGTCAGGACGGTGCCGGCTCCCACCAGCATCTCAGGGACCTCGGCGGTGATGGCCCGCATGGCGTCCTCGGCGGCGGCGGTGCGGAAGGTCACCTCGGCGGTGGGAAGGCCGCCGGCCACAAGGGCCTTTGCAAGGGGCACGGCCTTCTTGGCGTCGTTGATAGCGACGACGGGGACGATGCCGATGTTGGAAATGGTCTTCAAAATCTCATTCATGGTTGTATCCCTCCTGATTTTATGTACTTGTTTGTGCCCTTTGGGGCGTGCTTCCCCCATAAGGCAAAATTACCATATCAATATTATATAATGTTTGTCCCATAAGTCAATGGATTTTCCGTCAAAAAAGCTAAAAGCATCGGATAAGGAAAGCTTTTTCAGGCTGTCTCTCCCCCGTCGGAGGTCTCCGCGGCCGTCTCCGGCGCCGGGTCGGGCTCGTCGGGGAGCTTGCGTATCTTCCTCAATATAGGAATGACGATGACGATGCTGGTGATGCCGATTAGGAGGTTGGAGGCGAACATGGTGACGCCCACGGCCTCGTATTTCATGTCCGTGAAGTGCTGGAGGAACCACAAAATGGGTATGCGGTAGACGAACACACGGACCACGTTTATTATGAAGGCTATCTTCGTGTGGCCGTAGCCCAACAAGAGGGAGTTTGCGGCGGAGTTGAGGCCGAGAGCGATGTAGCCCAGCATCTCGTAGCGGTGTATGGCGATTATCATGTCGCGAAATTCGGTGTCGAAGGTGTCACGGGAGCTTGCGAAGATGTTGGCCATCCACGGGAGTATGAGCCAGATTATCCCAAGGCCCACAGTGCCGATGATGACGTTCACCAAAAGAAGGCAGTAGAAAAGCCTCACGGTCCGGGAGTACTTGCCCGCTCCCCTGTTCTGGCTTATGAGTGCGGTGGCCCCGTCGGATATGCCGTTCTGGGCGGAGGTGGTGAGGCCGCCGATGTTGTTGGAGATGCCTAAGGCCCCCACGGTGTGTCCGCCGTAGACGCCGGACATGGCGTTGACCTGCACCTTGCCGTAGTTGAAGAAGACCTTCTCCGCCGCAAGGGGGTAGGACACGTCCAGCACCGGGAGTATGACCTTCTTTTTAAAGGAAACGCTCCTGACGGAGAACCGGAAGGCCCCCTCGTCGCCGGGCATGGTGACCGCGGCGAAGAGTATGACGGCGGACTGGGATATGAGCGTCGCCACGGCTATCATGACCGAGTCGGCCTCAAGGACGTAGACGAAGTAGGCCGAGAGGGCAAGCTTCAGGGCTATGACCGCGAAATTGAGGAACATTATGCGCTTTGTGTGGCCGCGGCTTTTCTCGATGGCTATGTACACGTTGCCGAGGAAGCTCACGACGAGGCTTATTATCTCCACCCGGAAGTAGCCCGCGCCCTCGACTATAAGCTCCTCCGGCGTGCGCAAAAGCCGCAGGAACTGCTCGGCGAAGGGCACCAGAATAAGCGCCACGGCGGCGCTGGCTATGACGGACACGGTGTAGATGGTGGCCACGCGGCGGCGGACCATCTCATAGTCGCCCTTGCCGTAGGCCTCGGAGATCTTTATACTGCCCCCTGAGGCAAGTCCCGTGCCGATGGCGGAGATCATCGCCGTTATCTGGGCTATGGCGGAGATGGCCGAGGCGGCGTTGGAGCTTATGTGGGAGGCCATCAGGGAGTCGATTATCTTGAATACCGACTGGAGAGACTGATAGAGCGCCAGCGGTGTGCATATGGTGAGCAGAAGTTTCATGGGCGAGGCCGTCAGGGCGTACTGCCTGAAGGCCTCGTCCTTTTTTGAGGCGAAAGCTGCCACGGGGGTTATCCCTTCCTTTTTTATAAGCTTTTATGATCCGGAGGGCCTTCCCCAGAGGCGGACCGAAAGCATATGCTTTAGAGGACCACGCCGTCCTTGAAGATGGAGATCTCCCTGAAGCCCTTCTTCTCGGCCCAGGTCTTTTTGCCGGAGGCCACCTCAAGCACAAGGTCCATAAGGTCGTGGGCGGCCTCGTCGATGGTCCGGGTCCCGTCGGCCACCACGCCGGCGTTGAAGTCTATCCATGTGGACTTCTTCGTGGCAAGAGGCGTGTTGGTGGCCAGCTTCATGGTGGGAGCCGGAGCTCCGAAGGGCGTGCCCCGTCCGGTGGTAAAGAGTATGAGGTGGGCCCCCGCGGCGGTGAGGGCCGTGGCGGACACGAGGTCGTTGCCGGGGCCGTAGAGCATGTTGAGGCCCTTTGTGGTGACAGGCTCGCCGTAGCCGATAACGTCCATGATGGGGGCGGAGCCGCCCTTCTGGACACAGCCGCAGGATTTGTCCTCAAGGGTGGTGATGCCGCCCTGCTTGTTGCCGGGGCTGGGGTTATCGTAGACCACCTCGTTATGGCGGATAAAGTAGTCCTTAAAGCCGTTTATCATGTTGACGGCCTTGTGGAATACCTCCTCGTTGACGCACCTGTCGAGCAAAAAGCCCTCCGCGCCGAACATCTCAGGGACCTCGGTGAGCACCGTGGAGCCGCCCATTGCGCCAAGTAAGTCGGAAAAGCGCCCCACGGTGGGGTTGGCGGTGATGCCGGAAAGGCCGTCGGAGCCGCCGCACTTCATGCCGACAACAAGGTCGCTGGCGGGTATGGGCTCGCGCTTGAACTTACCCGCGTAGGCGGCGAGCTCCTCCAAAATGGGCCGCGCGGCCTCAAGCTCGTCGTCCACCTCCTGACAGGTGAGAAATTTCACCCTGTCCGGGTCGTAGTCGCCCAGCTCCGCCAAAAACTGCTCGTGGGTGAGGTTCTCACAGCCCAGGCTGAGCACCAGCACGGCCCCGGCGTTGGGGTGGCGGGTGAGGGCGGCTAAAAGCTTTCTCGTCTGGGCGTGGTCGTGGCCGGTCTGGGAGCAGCCGAAGGGGTGGGTGAAGGTGTAAAGCCCGTCGATGGTGCCGGCGACAAGGTCCTGATTTTCCCGCACAAGGGCCTTGGCCACGTCGTTGACGCACCCCACGGTGGGGATTATCCATATCTCGTTTCGTATGGCGGCACGGCCGTCCGCGCGGCGGTAGCCCATGAAGGTGGGGGCCTCCAGCTTTTCCGGGAAGTGGACGTTGGGGTTGTAGGTGTACTCCAGCTCCCCCTCAAGGTTCGTGCGCATATTGTGGGTGTGGATCCACTCCCCCGCCCCCACGCTTTCCGTGGCGTGGCCGATGGAGAAGCCGTATTTTATGACTTGATCCCCCTCGGAGAGGGCTGTCAGCGTCATCTTGTGCCCTTGGGGTATGTCCGTGGCGGCGGCGACGGAGTATCCGTCCCCCTCATAGACCGTGCCCTTGGAGATGGGGTGGAGGGCCACCACCACGTTGTCCTTTGGGTTTATGTGGATAAAGTCAGTCATGGCGTCACCTCACCTGACGGCGTCGGCATAGACGGCCAAAACGCCCTCGGTCCTTATTTTGCCGAGGAGCTCCACAACGGCCTTCTCAAAGCCGGGGACCTTCGTCAGGTCCTGTCCCCACATCTGCTCGTTGGTCATGACGGCGTGGACGAGGTCGGCGTCACCGTCGTTCCTGTGGTCCCAGTAGAACTCCAGCGCCCAGCGGTCGTCGGAGCAGACGTAGGTGTTGCCCTTCTGGCGCTTGCACACAAGGCCCTTATCGTTGAGCTCCTGAATGTCGGTGGAGTAGAAGGCGATGTAGGCCGCGAAGCTGGCGGTGAGGCAACGGGGGAGCTCGCCCTTCAGCTCCACATACTCAAGGAAGCTGGGCATGTTGCGGGCCCGCCACTTGGAGGTGGAGTTGAGGCTTATGCTCATGAGCTCGTGATTTACGAAGGGGTTATTGAACCTGTCCTGCACGGCGGCGGCGAAGTCCGTAAGGTCCTTCTTGTCAAGGGGCAGGGTGGGTATGACCTCGTCATAGAGCATCTTGTTCATAAAGCCCCGGACGGTGTCGTTCTCCATGCAGTCCCGGACGATGTCGAAGCCGGCCAGATACGCGCCAAGGACAAAGCCGGTGTGAGCGCCGTTGAGTATGCGGACCTTGCGCTTTTTATAGGGGGTCACGTCGGGTACCACGGGGCAGTTGAGGCCGGCCTTTTTGAAGGGGAGCTTCTCCTCCAGCCACTCAGGGCCCTCGATGTTCCACACGCCGAAGACCTCGCCCACGTCGATAAGCTCGTCGTGGTAGCCGTTTATCTCCTCAAGCCTCGCCACCTCGGCCGCGTCCCGGATACGGCCCGGCACTATGCGGTCAACTAAAGTGGAGCAGAAGGTGCAGTCGTTATTGACGTAGGACTTGAAGCCCTCCTCCAGTCCCCACTGGTCGATATACTGATTGACGCACTTTAAAAGCTCCTTGCCGTTGTTGTCGATGAGCTCGCAGGAGAGTATGACAAGTCCGTCCTGTCCGGCTTTATAGCGCTTGTAGAGCACCTGGGTGAGCTTGCCGGGGAAGGAGGAGCAGGGCTCGTCATTAAGCTCGCAGGCCGGGTCGTAGACTATGCCGGCCTCGGTGGTGTTGGAGACAACGTACTCAAGGTCGGGGCTGGCGGCCAGCTCCATCATGGCCTCAAAGCCCTCCTTCTCGTAGGGGTTGAGGCACCGGGAGACGGAGGAGATGACGCGCTTGCGGTCGATCTTCTCGCCATTCTCATTGCCGCGAAGATAGAGGGTGTAAAGGCCCTCCTGGTCGTTCATGAGCTTGGTAAGGCCCATGGCGATGGGCTGGACAAGGACGCACTTGCCGTTCCAGCCCGCCTTCTCGTTGGCCACGTCGAACCAGTAGTCGGCAAAGGCGCGAAGGAAGTTGCCCTCGCCGAACTGCATTACCTTCTCAGGCGCGTTCCTCAGTATGTATCCGTCATAGCCGGATCTCTGCAGGACCTCGTAATTTAACCTTTCCATAAGCCTCTCCTCCTGAAAAAAATGATTTTTTATGTTGTTTGCCCAATATGGGACATTATACTGTTCCTATTATAGCAGAACTGTACAAGCATTGCCATACTATTTTGAAAAAAACTACAACTTAATTATATATTTTTACTTTTGGTGGGATATATTAATTTTTGCGGTATAACATTGCAAAACTTGCGGCGATTTTCATTGACATTTTTCGTCGGCGGCCTTATGATTTAATTGCGGATAAAAATCAGCCGGCGCGGGGAGGTGTGTCATATGGCCTTTGAGCCGGGAGCCTTTGATCCCAGCCAGAAAATGAAGCGTCCGGACTTTGAGCTCCAGTATAAGCGGGACTCCTACCTTAAAAAGGTCAGGCTCCACCACCACGATTTTTATGAGATATACTTCCTCATAACGGGCGACGTGACATACACCATCGAGAGCAAGCTCTACAAGGTGGTGCCGGGGGACGTGCTGCTCATCTCCCCCCGTGAGCTCCACCAGCTCCACATAAAGACGGAGCGTGAGGTATACGAGCGGTATGTGCTCTGGGTGGACCCAAGGGCTGTAAAGCGCCTGAGCACAAGGCGCACGGACCTTATGAGCTGTCTTGACCCGGCGTCCCCACGGTACCGCAACCAGCTCCACATGTCCCCGGAGGACCAGAGAAGGGTCTACGACCTTATTGGCCGGCTCTACGGGGAGCTCCAGGAGGGGGGCTTCGGCGGGGAGCTCATGCCGGAGTGTCTGCTGACACAGCTTTTGGTGGAGATAAACCGCATAGCCGAGAAGGCCGCCGGGAGTGAGGAGGACCTGACGCGGGGCGGGCAGGTGGTCAGCGAGGTGGTGGAGTACATCGGTGAGCACTACACCGAGGAGCTGAGCTTGGAGGCTCTGGCCGACCGCTTTTACGTCAGCAAGTACCACTTAAGCCACGAGTTTGCGCGGATCGTCGGCACAAGCGTACACCGGTACATAATGAAAAAGCGCCTGCTCATCGCCCGCCAGCTCATGGCTCAGGGCGTGAAGCCCAGCCACGTCTGGTCCGACGTGGGCTTTGGGGACTACACGGGATTTTACCGGGCGTTCAAGGCGGAGTACGGAGTGACGCCGAGGGAATATTGTCATCAACTTGCTTCGTAAGTTGATGACAAAGCAGGCCGTTTTGCGGTGATTTTAAGCTTTTGTAAGGGTGCGTTAATATGAGCAGGATATTTTGTATCGTTGGCAAGAGCGGGTCCGGAAAGGACACATTTTATAAGGCGGTCATGGAAAAATACCGTGGCAGGCTCACGCCCATAATCCCCTGCACCACCCGCCCCATGCGGGAGGGAGAGGTCAGCGGGGAGAATTACTTCTTCGTCACGGACGCGGAGCTACGGCGGCTTGAGCGCGAAAATAAGATAATCGAAAAGCGGGAGTACCACACGGTACAGGGCCTGTGGACCTACTTCACGCCGAAATTTGAGCTTGAGCCGGGGCGGGACTACATCTTAATTACCACCCTTGAGGGCGTCCACTCCTTCATCGCCGCCTTCGGCGAGGACGCCGTCCGGCCGGTGTATCTGACGCTCCCCGACGGGGTGAGGCTCCACCGGTGCCTCGACCGGGAGGACGGCCAGCTAAGGCCCGACTACGCCGAGATGTGCCGCCGGTACCTTGCCGACGAGGCGGATTTTTCTTTAGATAAGCTCTCCGCCATACCCGGACTTCAGACCATCTCCACCGAAGACAGCGTGGCGGCGTCGGTGGAGGAGTGGGAGAGGATATTTGAGGGTAAGTAAGATAGACGAATACGCAAAAATAAAGGGACGTCTCCGGCGGGACGTCCCTTTTTCGTTTTCAATCAGTCGCGCCAAGGGCGCGGGTAAGCTCGATCTCAAGGGCGGGTATGTCGGACCTTACCACGTCCCATACGATGGACATGTTCACGCCATCGTACCCGTGGACGATGCGATTGCGCATACCGTATATCTGCCGCCACGGAACGGAGGGGATACCGGCCTTCGCTTCGTCGCTAAGAGAGAATTTGGCGAGCTCTCCGATTTGCATAAGGTTGAAGACCGTGGCCTCCACAAGCATTCTGTTGCCCTGAAAATCCTCAAGGCTATCGCACTTAGCCGTGTATTCCAATATCGACCTTACGTGCGAGAGGAGCTTTTTCACTACCTTCAGGTCTCTACTGTCCGTAGATCGTCACCCCGCTTCTGCCTATCTCCCCGGCTACCGGTGAGCCGGTGGCGAGCTGGGACGCCTCGATAAGGTCCACGTCCGCGTCCAGCGCGTCTGTCAGGTCCTCCAGAAGGCCGAAAAACTTAAGGCCACGAAGTCCGCTGTCCACGAAAAGGTCCACATCACTGCGCGTTGTGGCGCAACCCTTCGCGTAGGAGCCAAAGAGAACGGCGCGGCGGACGCCGTTGGCGCGGAATATGGGCTCGGTAATGCGCTGAAGCTCCGCTATGGTGTACGGTCTGTCCATAAGCCGTCCTCCTTTCTTTTTTATCCTTTTTACGCCTCGGCCTTCATGGCGAGGTAGGCGTTGATGAAGCCGTCAAGGTCGCCGTCCATGACGGCGGTGATGTTGCCGTTCTCAAAGCCTGTGCGGTGGTCCTTGGCAAGGGTGTAGGGCATGAAGACGTAGGAGCGTATCTGGCTGCCCCACTCTATCTTCATCTGGACGCCCTTTATGTCCTCGATCTTCTCAAGGTGCTCCCGCTCCTTTATCTCGGCCAAGCGCGCCCTCAGCATGGTCATGCAGGCGTCCCTGTTCTGGAACTGGCTGCGCTCCACCTGGCAGGAGACCACGATGCCCGTGGGCTTGTGGATAAGGCGGACGGCGGAGCTTGTCTTGTTGACCTTCTGGCCGCCGGCTCCGGAGGAGCGGTAGACCTGCATCTCGATGTCCTCGTCCCGTATCTCTATCTCGGAATCGTCGGTTATCTCCGGCATGACCTCCACGGCGGCGAAGCTGGTGTGGCGGCGGCCGGAGGCGTCGAAGGGGCTGACGCGCACAAGGCGGTGTATGCCGCTCTCGCTCTTGAGGTAGCCGTAGGCGTTGTCGCCGTCTATCTTGATGGTGGCGGATTTTATCCCCGCCTCCTCGCCGTCAAGATAGTCCAATATAGTGTACTTAAAGCCGTGGCGCTCGGCCCAGC
Organism: uncultured Oscillospiraceae bacterium; assembly: GCA_947629755.1. Lineage (GTDB taxonomy): Bacteria > Bacillota > Clostridia > Oscillospirales > Oscillospiraceae > RUG626. Next base: position 18,356 of record CANREY010000007.1, on the reverse strand, counting down.
GGGTGTACATGCGGTAGAGCATCTCCGTCCAGTCCTGGGCCTCGGTCCCGCCGGCCCCGGCGTGGAAGCTCAAAATTGCGTTGGAGCTGTCGTACTCCCCGGACAGCATGGTGGCAAGGCGGGTGGTCTCAAGGTCCGTGGAGAAGGAGTTAAACTCCGCCTCAAGCTCAGGTAAGAGGGAGACGTCGTCCTCCTCTATGGCCATGTCGCAAAGGGTGGCAAGGTCGTCGTAGCGGCCCTCCATTTTGGCGAAGCTGTCCCGCTTATTTTTGAGCTGCTTTAAGCGCTGGAGGACCTTCTGGGAGTTTTTCTGGTCGTTCCAGAACCCGTCGGCCTCGCTCTCCTTCTGGAGCCTGTCTATCTCCGCGGCCACCTCGTCAAGCTTCAGCGCCCTTCTTATTGTCTCAAGCTGGGGCTTCAGGGCCCCTATTTTCGTCTTATAGTCCTCGTATTCAACTATCATTTAAATCATTCCTTCTTAAGTATGTATCGCCCGTCTCTCCGGCGGGAGGGAGCTATCTCTCCGAATGGCCCCTCTCCTCGCCTCCGAATATGAGGTCGTCAATATCCGGCTTGGGGACCGGTCTTTCGCGTTTATCTTCCATATCCTTACCCCCTCAAAAATGATATACATATCATCTTATGAGGGGTGGGAGATCGTTATTCATTCAAAATTTGCATAAGTCACGGCCTTTGGAGGGTGATGGCGACGACCTCCGGGTTGTTGAAGACCCTCGGAAGTGGTACCGGGCCGACCTTTGTGCCGCCCACGCCGCGGGAGACCAGCATCTGTGTGCCGCCCTGCTCGTAGATACCGGCTGTCCATGTGGGGAAAAGGCCCTGTCCCGGAGCCACGAGGCCGTCGGTGAGCGGCAGGCGTACAAGTCCCCCGTGGGCGTGGCCGCAGAGCACCGCGTCAACGCCAAGCTCCGACCACATGTCAAGCTCCGTGTCCCGGTGGGCCAGCATGAGGACGTACTTTCCGGGGTGGGCCTCGTTTATCTCCTCCACCACCTTTTCGGGGGATTTCTGGTCGCGAAGGCCGTTGGGGTCGTCGACGCCGCCGATGACGATGTAGTCGTCCCCCCGGCCGAAGGTGACGAACTCGTTTCGCAGTACGGTGACGCCGTACTCCCGGAGTATGGAGAAAAGGTCTCTCGCCCAACCGGCGGCCCACTCGTGGTTGCCGGAGACGTAGTAGACCGGCGCTATCTTCACAAGCTCCGGAATGAAGCTCCCTACCCAGGGCTCCTGCTTCGACCTCTCCCCGTCCACCAGATCCCCGGTGACGCAGATGATGTCGGGGCTTATGTCACGGACGGCGGACAGGAGCTTTTCGTTATTTTTCCCAAAAGTGGCGGCGTGGACGTCGGACAGGTGGACTATCCGAAGCCCCTCCATGCTCTCAGGGAGGTTTGCGTTGCCGAGGGTATACTCGTCGGTGACTATCCTTGTGTTGCTGTCGATGATGATAACAAACGCTATAAGTGCCAGTGTCAGCAGTATCCACGGCCATTTCCGGCGCTTTGGGGTGATTTTGCTCATGCTATGCTTCCTTGTCCCGGACGTAGGGGTGCTTCACGTTGGGGTCCGCCGTCTGGCGGAAGTCCACCTCGAACCTGTCGATGGATTTTATGAGGGCCGACAGGGACTTAAAGCCGTAGTCGCGGCAGTCAAAGTCCGGCTTCTTCTTCATTATGAGGTTTCCCAGCTCCCCCATGTAGACCGCGTCCTCGCCCTCGCTGAGATCCGCCACCGACTGGGCGATGAGGCGTATGAGGGACCGGGGTATGCGGCTGTCCGGCTTGTCGGAGCTGCGGGCGCGCTTGTCCCGCGACTGGTGGACCTCGTCGGGCTGGGAGGGCTCGTCGGGCTTATTTATGTTCTCGATGTAGATGAACTTATCGCAGGCCGCCCGGAAGGGCTCCGGCGTCTTGCGCTCGCCAATGCCGAATACGGTCATGCCGGCCTCCCTTAAGCGTATGGCAAGACGCGTAAAGTCGGAGTCGGACGACACGAGGACAAAGCCCTCCACCTTCTCGGTATACAGTATGTCCATGGCGTCGATTATCATAGCCGAATCCGTGGAATTTTTTCCGGTGGTGTAGCTGTACTGCTGTATGGGCGTCACGGCGTTTTCCAGCAGAGAATTTTTCCACCCGGCTATGTAGGGCCCGGTCCAGTCGCCGTAGATGCGCTTTATTGTGGGCGTGCCGTAAATGGCGACCTCCTGCATGATGCCGCCCAGTGTCCCCCGCGGCACGTTGTCCGCGTCGATGAGCACCGCCAGGCGCTTGTTCATGGTGTAGTCAGGTACTATCGGCAATCCGCCGCCTCCTTTCAAAGTATGGTCAATTAGGGTAATTATAACACATGGGAACGGTACTTTCAACCCCGAAAGCTGTGAAAGGACGCGGTTTTGGGGGCGGGGACGAGGGGACGAGAAAACGGACGGGAATTGACCCGTCCGTTTTTTGGTGGAAATTTTGGGACCTCAGGGGTTACGGGGAGACTTCCCGTCAGACTTCACGCCTTTGATGACACTGTCCGGGAACATGGCGGCGTTGATGAGGGCTGCGGCGTCTACGTCTAAGGCGTCGGCGATGTTGAAGAAAGTCTCCAGAGACATGCTCCGGATCATATTTGGCGCTTCGATTGCGCTGAGATGGGAACGGCTCATATTTGCTTTCTCAGCCAATTGCTCCTGCGACATACCGCGCACTTTGCGAAGCGCGGAGATCGCGATCCCCATCTGAATCAGCCTGTCCCTGTTGACAAGGCTTATAGGTTCCTTCTTTGCCATCACGCCACCTCCTTCCGGAAATTATTATAGTATTTCCGGTTTTGAGGCACAGCACTAAAAATGAGACTATTGACTTATCCATAGAGCATGTTGTATTATATTAGTAATAAACGCTAAATAAATAGGCATTTGCTATATGAAGGAAGCGATAATGGCGTATGACAGTTACCTTTTGCGGCCACCGGCGATGTCCCGACAGCGCGGAGTTGAGAAAGTGGCTGACAGAGCGCGTTGAGGAGCTTATCGCGGAGGGGGCGGACAGGTTTTACCTCGGCGGGTACGGGGAGTTTGACAGGATCGCCGCCTCGGTGGTGTGGAGGTTGAAGGAAAAGTACCCTCGCATAAACTCTGTCCTCGTTCTGGCTTATCTGGGCCGGGAGGTCAACGCGGATAAGTACGACAGGACGGTGTATCCGCCCATTGAATTTGCACCGATGAAATTCGCGATCACATACAGAAATCGCTGGATAGTGGACAACAGCGACGTGCTGGTGGCGTATGTGCTCATCGGTAGCGGCGGCGCGGCGGATATGAGAAGGTACGCAAGGAACAGGGGCAAACGAATAATAGATTTTAAATCGGAGGCGGCAAAATGATGGAGACTTTATATTCTATCCGGCACTCTGAGCCGGCGGCTGAGGGGTTGGACGGGAAAATAAGGCAACTGAAGGCCGAGTGCGGGGAGCTTCTCGGCAATATTGATACCAAAGTCGAATATGTCCCCGTGCCGGAGCGGGTGGAGAAGGCGGAGGCGTTTATTAAGCTGGCCGTCGTGGCGGCGGAGGAGTTGGAGCTAAACGTGGACATTGAGCGCGGCGACGGGCGCGTGGTGTTCCGGTTTTACGATACCGGGCTGTATCTGGGGGAGCGGCGGGAGTTTTACGGGTATATGTTCAAAACGTGCGACAGTGTTGCAGTGTTGCCGTGTGAGGAGGTGGAGGGGTGTAGTTTCAAAGTGGTATTTTCGTATTACACCCATCGGCAATTCGTGGCGGGGAGAGAGGTTAGGTGGGGGTGAAGGGTAGATTTCCCAAATATCGCCGTAGGGGAGGGTTCTAAACCCTCCCGCTTTTAAATAAGCGCCGTAAGGCGCAACCATATAGAATGCCCCCTCCTCGTAGGAGGGGGGTAGGGGGGAAGCGAGGCCGAAGGGTTTGCTGACACCTACAAAAGAAAGCTTGTGCTGATACGATGGCCTCGCTTCCTCAGTCGCCTGCGGGCGACAGCTCCTCCTACGAGGAGGAGCCAAAGATCTCCGCGCGGCGGGGACGTGGGTACGGGCGGGTTTGGAACCCGCCCCTACGGGTGATTGGGAGATTTCCCAAATGTCGCCGTAGGGGAGGGTTCTAAACCCTCCCGTTTTTAAATAAGCGCCGTAAGGCGCAACCTTTAAAAAGCCTGAGCGGCGTATGAGTGGCAGGACCTTCAAACCACGTTTGACACACTCCTTCCCCTGTGCTATAATCTCACATCATATCTACCCCAGAAGGAGAAGCTATGGGCAGCGTGATAAAATATGTGGCGATCATATACGCCGTGCTTAACTTCTACCACGTTATCTACGCCGTGGTGGGATTTTTTACAAGGCCGAAGCCGCTGCCGGAGGCGGGGCGCAACCACAGCTACGGCATTATAATCTCCGCCCGGAACGAGGAGAAGGTCATCGGGCATCTTCTGGACAGCATTAAGCTTCAGGACTACGACCAGTCGCTTTTGCGGGTATTCGTGGTGGCGGACAACTGCTCGGACGGCACGGCGGAGATTTGCCGGGAGAAGGGCGCCACGGTATATGAGCGGCACGAGCCGGAGAAGGCGCGGAAGGGCTGGGCCCTTGAATATTTGTTTGAGCAGATAGACAGGGACTACGGCATCGAAAGCTTTGACGCCTATCTATTTTTTGACGCGGACAACCTGCTTGCGAAAAACTTCATAACCGAGATAAACAAGGCCTTTGACCAGTGCGGAGACATAGCCGTGGGCTACCGGAACACGAAAAATTTCGACACGAATTTCATATCCGCCGCCTACGGGTTCCACTTCTATCAGAGCACCATGTACATGCACCGGCCCCGGAATTTCTTTGGTCTCAGCACCCACATCGCAGGGACGGGGTACGCCGTGGCCTCGCGCATTTTAAAGGACGGCTGGCACTGGACATGCCTTACGGAGGACACTCAGTTTTGCCTTACGCAGATAGCCGAGGGGCGGAAGGTCCAGTACTGCGAGTCGGCGGAATTTTTCGACGAGCAGCCCTACACTGTGCCCGTGATGGTCAGACAGCGGCTGCGGTGGGTGAAGGGGCGGCTTACGTGCTTCTTTCTCATATTTCCAAAGCTCCTTCGCGGCATGTTCCGATGCCCGGAGCGGAAATTTTCCTGCTACGACATGTTCTTTTACATACTGCCAAACGCCGTTATCTCGGTGATAGGCTCGGTCGTCTCTCTGGCGGTATTCGCGGTGACAGGCATTATGGCCTCCGGGCTCTCCGGGTTTTTGCTCACCGACGTGCCGGAGGCCATACCGGGGCTGTTGACATCTCTTGCGGGCTCTTGGTTGTCCTTGGCGGCGCTGGGGCTCATTTTGGCCCTCCGGGAGCGGCCCCACATAAGGTGCTCCACGGGAAAGCTCATCTTTTACGCGCTGCTGTGGCCCTTTTTTGACCTCATCGGACCCTTTATCGCGCTGGCGTCGCTCTTTATGCGTGTGCGGTGGAAGCCCATACGCCACGATCAGGACATAGCCATCGGCGAGCTGGAGGCCACGGCGCGGAAGCGATCATACCCGGCGGGAGGGTGATAAAATGAAGGTCATAGTTATAGGCGGCGGGGCCGCGGGGCTCATGGCCGCCATCACGGCGGCGGAGAAAAACGAGGTGACGGTTCTGGAGCGCGGCCCCAGAGTGGGGCGCAAGCTGGCGGTCACCGGCAACGGGCGGTGCAACCTCACAAATATGAATATGGACGTTGCCTGCTACCACGGGGAGGACCCTGAGTTTGTCCGCCCGGCGCTGAGGGCCTTCGATGTTGAGAAAACCCTGTCCTTTTTCCGCTCACTGGGGCTTCTGACCGTGACCGAGCCCTCCGGGCGGGTCTATCCCCTCTCCGATCAGGCCGGGAGCGTGGTGGACGTGCTGAGGCTCCGGGCCGCCGACCTTGGCGTCAAATTCCGCTGTGAGTTTTTCGCCCACGAGATAAGGCCGGAAAACGGGGGTTTTCGGGTCTTTTCCGACAGTGAGGAGCTCTTTGCCCACAAGGTCATAGTGGCCGCCGGAGGGGCCGCGGGGACGAGGTTTGGCGGGAGCGAGGCGGGATATATCCTCCTTGCCCGCTTAGGCCACACTAAAACGGCCATCTATCCGGCCCTGTCACAGCTCCGCGCGGACAACACCTTCACCCGGCCCCTGAAGGGCGTCCGGGCCGACGGGCGGGTGGAGATAGTGAGCCGCGGGCAGGTCATAGCGGCGAGCGAGGGGGAGATACAGTTCACCGACTACGGCATCTCAGGCCCCGCGGTCTTTGAGGTGTCCCGGACCGCCGCCACGGCGAGGGAGTGTGCGGCGCGGCTGGATTTCGCCCGCTTTCTTACAAGCGGGGAGCTTACGGATATACTGCGCCCGCGGCTAAAAAGCACGCTGACCGCGGAAAATCTTCTGACCGGCACGGTGCACAACAAGCTGGGCCGGACCATAGTCACGAGGCTCGGCTACCCGCTGGCCATGCCGGTATCGAAACTCACGGAGCGCGACCTTGAGCGGGTCATCGTGGCGGTAAAGAGGACGGAGATAAATATTCTGGGCCACATGGGCATGGACGGCGCTCAGGTCACCGCCGGGGGCATCAGGACGCGCGAGGCGGACCCGGAGACAATGGAGAGCCGCATAGTTCCGGGGCTTTTCCTCTGCGGCGAGGTCCTTGACGTGGACGGGGACTGCGGGGGGTATAACCTCCAGTGGGCTTGGTCCAGCGGGCGCGTTGCCGGACTGCTCGGTGAGAAAGCATGATAAGGGTGCGCGATATTTCCCTCCCCGCCCGTGAGGACGGGGAGCACAGCCTCCGGCGGGCCGTGTCAGGGCTTTTACATGTGTCGGAGGGCGATTTGGGCGAGCTTAAAATCCGCCGCCGGTCCGTAGACGCCCGGAGGAAAAACGACATTCGGATAATATACACAGTGGACGTGGAGGTCAATGGCCGTAAGCTCCCCCGGAGCGCCAATATTTCCCCGGCGGAGGAGTACGAATATACCCCTCCCCTGCCCCGAAAAACGCCGGAGACTCCCCCGGTCGTGGTGGGCTTCGGCCCCGCCGGTATGTTAGCGGCCCTTGTCCTCAGCGAGGCGGGGCTTCGCCCCACAGTGTTGGAGCGGGGCCCGGACGTGGATACAAGGTCAAGGACCGTGGAGAGCTTTTGGAGCGGCGGGGAGCTCGACCCTGAGGCCAACGTCCAATTTGGCGAGGGCGGCGCCGGGGCATTTTCCGACGGAAAGCTCAATACGGGCATAAAAAATCCCCGGATACGGTACGTCCTCGACACCTTCGTCCGGTTCGGGGCCAGCGCGAACGTGGCATATGACGCCAAGCCCCACGTGGGGACGGACAAGCTGAGGGTCGTGGTCCGGGCCCTCCGGGAGCATATTATTTCCCTTGGCGCGGACGTGCGCTTTTGCTCAAAGCTCACGGATATAGAAATGCGTGACGGGCGGATACGGAGCGTCACGGTGAACGGGGAGTATGATATTCCCTGCCGTGAGCTCATTTTGGCCGTGGGGCACAGCGCCCGCGACACCGTGGAGATGCTGGAGAGGGCCGGCGTGCCGATGGAGCCCAAGCCCTTCGCAATGGGGGTCAGGATAGAGCACCTCCAGCGGGACATAAATTCCACACAGTACGGCCCCTTGGCTTATCTTCGCGCCCTTGGCCCGGCGGACTACAAGCTGGCCGTCCATACAGGAGCGGGCTCGGCCTACACCTTCTGCATGTGCCCCGGCGGGTACGTGGTGGCCGCGGCCTCGGAGCCGGGTATGCTGTGTACAAACGGCATGAGCTACTCAGGAAGGAGCGGCGAGAACGCCAACTCGGCCCTGCTGGTGGGGCTGGACCCGGCGGACTTCCCCTACCCCGGAGCTCTCGGCGGCATGAGGTGGCAAAGGGAGCTTGAGCGCCTCGCCTTTGAGGCCGGAGGCGGCGACTACTTCGCCCCGGCCCAGACGGTGGGGGAATTTCTTGGGCAAAAAGCCGAGCCCACCGTCACGCCCACGTACAGGCCGGGGGTCAGATATACGGACCTTGGCGGCTTTTTGCCGGAGAAAATAACCGAGACCCTGAGACTTGCCCTGCCGGAGCTTGACCGGCGTATGCCGGGGTTTGCCGCAAAGGGCGCGGTGCTCACGGCCATAGAGAGCCGCTCCAGCTCCCCGGTGCGCGTACTGCGCTTATCTGACCGCCGCTCCCCTCTCGCGGGCCTGTGGCCCTGTGGCGAGGGCGCGGGCTACGCTGGGGGCATAACCTCCGCCGCCGTGGACGGCATGATGACCGCCGAGGCGGTGATTGAGGCTCTTGAATAAAGCCCCGTATTGGCCACAAATCCCCATAAAACATCAAACCCTCCCCGAAAACAGGGAGGGTTTTGGTATTTTCCCAATAAATTTATTTCCGCTGGTCGATCGGCACGTATTTCTGGCGCTTGGCGGCGGAGCGGTAAGCGGGGCGCATGATCCGGCCGGAGGTTATGAGCTCCTCTATGCGGTGGGCGCACCAGCCGGAGATGCGGGAGACCACGAAAAGGGGCGTGTAGAGGTCCTGTGGGATACCCAGCATCTTGTAGACGATGCCGGAGTAGAGGTCCACGTTTGCGGGAATGGGCATGGACATATTTTTTCTCGCCATAAGCTTCGGTATGCCAAGACGCTCCACCTTCTCGGCGATGAGGTACTCCTCGGAGTAGCCCCGGTCGGCGGCCATCTCGGAGATGCGCTCCTTTAAGATGGCGGCACGGGGGTCGGAGACGGTGTAGACCGCGTGGCCAAGTCCGTATATCTTGCCGGAGCCGTCGTTAGCCTTGCCGTCCAAAATCTTGTCGAGGTATGCCCCCACCTCCTCGTCGTCCTTCGGGTCCTTCACGTTATCAAGAATATTGCCTATCATGGCCATAACGGCCTCGTTGGCGCCGCCGTGGAGGGGGCCCTTCAGGGAGCTTATGGCCGAGGCTATGGCACCGTAGGTGTCCGCCCCGGTGCTGGTGACCACGCGGCAGGTGAAGGTGGAGTTATTACCGCCGGAGTGCTCGGCGTGGAGCATCATGAGCTGATCTAAGAGCTTGGCCTCGTTGTCGGTGTAGCTCTTGTCCCGGCGGGCGAGGCGCAGAAAGTTCTCCGCCAGCGTAAGCTCGGTCTTGGGATTATGTATGTAGAGGGACGCGCCGTCGTAGTAGTGGCGCTTCATGGCGTAGGTCTGGGCCACAATTGTGGGCATACGGGCGATGAGCTCTATTGACTGGCGCAGGACGTTGCCCACGGAGGTGTCGTCGGGGTTGTCGTCGTAGGCGTACATGCTCAGCACAGCCCTGCCAAGGGCGTTCATAATGTTGCGGCTGGGGCGCTTCATGAGCTCGTTTTCAAAAAATCCGTCAGGCAGGGCCTTGGCGGCGGAGAGGATACTGATAAAGCGCTCCTCCTGCTCTCTTGTGGGCAGAGTTCCGCACAGCAGAAGGTAGGCCACCTCCTCGTAGCCGAAGGTGTCCGCCTTGCGGTGGGCGTTGACTATGTCCTCCACGTCGTAGCCACGGTAGTATAGCTTGCCCTCGTGGGGCACCCGCTGGCCGTCCTCGATGTAGTAGCCCCGGACGGAGCCTATCTTCGATACCCCGGCCACCACGCCGGAGCCGTCGGCGTTGCGAAGGCCCCGCTTTACGGAGTCGTCGTAGGCGGAGGCCGGTATGCCGTACTCCCGCTTGAGCCTGTCGGTTATGAGGTCGGCGTATTCGCGGGAAGCTGTCAAATTTGAAGTCAATTAAATTCCTTCTTTCATTTTCCGAAGGTCAATCGGGAAAATGTCCCTTATATTCACGGTTTATTATAAGCTCCCACGCTCAAAAATGCAAGTTCTATACGCAAAAATTCATCTTTGACCAAAAGGTGAGCGCAAAGTGTATATAACTTTTATGCAAACAAACAAAGCGGGGGTATTGAAACAGCGGCGGAAAGCTGATATACTTTAGCTGTATACTTTATATAAATAAATTCCTGTAAGCTCATGAGGTGGTAATATGGCAGCTCTCCACGACAAAGGCACATATTATTTCGGCGGCGCGCCCTGCTTTGACGGCCGGGGCGTGAGCCCGGAGGAGGGGCGGAAAAGGACTGTCGCCTACTCCATTTTATCAAAGCACGACAGGGGAAATGATGGGAAAAATCTGCGTATCTCCTTTGACAGCCTCATATCCCACGACATAACCTACGTGGGCATAATCCAGACGGCCAAGGCAAGCGGCCTTGAGCGCTTCCCCGTGCCCTACGTCATGACAAACTGCCACAACAGCCTGTGCGCCGTGGGCGGGACAATAAACGCCGACGACCACGCCTTCGGGCTCTCGGCGGCGAGGAAATACGGCGGCATATTTGTGCCCCCCTCCTTCGCCGTCATACACCAGTACGCCCGTGAGGAGCTGGCCGGGTGCGGGAAGATGATCTTGGGCTCCGACAGCCACACCCGCTACGGGGCCCTCGGCACCATGGGCGTGGGCGAGGGCGGCCCGGAGATAGTAAAGCAGCTTTTGGAGGCCACCTACGACGTGGCATACCCAAGGACGGTGCTGGTCTATCTCACCGGAAAACCCCGCCGGGGCGTGGGCCCTCAGGACGTGGCAATAGCGCTGTGCGGCGCCACATATAAAAATAACTTCGTTCTAAACTCCGTCCTTGAGTTCGCGGGGCCGGGGGTCGCCAATCTCCCCATGGATTTTCGCATCGGCATCGACGTGATGACCACGGAGACCGCGTGCTTAAGCTCCATCTGGCAGACGGACGAGAGGGTGGAGGAATATTACCGCGTCCACGGAAGGCCTGAGGACTACAAAAGGCTTGAGCCTGAGGAGGGAGCGTACTACGACGCCTGCGTGGAGATAGACCTGTCCTCTGTCGAGCCCATGATAGCCCTGCCCTTCCACCCAAGCGAGGCCTACACCATAAGGGAGCTGAAGGCCAACCTTTCGGACATACTCCGTGAGACGGAGAAGTCCGCCGAGGGCAAATTCAAGGGCAAGGTGAAGCTGGACCTTTTAAGCAAGGTGAAAAACGGCAAGCTCCATGTGGACCAAGGCGTAATCGCCGGGTGCTCCGGGGGCATGTACGACAACATAGCCGAGGCCGCGGCCATATTGGCCTCCGGCGACATCGGCGCGGGTTACTTCGGCCTCACGGTCTACCCGCCCAGCCTGCCCGTGGCCATGGAGCTTATGAATAACGGCGTGACACAGCGCCTCACGGCCATGGGGGCGGTGTTCAAGCCCTGCTTCTGCGGGCCCTGCTTCGGGGCCGGGGACGTGCCGGCAAACGGCGGCCTCTCCATTCGCCACTGCACCCGCAACTTCCCCAACCGGGAGGGGAGCAAGCCCGCGGAGGGACAGCTATCCTGCGTGGCGCTTATGGACGCGCGGTCCATCGCCGCCACGGCGAGAAACGGCGGGGTACTCACCGGCGCGGACGAGATAGATTACGAGTCCCCGGAGGAAATCGAGCGCAAATACGACAGGAGCGCCTACGACAGGCGGGTCTATATGGGCTTCGGGGACCCACACCCGGAGGAGGAGCTGAAGCTTGGGCCCAACATAACCGAGTGGCCGGAGATACCGGCGCTTAAGGAAAATCTTGTTTTGGAGCTTGCCAGCGTCCTTCGCGACCCGGTGACAACCACCGACGAGCTCATACCCTCCGGCGACACCTCAAGCTACCGGTCAAACCCCCTGAAGCTTGCCACCTTCGCCCTCTCCCGGCGGGACCCCATGTATGTGGGCAGAGCCAACGCCATAGCGGAAAAGGGCAAGGGCGAGCCGGACGGGGAGCTTCTGGCTAACTATGAGAAGCTGGGCGTCACGGACATCAAAAACACAGCATACGCCTCCGCCATCTTCGCAAACCGCCCCGGCGACGGCTCGGCGAGGGAACAGGCGGCCTCCTGCCAGCGGGTGCTGGGCGGCGCGGCCAACATATGCTACGAGTACGCCACAAAGCGCTACCGCTCCAACTGCGTAAACTGGGGTATGCTGCCCTTCAACATCGACGAAAATACCGACTTCCCCTATGAGGCCGGCGACCTCATCTACGTCCCCGGCGTGAGGAAGGCCGTGGAGGCCGGCGCGAGGGAGCTCAATGCCAAGGTCCTCTCCGGCGGGAAGGTCACCGATATAACGCTGAAGCTCCCGGAGCTTACACAAAAGGAGAGAGAGATAATACTCGAAGGGTGTCTGATGAATTGGTACTCCGCCAACAGGAAAAGAGGTTAAAATATGTCCAAAATTAAAATGAATCCCATCGTTGAGATGGACGGGGACGAGATGACAAGAATAATCTGGAAGGAGATAAAGGACGAGCTCATATGCCCCTTTGTGGAGCTGAGTACCGAGTATTACGACTTGGGCCTTCCCAACCGGGACGCCACCGCCGATGAGGTGACCGTGGCCTCCGCCGAGGCCACAAAGAGGCTCCACGTGGCCGTCAAGTGCGCCACCATCACGCCAAACGCCCAGAGAGTGGAGGAATATAAGCTCCACGAGATGTGGAAAAGCCCCAACGCCACCATCAGGGCGGCGCTGGACGGCACGGTCTTCAGGGCCCCCATCATGACAAGCCGCATAAAGCCCGTGGTCAGCACTTGGCAGGCGCCCATAACCATCGCCCGCCACGCCTACGGCGACGTATATAAGGCCACGGAGTACCGTGTGCCCGGCCCCGGAAAGGCGGAGCTTCTCTTCACCGGCGAAAACGGCGAGAGCTGGCGCCAGACGGTCTATGACTATGAGTGCCCCGGCGTACTTCAGTCCATGTTCAACAAGGATAGCTCCATTGAGGCCTTCGCCAGAAGCTGCTTTGAGTACGCGCTGGCCACCCGGCAGGACCTGTGGTTCTCCACCAAGGACACCATATCCAAGCAGTACGACCAGACCTTCAAATTCATCTTCCAGCGGATATTCGAGGAGGAGTACGCGGAGAAATTCAAGGGCGCGGGGATAGAGTACTTCTACACCCTGATTGACGACGCGGTGGCGCGGGTCATACGCAGTAAGGGCGGGTTCATATGGGCCTGCAAAAACTACGACGGGGACGTTATGAGCGACATGGTGTCCACGGCCTTCGGCTCTTTGGCAATGATGACAAGCGTCCTTGTGTCCCCCGACGGGAATTTTGAGTACGAGGCCGCCCATGGCACGGTCACACGGCATTATTACAGATATTTAAAGGGCGAGCAGACCTCCACAAACCCCGTGGCCACCATCTTCGCCTGGTCCGGGGCCCTCAATAAGCGGGGGGAGCTGGACGGGAACAGGGAGCTTTCGGACTTCGCCGCAAGGCTTGAAAAAGCCGTCCTCGACACCATAAACTCAGGCGTCATGACAGGCGATCTGGCCCTCCTCTGCTCCGACCCGGACGTGAAAAAGGTCACCACCGGTGAGTTTATCAAGGCCGTGAGGGCGAGGATCGAGGCTGCCGAATAACGCGCGGCGGCCCTTCCCCCAATAAGGGAAGTATAAAAAATTACGGGGAGCGTAGGCTCCCCGTTTTTATTGTCATCGCTGATGCCGCTTTGCCCCTCCTCTCTGACGAGGGAGCGGTGGGGCGGGCGGGTTTGGAACCCGCCCCTACGGGTTGAATGGTAAATTTTCCAATAATTGACGTAGGGGAGGGTTCTAAACCCTCCCGTTTTTCAATAAGCGCCGTAAGGCGCAACCATATAAAATGCCCCCTCCTCGTAGGAGGGGGTAGGGGGAAGCGAGGCCGAAGGGTCTTGCCGGTACCTCCGATAGAAAGCTTGTGCTGACACGATGCCCTCGCTTCCTCAGTCGCCAGCGGGCGACAGCTCCTCCGTTGATGCGGAGCCAAGGATTTCGCCTGCGGGCGGGACGAGGGAGCGGGCCGATGTGGGCATCGGCCCTTACGGGTGCTTTTTGGGAGGTGCGGCGGGGACAGGGTGCGGGCGGGTTTGGAACCCGCCCCTACGGGTTGAATGGTAAATTTTCCAATAATTGACGTAGGGGAGGGTTCTAAACCCTCCCGTTTTTCAATAAGCGCCGTAAGGCGCAACCATATAAAATGCCCCCTCCTCGTAGGAGGGGGTAGGGGGAAGCGAGGCCGAAGGGTCTTGCCGGTACCTCCGATAGAAAGCTTGTGCTGACACGATGCCCTCGCTTCCTCAGTCGCCCGCGGGCGACAGCTCCTCCGCTCAGGCGGAGCCAAGGGTGTCCGCGTGGCGGGGTCGGGGAGCAGGCGGGTCTGGGACCCGCCCCTACGGGTTGAACGGGAGATTTTACTGTTATGTCGTAGGGGCGGGTTCTAAACCCGCCCGCTTCTTTTTTAAATACGCGCCCCGCAGGGCGCAACCTTTACGGGGGACATGGGGCTCTAATCCCCCCTGCCCCCTTTTCCAAAAAGGGGGTATCCGCGCGGGGAAAGGCTCTAATAAATTGCTCGCTGCCACGCACGGCCCACACCCTGCCCGCTCTCAGGGCAGGTCCGCCGGTGTAAGGGTCATGACGCGGATCTCAAGGGGGTCCAAGACGGGGGCGTAGGAGTAGGCGCCGGAGGTGGGCACGGATACACGGCGGGCCCGGAGGGCGGGGACGCAGGTACCGGTGTAGAGCCGGGCGTCCTCCGGAGACATGGTGAGCCCGCCGGCGGCCACCCAGATGTCGAAGGCCGAGCCGTACTCGCGGTTCACGATGCGCTCGCGCTGGATATACTCACCCGGCTCAAGGCCCGCAAGCGGTATGGACAGGGCAAGCCTCCGGGACATGTCGAAGGGGGCGTAGCGCTCAAGGTTCGTGACTCCTATGGCGTCGCCGGAGGCGAAAAGCTCCCCGTAGTGGACGTAGTTATAGGTTATTATCTGCACTCCCCCGCCGCCGCGCGTCACAAAGTAGCCGTCTCCACGGGCTATGAGCTCGTCGCCAAGGCGGCGGGCGAAGTCGAAGACGTAAAATACGCCCTTTCGCACGCCGGACATGGTGTAGATGCCAAGGCCGCCGTGAAATAGATTGGCGCTGTCGGGCAGGGGGTTCTCCTCAAGAAGGTCCGTCAGGCTCCAGTAGCCGAAGCTGTCGAGCCTGTCGTAATTTTCAAGGAGGTTTTTCATTATGTAGCAGGTCTTGTAGCAGGTGTCGGAGATAAGGTTCCGGTGGGAGAGGGTCAGGTTCCACTCAGTGAGGTAAATGGGCCTGTCGGCGTAGCCCAGCTCCCCGAAAAGCTCACGGGAGGCGGTGATGAAGCCGGAGAAGTCGTCGGTGTCCCGCGGAAGGCGGGAGGCGGGCAGGTGCATGACGCGAATGTCCGTCCTCTCTGTGGGAAGTATGTCCGCGTAGTAGTGCAAACTTATGAAATCCGGGTCCGCGCCCCGCTCCCTTATGGCCCGGAAGAAGGCCTTTATCCACTCAGGCTCCCCCAAGTGGCGCATGTAGAGAAGCCCCGGCGTGCCAAAGCGTATGTCAGGGCAGACGGCCTTCACGGTGCGGTAGGTGTTCTCAAATAGGTCAATGAAGTCCGCCTGACTGTGGAAGCCAAACATGTCCGGGGGCGTGTCGGGCTCGCTCCACACGGTGAAGGGCCAGCTTGACACCTCCCGCTGACCGAATCGGGAGATGAGGTGGCGGGTGAGGCGCTCTATGAGCGTGTTCCACTCGGCCATGTCCTTGGGGGGAGAGGTGTTGAAGGGCTTATAGAATATGGTCTTGCCGGGGTCCGAGGCCAGCGCCGTTGGCATGAAGCTCAGCTGTACAAGGGGCTTGAGGCCGATGGAGAGGAGAAAGTCGAGAGCTGAGTCTATCATCTGGAAGCGAAACTGGAGCTTGCCGTCCTCCGCGCGGGAGACGACCATCATGTCGTCGGCCAGTATGCCGTGGAATTTTATGTACCTAAAGCCCACGGCGGACTGTATGTCCCGGAGCATGTTCTGTATGTCGTGGCTCAGAAGGTCGTGGGCCCGGCCCACGGTGATGACGTTTCTGAAGGTGTGGCGAAGGGGCGTGCCGGGGCCGGAGACGTTTACGCTGGCCACGCGGGTAAGGGCCGCGTGTGTGACGGAGCGGTCCGGGGCGAAGCCCATACCGCTGGTGTACTTCTCAAGAAGGCTCAGGTAATTTGAGGGCTCAAGGGAGAGGTAGTTGAGGCCCGCGGCCATGCTGGACTCAGGGCCCCGCTCCCTGTTGCGCTTGCGGTAGGCGCTGGGCGTCTCGCCGAACTTCTGCTTGAAGGCCCTTATAAATGTGTGGGTCTCGGTAAAGCCGTTATCCGTGGCCACCCGCTCCACCGTGTCGTCGGAGCCCGTCAGCTGTCCCCTGGCGTGGGAGAGCTTCACGTCGGTGTAGTACTGGGAGAATTTAACGCCGGTATATTTGGCAAAGAAGCTGGAAAGATAAGGCACGCTGAGGCCCTGCGCCTCGGCGAGGTCGGCGAGGGAAAAATTTTCCGCGTAGTGGGCCTCAATGTAGTCGAGTATCTGCGTGAGGCGCTGGGTGTATTTCTTCCTGTCCAGCGTCTTGCCCGTGCCGGGGACACGGAAATGGTCAAGAAGCTCCCCCAAGAGCCAGTAGCCCATGCCGTAGTTGCGGTAGTCCGAGGACACGTCCCGGTGGACGTTCTCCAAAAGCATACGGGAGATACACATGCGAAGGCCGTCAAAGCGGCCCTTGTCCGGGTCAGTGGCGCTGACGCAGTCAAACTCCAGATCCTCCCCCTCGTTGGAGATGCTGAACATCTCAGGCTTTATCTGGACGGCGATAAGGGCCGCGCCGTCCTCGGAGCGAAGCTCGTGTATGGAGTTTGAGTTTATGAGGGTCACGTCCCCCTCGCCCATGGTGAAGCTCCGCTCGTCCACGGTGACGCGGGCGGAGCCCTTTATGAGGAACACCAGCTCTAAGCTCCCGTGCCAGTGGCGGGAGACGGAGCCTATGGCGTGCAGAAAGACGCGGATACGCATATTGCGGGGGAAGGTTATTATCTCGTGGCGCTCCTCCATTGGGCCATTCACTCCTCTTTTTCGCTTTTTTGCATAAAAAATTCACCTTATCACGGCCTATTCTACCACGACGTGTACATTTTTTCAACTGGTAATGTACATTTTTTAAGCTCATTGTGCATTTTGTTGACCGGGCCGCCATTTGGGCCCTTAAAAACTGTTCATTAAAATAAAAATCCGTGACCTTGAGCGTGTTCGTGCAAAATGATAAAATCTTTTGTGTGAACAAACCGGCAGCAGGCAGAATAACCAAAAAAGTCAAAAATTCACAGCACAATTATTTCAGCGGAGGGGAGAGGTCATGAGCAAGGAACAAATTATTGAGATCCGGCATATGTGCAAAAATTTCGGTCCAACCCGTGCCCTTCGTGATGTGGACGTGAGCTTTTACCGCGGCGAGATAAGAGGTCTTGTCGGGGAGAACGGCTCGGGCAAGTCCACCATCACGTCGATCCTTGCGGGGATGCAGAAGGCCACCAGCGGCGAGATGTTCTACAAGGGACAGCCCTGGGCGCCGAAAACCATGGTGGACGCCCAGCGCCACGGCATAAGCATGGTGCTCCAGGAGGCCAACACCATACCGAACTGCACGGTGGCTGAGAACATATTTGCCGGACGGTTCGACGAATTTTCAAAGCTCGGCGTAGTCAGCATGAAAAAGGTCAACGAGGCCGCCCAGAAGCTTCTGGATTCCTTCGGCATTTCCCACATAAAGGCCGCGGACCCCATCAACAGCTACGGCTTCGAGGACCGCAAGCTCGTGGAGATCGTCCGGTGCGTCAACGACGACACAGAGGTCTTCGTGGTGGACGAGACCACAACGGCGCTGTCCCTGGAGGGCCGCAATATCCTCTATAAGCTCATTGAGAAGCTTAAAAACGATAATAAGTGCGTCACCTTTATCTCCCACGACATGGACGAGATATTGTGGCAATGTACCGACCTCACCGTACTTCGGGACGGGGAGATAAAGGGCAACCTCACCCGTGAGGAGATGGACGCCCCAGACGCCGTGAAGCGCATAAGGTACCTGATGGTGGGCCGTGAGATCGGCGAGGCCTACTACCGTGAGGACTACGACAGCTCCCATCAGCCCGATGTGGCGCTGGAGCTCAAAAACCTCACCTTCGGGCCCATAAACGACTTCTCCCTGACGCTCCACAAGGGCGAGATCGTGGGCTTCGGCGGCCTTTCCGGGTGCGGTATGCACGAGATAGGCCGGGCGGCCTTCGGACTTGAGAAGCTCGCCTCCGGCAGCGTTGTCCGGGAGGGCAAGGAGATAAAGACCTGCCTTGAGGCCATAAACTCCGGCATCGGCTACATATCCAAAAACCGTGA